>NZ_QKLB01000019.1:0-66773 GCF_003224295.1 Curtobacterium sp. MCPF17_046 | reverse complement strand
GGAAGCTAAGCCTCTCAGCGCCGATGGTACTGCAAGGGGGACCTTGTGGGAGAGTAGGACGCCGCCGGACTTCTTTTTACAGAACGATCGAGCCCCTGATCGGGGTGAGCAGCAATGCTCACCCCGGTCAGGGGCTCTTTCGCGTCCCCACACGCCGGCTGAGCGGGCGGTGTCGTACTCCGGGTAGACCGGAGACATGAAGGTCGTCGGAGTCGAAACGTTCGGAGGGCCTCGGGCCCTCGCGGTCCATGAAGTAGCCGAGGTGCACGCCGGTGCCGGCTCGGTCCGCATCGCCGTCCGGGCATTCGCGGTCAACCCCACGGACACGGGGGTGCGGGCGGGGGAACGCGACAGCTCGAAGGCCACGGCTCCGTACGTGCCCGGGATGGATGCCGCGGGCGTCATCGACGAGGTGGGACCGGACGTCGAGGGGTGGTCTGTCGGTGACGAGGTCATGGCGATCGCCCTCCCGCTCACCGGGCACGGCGGTGCGTACGTCGAGTACCTCGTCGCCCCGGTCGGGTCGTTCACGCGGATCCCGCGCGGGACCACGATCGAGGAAGCATCCACCGTGCCGATGAACGGGCTCACCGCCATCCAGATGCTCGAGCTCGCCGGGCTCGAGCGGGGGCAGACGCTCGCCGTGACCGGCGCCGCCGGGCTCCTCGGCAACTACGTCGTGCAGCTCGCGAAGGCCGTCGGCATCACCGTGATCGCGGACAGCTCCGAGAAGGACCAGGCGCTCGTCCGTTCGCTCGGGCCGGACCACATCGTGCCGCGCGGGGACGGCTTCGCTGCCTCCGTGCGCGCCGTCGTGCCCGAGGGGGTCGACGCCCTGTTCGACTGCGCCCTGCAGCGCGACACCGTCGTCCCGGCCATCCGCGAGGGTGGTGTGTTCGTCGACGTTCGCGGCTGGGAGGGCAACGGCGCACCCGGCATCCGGTTCGAGCGGGTGTCCGTGTTCAGTGAGTACCGGTCCTTCGACAAGCTCGAGCGGCTGCGCCATGGTGTCGAGAGCGGCACGATCGTGCCCCGGGTGGCCGAGGTCCTGCCGGCAGAGCGGGCGCCGGAGGCGCACGAACGCCTCGAAGCTGGCGGGACGCGGGGTCGCTTCGTCCTCACCTGGTGACGCAACTGTCGTGACCGACTGACGGACGGGAGGTCCGACACCAGCTGGTGCCGGGCCTCCCGTCCGTTCGTCGTGCGTCAGCGGAGGCGGGTCGCCGCGATGCCACCGTCGACGTCGAGCGTCGCACCGTCCATGCCGGAGCGTCCCATCTCTCGCGGGACTACCGGGAGGCGTACGGGCGGCCGCCGGCGGAGGACGCGACCGGGGCCCGGAAGGCGTTCGCCGCTGCGGGCTGACAACCGGGCAGGGGTGCGGTGGCCGCTGCCGACCACCGCCTGTGATCCGGTGCCAGCGGTCGAGTACGGCCTCGATCGTGTCCGCGGCCGTCTGGACGTCGTCGTGTTCCCAGACGCGGATGACCCTCCAGCCCTCGCTGCGGAGGACGGCGTCGTGCCAGGCGTCGCGCTGCCGGTTCGCGAGCAGCTTCGTGCGCCACAACTCGGCGTTCGCCTTCGGCACGTGTGCGTGCTCCTCGCACCAATGCCAGAAGCAGCCGTCCACGAACACCGCGACGCGGGCACGGGGGAACACGAGGTCAGCACGCGCTCGTGTCCGGACGCTGATCCGGCGGTCGACGAAGAACCGACGGCCGCGGGCGTGGAAGGTACGGCGCAGGGCGAGCTCCGGCGCGGTGTCACGGCGTCCGAACCGGGCCATGTGGCGGCTGCGCTCCTCGTCGGCGTCCCAGTGCTGCATGCCGCGACGGTACCGAGCGAGTGGTGCCCCTCGGGGAGACTCCATGCCGTCTGTGGAGGACTCCGGCGGTCAGCCCTCGAGTTCGGCGCGGAGGTACGGCGCGGTGCGGCTCGACGGGGAAGCCGCGACCTCGGCGGGCGTACCCGATGCGACGACCTGACCGCCCTCGTCGCCGCCGGACGGACCCATGTCGATGACGTGGTCGGCCGCGGCGACGACGGACATCGCGTGCTCGACCACGACGACCGTGTTGCCCGCGTCCGTCAAGCGGGACAGCTGCTCGGTGAGGCGCTCGACGTCGGCCGGGTGGAGGCCCGTGGTCGGCTCGTCGAGCAGGTACAGCGTGTGGCCGGAGCGGGCGCGCTGGAGTTCGGTCGCGAGCTTGATGCGCTGCGCCTCGCCGCCGGACAACTCCGGTGCGGGCTGCCCGAGTCGGAGGTAGCCGAGGCCGACCTGCTGCAGGGCGTCCAGGGCACGTGCGGCGGCGGGGAGGTCGGCGAGGAACGGTGTGGCCTCGTCCACGGTCATGCCGAGGACGTCGGCGATCGTCGCGCCGTCGAGGCGGACCTCGAGCGTCTCGTCGTTGTAGCGGGAGCCGTGGCACTCCGGGCACGGAGCCCAGCTGCCGGGCAGGAACAGCAGCTCGACCGACACCGAGCCCTCGCCCTGGCAGACCTCGCACCGGCCGCCGACGACGTTGAACGAGAACCGGCCGGCCGTCCAGCCGCGGGCCTTCGCGTCGTCCGTCGCGGCGAACGCGGCACGGACCGCGTCGAACAGGCCCGTGTAGGTGGCGAGGTTCGAGCGGGGCGTCCGGCCGATCGGCTTCTGGTCGACCTCGACCACGCGGCTGACCTGCGGGTGCTCGGCGGCCTGGTTCGCGAGGACGCCACCGACCAACGACGACTTGCCCGACCCGGACACCCCAGTGACGGCGGTGAGCACGCCGAGCGGCACGTCGACCTCGAGGTCCCGGAGGTTGTGCTGCGTCACGCCCCGCAGTTCCAGGGTGCCGATCCGTCGTCGAGGAGGGCGGGCCTCCAGGCCGGAGGCACGCGGTTGCAGGAAGCGGCGGGTGACGGACGCCTCGACGTCGGCGAGGCCGTCGACCGGGCCGCTGTAGAGGACGGTGCCGCCGGCGGAGCCGGCACCGGGGCCGACGTCGACGATCCAGTCGGCTCGGCGGACGATGCGCATGTCGTGCTCGACGACGAAGACGCTGTTGCCGCTGGCGCGGAGGTCCTCGAGCACCTGGACGAGCGGTTCGGCGTCGGCCGGGTGGAGGCCCGCGCTCGGCTCGTCGAGGACGTAGACGACACCGAAGAGGCCGCTCCGCAGCTGTGTGGCGATGCGGAGGCGCTGCATCTCACCGGGGGAGAGCGTCGGGGTGGCGCGGTCGAGGCTGAGGTAGCCGAGGCCGAGGCCGGTGAGGACCTCGACCCGGCCGAGGAGGTCGCGCGCTATGGTGACCGCGACCTCGGTCCGTTCACCGGATGACGTGCGGGACGTGGCCGCCGTGGCGTCGGTGAGCTCGGCGACCGGACGGAGGACCTCGGCGACGCCGGACAGCGGCAGCGCGTTCAGCTCGGCGATCGTCCGGCCGCCGAACGTCACCGCGAGTGCAGCGCGCGTGAGACCCGTGCCGCCGCAGAGCGAACACGGGCCGGACTCGACGAACTGCAGGACCTTGTTCCGCTGCGTCTCGCTCTGCGAATCGGCGAGGGTGTGCAGCACGAACTGGCGGGCGCTCCAGAACCGGCCCTTGTACGGCTTCGCGACGCGGTCACGCTTCGGGTGCACCTCGACGACGGGCTGCTCCTCGGTGAAGAGCAGCCAGTCGCGGTCCTCCTGGGGCAGCTCGCGCCAGGGACGCTCGATGTCGTAGCCGAGGCCGGCCGTCACGTCGCGGAGGTTCTTGCCCTGCCACGCACCGGGCCACGCCGTGATCGCGCCGTCGCGGATGCTCAGCGACGGGTCGCGGACGGCGGACGCCTCGGTCACCTCGTGGGCGACGCCGAGGCCGTGGCAGCGCGGGCAGGCGCCGGCGACCGTGTTCGGGGAGAACGAGTCCGAGTACAGCTGGTCCGCGCCCTCCGGGTACGTGCCGGCGCGGGAGTAGAGCATGCGCGTTGAGTTGCTCAGCGTCGTGAGCGTGCCGACGGTCGAGCGGGAGCTCGGGGCGCCGCGACGCTGCTGCAGGGCGACGGCCGGTGGGAGGCCCGTGATCGAGTCGACGTGCGGGGTCGAACCCTGCGCGATGAGGCGGCGGGCGTACGGGGCGACGGACTCGAGGAAGCGGCGCTGGGCCTCGGCGAACACGGTGCCGAAGGCGAGGCTCGACTTGCCGGAGCCGGAGATGCCCGTGAAGGCGACGATGCGGTCGCGGGGGATGTCGACGTCGACGTCGCGGAGGTTGTTCTCGCGCGCGCCGCGGACGCGGATGAAGCCGTCGCGAGTGGTGTCGTCGTGACCGGCAGTGGCGCCGGGACGAGCGGTGGCGCCGAGACCGGACTTGTCTTCGCGGCCCGCAGCGGCGTCGTGGCGCGCGGTCTCGTCGGGGGAGGTGGTCGAGGGGCGGGTCGTGCGGGGAGCGGGCATCCGTTCGAGCCTAGGCGGGTTCGAGCGGGGCAGTCATGGGCGGGGACGGTCCTGTCGAGTCGCCCTAGCATCGGGGGCATGAGCAGCGACGTGATGCCCGGCCGGTACCGCCACTTCAAGGGCGGGGAGTACGAGGTCGTGCTCGTCGCGAAGGACGTCGAGACCGAGGAGCCCGTCGTCGTGTACCAGGCGCTGTACGGGGAGCGGGGGCACTGGGTGCGGTCGCTCGCGGACTTCACGGCGCAGGTCTCGCGTGACGGGTACGAGGGGCCGCGGTTCGTGCCGATCGGGTAGCGATCGGAGACGGGACCCGCGGAGCGTACCCGACGAGGGTCCGCAGGGCTGAGGACCAGCACGCACGACGTACCATGTGGAGTATCAGTGCCTACGGGACGTCCCCGCGGAAAGGAACGCGAACGATGGACCAGGAACCTTCCCTTCCGCCGCTCGGCTCCGGCGGGAAACTGGTCCTCATCGCGTTCCTCGGGGCCTCGGTCTTCGTCGTCACCGCGCCGTTGGTGATCGGTGTGGCTTCGGTGGCGCTCATCCCCGACCTCGGCGGACTCCGAGCGGGAGTGTCACCGGTTCTGGTCGCGGGATGGTTGATGGTCACAGTGGTGGTGACGATCTGGTTCGGAGGCCCGCTCGAACGGGTTTCGAGGAGGCCGTTCGGCAGCTACCGCTGGGCAGGGGCCCTCGCAGCGGAGGCCACGTCGCTCGCCTTCCTGTGGTTGCTGCTCCTGCCGATCCTGGCCAGCGGATGGTCTGCGTTGCTGGCCGCCAGCATCGGTGCCCTCCTGTTCAAGTGCGCGGAACCGCTCCTCGACCGATGGGCGCGCGAGGAGCGTGCTGACGGTGGGGGTTGACCCGGACCACCGCGTGGGCCGGGGATGGAACGGACGGGAGGCGCGGTGCGCGCCGGTGCCGCGCCTCCCGTCCGTTGGGTGCGGACGGGAGGCGCATGGCGGGCTGGTGCGGTGCCTCCCGGCCGGCCGGTCAGTACGGTGGGTGCGGGGAACGGGGGAGGGATGGTCGACGGCATTGCAGTGGCGGCAGCGTGCACCGTGTACGAACTGCTCGCTGGCGCGCTCGTGGAGTGGACCGGACTCGGGTTCGTGCCGCTGCTGCTGGTCGTGGCGATCAGGACGTGGAACTGAGTCGAGGGGGAAGCATGGCGGAGGACAACGAAACCGCGGGCGGCGGTGCGCCGCACCACGGGCACCGCACGCACGGCGGCGGCTGGATCGCGGGCGGCATCGTCGCGCTGTTCGTCGGCTGGTGGTTGGCGCTGGCGTCGATCCTATCGACCGCAGGACCGTGGTCGGGCCGGTGGTCGGACGGGGGCATGATGCTCGCCTACGTGATCGCTGCAGCGCTCGGGTTCGGGGTACCGCTCTGGGGCTTCGTCAGTCTTCGTCGGGAGGCGCGTGGCGGCCGGTCGGTCAGCCTCGTCGGTCCGACCGTGTGTCTGCTCCTCATGGCGCTCGGAGGCGTCACGCTCCTGCCGCTGCCCTTCGTCCAGGGGGTGTCTCTGGCGTCCGATGCTGCTGAGCGTGCGCAGCCGCCGACCGACGGGGAGACGGCGCGGACGATCCCGGAGGCACAGGAGGAGCTGCGCGTGCTCGGCGACCGAGTCGTCGCGTCGATGGGCCGGGACAGCTCGGCTCCGGCGGCGGACGTCGAGACAGACTCCTGCCGATTGGACAACCACGACGTGGGCACGATGGTCCGCTACTCGTGGTGGTACGACGGCGGATCGACCGCGGCGTCCCCGTCGCCGTCCGGAGCGGGGTCAGACGCCGAAGGCACCCGGATGAGCGAGCCCGCACTCCGTCTGCTGCGGGACGAGGGCTACGAGCTGTACCAGCGGTACGACGGCGGTGGCGGCTACCTCTTCGTGCCGGACGACTGGCACGGGCGGGCGACGATCGGGCAGCGCGCCGAGGACGTCCTGCTGGAGAGCGGCTGTCTGGTCGACCCGAACGCGGTCGACGAGGAGTGAGCCGCTCAGCACGCGGTTGATCGTGTTCGCTCGTGCAACGTGCGCTGGATCTGCTCGGCCGAGGGCTCGGACGGACGCCCCTCGAACAGGTGGTCGCCGCGGGTCACCATCGCGGTGATGATGGTGCAGCGCCGCGCGGGACCGTGGTGCTGAGGAGGAGTGCACGATGCACAACGGCTACGCGGTCATCGACCTCGAGACGACCGGACTCGCTCCGTCGTACGGGCACCGCATCATCGAGATCGGGATCGTCCACGTCACGCCGGACGGCGAGGTCGAGCAGACCTTCGAGACCGTCGTCAACCCGAACCGCGACCTCGGCCCAGTGCACATCCACCGCCTCCGTGGTGCCGACATGGCGGGTGCTCCGACATTCGCGGACGTCGCCGGTGACCTGGCAGACCGTCTGCAGGGTCGCGTCGTCGTCGCGCACAACGCCTCGTTCGAGGCGCGGTTCCTGCGCGCCGAGTTCGAACGGCTCGGACACCGCTCGCCACTGAAGCAAGCAAGCAGTGCGCTCTGCACGATGCGGCTCGCACAGGAGTTCCTCCCCGGGTCCGGCCGGAAGCTGGCCGACTGCTGCAGCGCCTACGACATCGAGCTCGTCGACGCCCACGAGGCGCTCGCCGACGCGCACGCCACCGCCCGCCTGCTCGGCGCCTACATCGGATCGTCCCGCCGTGATCCGCGGTGGACGACCTGGGGCGACGTGGCTGGTGGGCAGCGGTGGCCCGGAGTCCCGCGCAGCGGTCGGGCGTGGATCGCGCGCAACCGCTCGACCGGCGTGGCGACCCGGACCCGCGTCGACGTGGCGACGGACCGTCTGCCCGCCGTCGACGGCAGCGCGGAGGCGACGCTCTACGCGGCCGTGCTCGACCGTGCGGTGTCCGAGGACCTACTCGCCGCGAGTGACGCCGACCAACTCAGCGCGTACGCGACCGAGTTCGGGCTGGACGCGGCCGCTCGCGCGAACCTGCACCGGCGGTACTTCGGCGACCTGGTCGAAGCGGTCTGGGCAGACGGCGTCCTGACCATCCAGGACCACATCCAGCTCGAGCGAGTCGCGCGGTTGCTCGGGGTGACGAACGACGAACTCGAGCACGCGGTCCACAGTCGGCAGCCGGCCCGCATGGGCGCTCGGTCCTTCTCGGCGGTCCAGCAGCCGACCGCAGCAGCCGTCGAGTCGCCGTC
Source organism: Curtobacterium sp. MCPF17_046 (assembly GCF_003224295.1). NCBI lineage: Bacteria > Bacillati > Actinomycetota > Actinomycetes > Micrococcales > Microbacteriaceae > Curtobacterium > Curtobacterium sp. MCPF17_046. The sequence goes on along the minus strand of NZ_QKLB01000019.1, from coordinate 59,157 downwards.
GATCGACCTGGAGGAGGGGAGCATCGTCACCCTGACCGGCGAGATGCGTCGCAGCCGCCCTGAGATCGAGGCGGACCTCGCACGCCTCGGCATCCGGTCGGCCCCGAACGTCACGAAGAAGACCGCGGTGCTCATCGCAGCGGACGTCGACAGCCTGTCCGGCAAGGCACGGAAGGCCCGGCAGTACGGCATCCCCATCATCGAAGAGGACGTCCTGGAGGCGGCGCTCGCCGCCGCGGGTCAGGGCTCGGCCCGTTAGACAGCTGGCTCCGGCGTCGCCACGGCGCCTGCCAGCCGCGCACGCTCCTCGGCGAGCACCTGCGCGATGAGTTGCGACTCCGAGATGTCGAACGCCTGCGCCGACGCGCTCGCCGTCTCGCTCACTGCAGCGAAGTCCGCGAAGGTCCTGGTCTTCCGCGCGAGCATCCGCACGAGCGCAGCATCGACGCCGTCCTCGGACAGCAGACGGTGCACCTGCACGACGTCGAGCTGGCCCATCCGACGCGCGCGGGCGATGGCCTGCCACTCCGTCGTCGGCTTGAGCTGCGGCTCGCAGATCACCACGACCGACGCCGCCTGGATGTTGAGGCCGACGCCGCCGGCGATGATCTGCGCGACCAACACGGCTCCCGGAGCTGCCGCGGAGAACTCGTCGATCATGTCCTGGCGCCCGGAGGGCGGGGTGGAGCCGCTGAGCGGACCGAAGACGGTTCCGTCGACGGCGGCGAGCACCGCCTCCAGGACGGCGCGGTAATGGGAGAAGACGATCGTCTTGCGGCCGGTGGAGCGGGCCTCCGCGATCACGTCGCGGAGCGACGCGATCTTGCTCGAGGCGGCGCCGTCGAGCATCGCGAGCTGCCGCATGGTGTGGAAGTCGTCGCTGTCGAGCGCCGCGGCGTAGCGCGCGGCCTCGGCCGGGGTGAGGTCGGTCCACTCCTCGACCTCGACCAGCTCCGGGAGCTCGGTGAGCACGTCCTCCTGGCTGCGGCGGAGGTACACCGGCGCGATCTGCTTCCGGAACGTCAACGGGTCGTCGTCGTCCTCGCCGACCATGAGATCCGGGCGGATGTGGTCGATGAGCACGCGGAACTCCTCGACACGGTTCTCGAGCGGCGTGCCGGACATGAGCAGTGCACGATCGGCGCGTGCGAGGAGGGCACGGGTGTGCTTCGTGCGCTTGGCGTCGGGGTTCTTGACGTAGTGCGCCTCGTCGACGATGACCGTGGCGAACCGATGGTCCTCGGGCACCTGTGTGTGGAACCACTCGAGCGTCTCGTAGGTGGTGACGGCGACACCGCCCTCGCGCAGCCAGCCGCTGATGCCTCGCACCCGCTCAGTGCCGTGGACGCGGAACGCCGGCACCGACGTGTGCTTCTCGGTCTCGCGCAGCCAGTTCGCCACCACCGCGGCGGGACACACGACCACGAAGCGGGGCGGTCCTTCGCCGATGCGGCTGTGTCCTGGATGGAGGCGCGGTGCTGACGGACCTCTGCGGCGACGGTCGACAGCATCTGCAGTCGGTCACGGGTTGCTCTGTCGACCATTGGTGCCCCTTCCTGGGTCGTGGGTCTCATCGTGGCATGAGGGTGCGTGGTGTCACCGCACCCCGACCCACAGCCCGTCCCGCGCCCGCGTCATCCCGACGTACAGCTCCCGGCGGTCGAGCTCACGCCGTTCCTTCGCCGACTCGGACTCCGTGAGCGGCGGGTCTGCGAGCAGCTTCGCCGGCACGTGCGGCAGGAGCACCTGCTTGAACTCGAGGCCCTTCGCCCGCTTGATCGTGCCGACACGGATCATGTCGGAACTCTTGCCGGCGTAGTTCTTCAGCGAGACGGTCGGCACCCCGGCGTCGGCGAGCAGCGCCATCACCTTGTCGGCCTGCGGGTTGGTCGCCGTCAGGATGCCGACGTCACCGCGTCCCGTGCCCACGAGACGGAGGACCTCCTCCACCCGGGTGAGCAGCGCGTCGTCGTGTTCGGTCCGGCTGCGGAAGCGGTTGATGCCTGGCTGCGGTCCGGAGCGCGTCACAGCGGAGACCGAGTCGCCAGCGCCGTCGACGCCCTCGATGTCGACGAACTGGTCGTCGGCCACCATCTGCTTCGCGAACTCGAGGATCTCCGCCGTGTTGCGGTGGTTCACGTCGAGCACGACACCGCGTCCGGCGAGGCTGATGCCGACCTCTCGGAGTGTGTAGCCGCCCGGGTAGATGGTCTGCTGCCCATCGCCGATGAGGGTGAGCCCGTCGGAGCGGTCGCCGACGAGCGAGTGGAGCAGCGAGACCATCGCGCAGGACAGGTCCTGCGCTTCGTCGACTATCACCGCGTCGTACCGGTCGAGCGGGACCTCCCGCAGTGCGTCGCGGGCGAGGAGGATGACGTCCTCCCAATCGCAGCCGCCACGCTCGCGGAGCCCGGTCGAGTACGCCTCGTACAGGTCCCACACCGCCTGGCGGTCGTCCACGGTCAACCGGTGCTTGCGGCCCACACGCGCAAGGTCCGCGTACTCATCGAAGTGCGTCAGCCCGCGTCCCTTGATGACGTGGCTGATCTCCTCCTCCCAGTAGCGACGCGTGAAGCGCGTCGCCTTCAACGGACTGGAGGCGCTGATCGCGTTCCACGCATCGGCGAACGCGAGTTGAGCCTCCCGTCCGGGCGTGCGGAACGCGATCCCGCGTTCCTTGAGGAGTCGGTTGGCGAAGGCGTGCACGTTGACGAAGTCGACGCGGCCGACCATATCCGGCGCCAAGCGCTCGAGGAGCGACTCGAGCACTGCCGGCAGCGTTCGTATGTAAGTGGTGAAGAGGATGCGCCCGCCGGTCGAGCGGGCCAGGTAGGCAGCCCGGTGCAGGCCGACCACGGTCTTGCCCGTGCCGGCTGCCCCGCGGATACGGGCCGGGCCGTTGAAGCTGCGACGGACGAGCTTCGCCTGTGCGGGGTCGAGCGAGGCCATCCACTCCTCGATCGGTGCCTCGAGGATGCCGTCGAGGAGCTGACGCTCGAGCTCGTCCTGATCGACCGGCTCTGGTTGCGGCTCGGGTGCGCGAGGGACGACGGTCTGCGGGACGATCACTTGCTGGGTACTCGCGGCCGCGCCGTCCATCACCGGGAAGTGCGAAATGACGGCGGCGAGGACCTCGTCGACGCGCCTGGGGGAGAGTCGAGCCTTCGGGCGGGTGATGTGTCTGATGAGGTCGTGCGTGCCGACGATGTCGACCGAGGCCACTCGCGCCTCGATGCCCTTCTTGCCTGCGAGGGCGACGACGGCGTGCACCTCACCGGGAGCGAGGCCGATGTCGGCCAGGACCTTCTCGGTGTCCCACGCGAGGTCGGCGAGGCGGGCAACGTCGTCCGTGACGTCCTCCTGGCCACGCGTGATGCGGTCGTCGTCGATCGCGACCTCCCGCCACGCCTTCGTATCGACGATCCAGACGCCCGAACTACCGACGACGACCATGTCGACGTTCGCGGTACTGCTGCCTGGCCAGCGGCGGTCAGCGAGGAGGTGGTAGCCGATGCCGGCGAGGGGGGCGAGCGTGCGTGCCGTCTCGGCCTCGGTGCGGTGGGCGATCTCGAATCGACCGGCGCGCTGCTCGGCTTCGTCGGCCTGGCGGCGGAGTTCGCTCGCTCGGTCGCGCTGTCGGCGTGCTTCGACGCCTGCCGATTCCCCTGCGATCGTCATGCCCTGAGCCCCTCGGGGACACGTCGAGACGAGCGCCGCCTGCGGTCCCCGGATTGGGCGGTGCTGACTCATCCTCGCGGAACAACTACTCGCGGCGCGGCCACCTCTTTTGGGGGTTCGCGCACGTCCATGATCGCGGGGTGTCTAGATCCTCAGCGCGAGGGTGGAGACGAGCTGCGACCACTGCACATCGGCCGTCCACCCGGTCGCCGATGGAGCACGGCACCGGGGATGTCGGCATCGAACGGTACCCTGGCCACGTGCAAGAGATCGTCGAACTAGCGTCAAGCCGCCCTCGGGTGCTTGAGTTCTTCGCGGGCATCGGACTCGCGCGACTTGGGCTCGAATCTTCCGGCTTTCGGGTCGCTTGGGCAAATGACTACGAACGCGACAAGATGTCGATGTATAGGAGTCAGTTCGGGGAGACGTCCGGCGATGCTGACTTCTTCTTTGGTGACATCGCAAGTGTCTCGGCCGATCAACTTCCCCAAGGTGCGTCATTGGCGTGGGGCTCGTCCCCATGCACCGATCTGTCGCTAGCGGGTTCGAGAGGAGGCCTTCGCGCTGGAGAGTCTAGCGCATTTTGGCACTATATCCGCCTACTTCGCGACCTTGGCGAAAGCCGTCCTGAAGTCGCCGTCTTGGAAAATGTCGTTGGCCTGGCAACGTCGCACGGCGGGGATGATTTGGCGGCTGCGGTGCGAGCATTCAACGACTTAGGCTACTCGGTCGACGTGTTAACGCTGGATGCGCGGCGCTTTGTTCCACAGTCCCGGCCTCGTTTATTCCTGGTTGCAGCCAAAAATCCTCCGAAGTCCGAGAATGCAGCTCCTTCGGAACTGCGTCCGGCGTGGCTCCAAGGGGTTTATAGCGATCCAACACTCCGAACTCATCGTGCTCCTCTTCCCAAGCCTCCTGAGCTCCTACTTGAAGGATTTGGTGCAATCGTAGAAGCGATGCCGGATAGCGACGAGCGATGGTGGGACAGATCGCGAGCCGACTTGTTCGAGGCTTCGTTGTCGCCGGTGCAAGCAGCGAGGGTAGCGGAGATGAAGCGATCAGAACAGGTCGTCTATCGTACCGCCTATAGGCGCACTCGTAAGGGAATCCCGGTCTGGGAAGTGCGCCCAGACGATATTTCTGGATGTCTAAGAACCGCGCGCGGCGGCTCGTCCAAGCAAGCCGTGGTCAAGATGGGCGGCGACGAGATATTAGTGCGTTGGATGACTCCCCTTGAATACGCGCGGCTTATGGGCGCGGGTGATTTCAATCTTCAGGAGACGCGTACGAATCAGGCTCTTTACGCTTTTGGTGACGCGGTTGCCGTTCCAGCCGTCGACTGGTTGGGAAGGAACTACCTCATGCCGCTAATAAGAAGGAAGGTTGAACATTTGAACGAAGAGGAGAGGGCTGTTGGGTAGCCGCGGAATTGCCTCGTACAATGTGCCGGCGCGAAAGCCTCCATCTAAGAAATCAATGCCGACACGTTTTGTGCAAGAGTTTCGCAAATTACTCAGCGAAGCTCTTGCGATAGTGGAGTCGACAACCGGTAAGAAGCTGGGGCAATGTATTGGCGTATACGCCTTCTATGACTACGACGGCGAGCCGATCTACGTCGGGCAGACGTGGGAGCAATTCGGAACTCGAGTTAGACGGCATCTGACAGGTCAGCGTTCGGACACCCTCGCATATCGCATTCTTGACCCCTTTGAAGTCGCTTCAATGGAACTTTTTCCGGCGGAAAATGCGCGAGCACTGCCAAAAGTGGAAAAAACTCAGGCTATCAATGAGTTAGAGTACTCAGTTTATCTGAGCGCCATTGATCAGTCTAAATATAAAGCGATCCTGAACGAAAAAATCCCTCCCGTTTCTGCGGAGGTCCCAATTCCGAAGTCCTATCGGTTCAATCTCATCCCGTCCGACATGCGGGAAGAGCGAGAACACCCGGACGTTAGGCTTGCTCGGCGCGCAGATACACTTTCACGTGTTGCCGCGGTTGCACATGAAAGAGGTGAGGTCTCGGCGGGACTTCGGCGTGTGATCGTGATCCAGGCGGTGCGACTCGCTGATCTGGCTGCCGCCCGGCTCGCTTTCGCCGAAGGCCGGGAGCGGCCCCGCCCGTCCGCGATCGACGTTCAGTCTTTGGTAGGCAATGTGCTCGCCGAAGCAGATACGGATGAAAGCAAGGACTGAGCCTGCGTTGCACCAGTTTGCTCCCCCGTCGTAGCCACCACCCCAACAAGCTCTCGTCATGTCGTCCCTGGGATGTTCCGCCACTGCTGAACCGGTCGGTGAGCCGGCAGACAAATCCGAAGTCGAACATACCAAGCGTCAGCCTGGTCGTCTGTGATTTCTAACTAGTCTGTGCTCGAATAGCCGCAAAGAAACGCGCGGTACATATCTTTGCCTACTTTAGGCCCTCTTTCCCGATCGGCGCGGTATCCAATAGCGGAGTGGTGCCTTACTTCCTCAGGTGTCTGCTCAAGTTAAGGGCAGAGATACAGGGAGGTTCCAAGTATGGGGTGAAGGCCATGAAGCGATGTTGCTGACTAATCAGCTTCAGTCATCCTCAGCGATCCCCATCGATTGACACAAACCGTCTCAAGGGCATTCGAATGGCGCTGCCCGACACAAGATGGCCGAGGTTCAGCGTTACCTGAGGGAGTGGTTGTCGTGATTATCTCCGTGCGCTCGTAACAACGTAAGTAATCTCATATCTAGCGGTAGTCGTAGCAGATGGCGGCTATCTACCAAAGCAAAGAAATCTTCCCCGCGACTGTTGCTATTGCTTGGGCAGCTGCACTACCAGATTGAATCATCTGCGAAAGGTTCGTTGTTTCTCGAACGCCGAGCTGTATTCGAGATGCTCGATCATGCATGGCTCTTCCGCGGAGCGAAACGAGTTCTCGTAGATCAGTCGCAAGGCTTGGCGGCAAAGTGACCAAGCGCTCAACGCCTCGATTTCCTGCGCTCTTCTCGAAGGTTTTCGCGTTGAGTTGAACCCCCAATGGATGCAAAAGCTGTTCGATGTACTTTTCTCCCGTGCCGTGGTTGTTCTTGATCCTCTTAGCCCAGAATTCCGCGGCACCGCTTTCTCTCCAGGCCCACGCGACGTGCACCGGATTTGACATCAATTGAGATTTTGAAGGTATGACCGCCACCTGCAGCTTCTGTTGCGCCTCAGCTCCATAGTAAAGCAGTGCGTTCAGAAGTACCGGGTGGCAATGCGAATGATCAATAGCCGCTAGTCCCTGAGCAAGGAGCTGTTCTGTGGAATACTCTAATAATGCTTCGGCTTCCGCATGTAGAAGACCGACGTAGGCAGCCGCGTTATCGCTTCGGACCGGAGTCCAGGTTGTTTCTTTCTGCGCGACAAGCAGAAATCGCTCCCGTAGGTATAGCTCGCGTTCTAGGAGTGCCTGGCCTCGACGGTGCAACATGACTGGCTTCAAGATGAAGACTCGAGATCAGAGAGTTTGCTGCCCCATGCCTGGAGTCGGCCCTGCACGGCTACTGGCGTCTTCGTCGTGGTGCTGATCCAGCCCGCGAATTTCGAATCGGAGCTTAGCGACTCGAAAGCCTGACGAACCGCTCGCTTTTGCTCTAATGCCCGTTCTCGGGTCACTTCGTTCGCAAGTTCCACAACCATGATGTCAAAGATTGCTCTATTGAAGCGCCCCGAATAGCCATTCTCTACGTCATACCTTTGGAAGGCGTCGCCGCCGAAGATGCTGAAGGTCGCTTCGATGGCGAGTTCGATGTCGTCGCTGGCTTCTGAAACTTCGCGGCGGGTTTCGGGCTTAGACCATGACCGGTTTAGCTGTCGCGTCGTCGTATCAAGAAAGGCTTTCAAGTTCCCACGATATTGACTTGAACGTAGCACGAAGGCGAGAGCGCGCAGCCAAAGCTCCGCGTCCCGTAATCTATAGTCTGGCCCGCTGATGTTGAGTAGGCGTTGTATGCCCGTGCTCTGCGCGCTGCGTTCGTCTAGATATTCTGTGAAAGGGCCAGCAAGCAAGGACCGCCTAAGTTCGTGCGTCGAGAGTGGCGTTACCTGCGTATTCAGGCGATGGAATACGAACTGAAGGACTTCATCTTTCTTCCAGTTACGCAAGACGACCGTTCGTACTGGTACATTAGTGAACCGAGAGGCTTCCGGTTGTGAGATTAGCTCGTCAAATAGGAGACCATTGAACTGCGGAAGAATCTCTAGGCCAGTAAGGCGAAGTGTCTTGTCGACCATGAAGCGCTTGAGGGTGCTCAATCGCTGCTTCCCATCGATGACCACATATTGTTCACCATGCGGGCCGTTTACGGGCAGTTCCGCCAACGTGATCGGCGGTACGGGGCAGCCGACGATTAGAGACTCGATAAGCAAGGATGCCTTTTTGTCGTTCCAGACGGATCGCCTCTGGTAGGGCGGGTCTACGTCGAAAACGTCCCGATCGATTTGGTCCGCAAGTGCGCCAGTGGTCCAGTCGGTAGTCCAAATGACAGTCTCGGGCAGGAACTCGCGAGTAACTCCTCTGAGATCGTCATCGTCGTGGTCGTCGTCCCAATCCATGATTCCCTAGTCACGCAGCGTCGTTCAGGCCTGCCCCTGGGCCGGTCGGCCAAGTGGTTCTAGGTGAAGAATACACAGTTTGCGTCGAGAACCGGCCGAGGGCTCGCAGGATATCGCCCGTTCCGGGGGAGCGGAGCGGCCGGTTCGATTGAGTCTGTCGCCGCGACTAGTGGCTCTCAGCCGCAACCTCGTCCTCGCGCCTTGACAACTCTGATCCGCATTCCCGCTTCTAGCGTTCATTGTGGGTGCTACGCACTACGAGGCGGACGCGGGGGACGCGTGGGTGCTGTGGTGCGTCGCGGTCCGGGACACGGTGCTGCACGCCGACCTCGACGTCCTGCGCGGATTGGACCTGCTCCCTCCCGAGGCGCGCCGGACGTGGACGGGGCGGCTGGTCGCGGCAGAGCACGCGGAGCCGGTCGCTTTTACCGCGACGAACGGGCAGGTGGTGTCTGCGCTGCAGGCGGCCTACGCGGCGGTGCGGCTCTCGACCTCGCTCGAGGACGCCCTCGTGCGGCGGTCCGGTCGGGGAACGACACGGTCATGGTCGCGGCGATCGCCGGAGGCAAGGGGGCGCTGTGAGGGGCGGCGGCGCTGCCGGAGGAGTCGCGGGCGATCCTGCACGGGTGGCCGGAACTCCGGGCGGAGGACCTCGTCACGATGCCCGAGCAGGCTGTCGGCACCCGCTGAACGCGAGCGTCCGGCGCCGGGCTCAGCGCACGAGTTCGACGACCTTCGTCAGCGTCCTGGTGAACCGTTCCCGAGCACCGACCTGCGCAAACGACTGTCCGGCAGGATGCACGGTGCGGAGCGCCCGATACCGGCCGCCGAGCTCGAGATCGAGGTGGGCGTCCCAACCGTCCTGTGCCTTCCGCCCGGCGAGGACGATGACGCGGAGCTCGGGGAGTAGATCCAGCAGGCCCCGCAATTCGCTCGCCCCTTGCTCGATCTCTTGAGCGGTCGGCTTCACCGACGCGCGACCGAGCACCCACGGCACGATGTTCCAAGCGAGTACGTGCTCGTGGAGACCCACAGCGTTGCGAGTCGTCCAGACGTTGTGGGCTGTCGGGTCGTCGTTGTCGACTGAGATGAACCCGGACCCGCCCCATCCGGGCACGGTCTTCGCGCCCGGCGCTTCGAGGAGCAGCAGTACTCGCGCCTCGATGCCGGACTCCGCCGGGTCGAAGTGCGGCAGGACGATGTCCGGCTTCTCAGAGCAACGCTTCTCCTCGACACTGCGCGCCCAAGCCTCGAGCGGGAGGGTACGTTCTGCCGTCGCCAGCATGTCGTTCCGAGTGGCGAGCACTGCAGGAGCACGGAAGCCGCGCGGTGCGTTGAGGAACATGCCGCGAGCGTATCGATCTTCGGTCAGCTGACGAGCGCCGGTGGAGGAGGGTCCTACACGAACTCAACTCGTGTCACGCCACGCTGCTGCGGCCCCGGAACACCCCGACCCGCACCAGCCAGACGTACATCAGGCACCCGATGCAGACATCGAACGCAGCGTTGAGGAACGCGGCGACCAGGGCGACGGCAGCACCGACCGGTGCGGCGTAGGGGACGCCGATCAGTGCCAGGACGAGTGCGACGCCAGTCACCACGAGTCCAACCCGCTGAGCAAACGTCGGGGGCTCGGGGGCCTCGAGTTCGGCGGGCGTAGCGAGTCGCGGGCGCACCAGGCGGCGGAACACCGCGCCGTACGGGTGCCGCGCGATGCCGGCGAGCCCGCCCCAGGCGAAGAGCGCGGCGATGACGGCGAGCAGCACGATGCCGATCGTCCGAGTGCTCTCGTTGAGGGTGAGGACGATGTCGAGCGCGAGCAGGACCGTCGTGATCGCGGCGCCGAACCGGGGTGAGCGCGGGTCGATTTCGCGGGACTGTGCGGGGGAGGTGGTCACGAGTGCTCCTCGGTGAGGACGGCGTCGAGCGCGGCGACGAGTTCGGGCTGGCGGGGTGGTCCGCCGAAGCGGGCTCGGACGGTGTGCGTGCCGTCCACGAGGAGCACGGTCGGGGTCTGCATCACGTCGAAGCGGCGGGCGAGATCTGGTCGTTCGGCGAGGTCGATTTCGAGTCGTCGGACGCGGTCCGGACCCGGCGCTGTTGATCTGGATGCTGCGACCGCGTCGAGTTGGCGCGCCGTGGCGGGGCAGCGCGCGCACGTGGGCGTTGAGAACTGGAGGAGCGTGGCGGCGGTACCGAAAGCCTCCCGGCTGGCGAGATCGGACACAGTTGTCGCGTCGCTAGGCCGGGAAGTGACCACGCTTGCTCGACCGGTCCTGCTGCGCAGCAGCAGGCCGAGGACCGTCGCGACGGCGAGGACACCGGCGACGATCGCGAGGGAGCCGGCGACGGTCATGTCTGGACCCTACGTCGCACTCGCGCTGAGAGCGAGGGTGTTGAGTCCCGTGACGACGGTGGTGTTGATTGATGCCGTTCACCTCACGGGCGTCATGAACTGTTCGAAACGAGCCTGTTACGTGATGTTGATACATCAATCGCTGCTCGACGCCAAGTTGGAGGCATGAAGAGCAACACGAAGAAGCGCGGTTCTCCGTTCCGTCTCGCCCGCACCCTGACCGTCGGGTCGGTGGCGGTGGGTGTGCCGATGCGTCAAGGCGATCTCGTGCCGGAGGCCCTGCGGTCGCTGGTGGCTGTACACGTACCGAGAGCAGTGGGTGTGATCAGATGGGGCTGATGCGCGCCGAAGCGTTCTTCGTGCGCCGAGCCGGCGTCGTCGTGGCTGAGCCGACTGGTGGAGTAGACCGGTGGCAACCGTCCGCCGACCCGCAGCGCTGGTGGGCGGAAATCGAACCCGACTTGGCCGCCGTGGCCGCCGACCATCGCCACGTGGTCGAGATTGAGGTGCCGGACACCTTCCCCGACCACGGGAAGGTCGGGCGGGTGATTCGGGATGCCGGCCGGGCAGCGCGTCGCGACGCGGTCGAGCGCAGTCGATCGTCGGACATCGACGGGCTGTTCGACTCCCTGGATCGAGTGCCCGACTCCTGGCTCCCGTACGAAGTGCGAGTCAGCGAAGTACCGGGGGCAGGGCTGGACGCCTTCGTCGGGACACTGCTTCCGGTTCCGACGGATGAGATCCGCGACGTCCTGGGAACGGGGTGGTGTGATCTGATCCGGGTCGAGCCCTGGCTCACGCCGGACTGACCGACACGATCGCGGTCAGTCCGGGATGCCGAGCGACTCGCACTTCGCCCACTGCTCCGGACGGTGCTGCGCGAGCCACGCGGTGAACTCGGCGTAGCCGCGGTGGGTCGTGTAGATGCGGAACTGCTTCTTCTGCTGGTGGTTCCAGCCCGTGAGGCTGATGTAGACTGTGCCGTTCTGGCTCGACTGGCGGCCGAAGCGGAGTTTGTCCAGGTCGTTCACATCACGGCGACGCTTGCGCCCTAGGCCGGGCCTGACGTCGTACCGCTCGTCGTAGACCGTGATGCGGCTGCGGTTGAGGATCAAGCCGAGGGGCAGGGCCACGATGCTGGCACCGATGAGCATCGCGAACACCGCGCCATCGGAGTCCGGCGCGATGCTCGACTGCAGGATCGCTCCGAGGACACCGATGCCGAACGCTCCGAGTCCGAGCCACAGGATCAGCGTCGAACTGATCCACGACCGCCGCACGACGAACTGCGGCGTCGCAGTGCCCTTCCTGACGGTTCCACCCCAGGTGTTGATGTTGCTCATCGTTCCCCCTCCGACGAACACGGTACCGGGCGGAGGTCGGCAGTGCTCCGCTCCGCGATGGCGGCCATCGGTCGAGTGCGTGTTCGACGCGTTGTGCGGTCACGACCGGGTCGTCGTGCTCCCGGGCACCCATGACCCGGCGGCCCTCAGCGGCCAGGGTCGCTCCGCCGCGGGCGTCACGCTGCCCGTTGGCGAGAAACTTGCGTCGCCACAGTGCCGCGACCGCTTGGTCAACTTGACGCCGATGCGACCTCGACGTATCGACGGGCTCGCCGCGAGCTCCGCACGAGCATCGGCGTCACCACCACCGCCGCCACGACGAGCAGCGAACACAGGACGCGGCTGAGCCAGACGGAGAACATCTCGTCACCCATCAACTGCGGCAACTGTGGGCCGAGGATCCCGAGGTAGAGCAGCAGGAACTGGCCGAGCGCCAGCGGCTGGTAGACCGCCATCAACCGCGCTTGATCGAACGCGCGCCAGCCGAGCTCGGAGCCCGCCGGTTCGACCGGAACGCCCGTCTTGATGGCTCGCCCGATCATCTGCCGCTCGGGACGAGGGAGGCCCTGCATCGGCGCCTGCATCTTCATCGCGATGCGGAAGCTCGTCGCCATGACGGAGAAGGCGCCGGCGATGCCGCCCAGCGAGAACGCGAAACCTGTCGTCGTGAACACCGTGGTCACTAGTGACTCGCCGTGGCTCACCAGCCATCCGAAGACCCCGCCCACGATCAGACCGACGGCGACGATGACGGCTGTCCGACGCCATGTCCGGCGCGCGACTCCCTGGTACTCGTCCATTGCTCCAACACTAGGAGGACAGGCGTCGATCGGCGCGTGCTCGAGCCTCGGTTCCGATGATGCCCACTGCGCATGCCCGCTCGTGAGGGCGCTCCTGGTGCGCGGCAGCGACTCAACGCTGCCCGGCGACTCTCCGCACGCTGAGGGCCACCGCCGCGAGGACGACCACCAGCGGGAACACCCAGTACTCCGGCTCGCTGCTCGTGGTCACAACGCCCGCCCAGGCGGCGGGGTGCCCCGGAGCCTCCCGGCCGAACAGTGCCGCGTGGAACAGGTACACCACGCCCGGGACGGACTGGTGCCGTGCGTCGAGCCACTCCCGAGCCACAAGTGCGAGGCCGAGGAACGTGCCGGTGTTGCGGACCGTCGCCAGCGCTGCAGAGCTCTCGGCACCAGCCGCCAGTGCGATGCCCGACACCGCGACGACGAGCACGAGGACGAGCGCGATGGCACCGAGTTCCAGCAGGTCCGTCCGCCGCACTGCCGCCCGCGCAGACGCTCGATCGAGACACGTCGTCGTGATGATCGCGAGGACCAACGGCAGGACCGCGGCGACGGGGATCGAGGCGAACGGCGTGGTGCCGCCCAACGCGGGGAACAGCAGCGAGAGCGACCCCGACCCGATCGACAGCAGGGTGAGCACGACCGCGGAGACGACCACGAGCGGCAGCCGGTGGACGCGCAGCCACCACCTCATGCTGACGGCACCGGGAGCGGACGAGCCGAACAGTCGGTCAATCGGTCCGTCGTCTGCGTGATCCAGCGCACCTGCTCCTCCAGGGGAGCGCGTTCAAGGGCGGCGAGCGTTCTCGGGTTCTGCATCTCGACGGCGGGTTCGACATCTCGCGGTTCGACGATCCCAACGGAGGCGACGTCGATCAGCCATCGGTCGACGACCGCGGCCTCCTCGAGCCGCTGGTCGTAGTCCCGCTCGGATCCGCAGTAGCTGGCGACGGTGTCGGGCAGCAGCGCAGTCGTGATGCTGTGCACGAGATCGGCCTCGGACATGTCGACCTGCACGACCATGTTCAGCGTCGTGGAGGTCGACGGCTCGTTACTCGTCCGGATCGTCGCGGGGAGTGACACTCCGGCCGCTTCGAGGTTGCGCGCCGCCGAACGGATCACCCGTTCCGGGTCCGCACGCAGCAGCTGCTCCGGGAACAGGCAGATCGTGGGCCGTGTCCCCGAGCAGGTGGCTTCAGCCCGTGGCCGTTCGACGATCGGACTGGCTCCGAGTCCCGACCCCGCCAGCAAGGACAGCACCGTGGTCGTGGCCATGAGCGCGCTCCCGACCAGGAGCCCGTGCCGGCGAATGACACTGCCGGTGGCGCGGTCGCTCACGGCGACGACGAGCAGTGCAGCACCACCGAGCACGCTGTAGAACAGCGCGATCGTGGGTGGGCGGCCGTCGAGCGCGGTCTCGACCGAGCAGCAGTCCGACATCGTGAGCCCGGCCAGGTACCGGAGCGGGAAGGAGTCGACGGCCCAGGTGAAGCCCAACCAGCAGTACGAGACCAGGAGTGCGGCCGGCAGGCCGGCGACCGGCGGGAGCCAGCGGCCGCACACGAAACCGAGGCAGGTGTGGAAGAAGATGATGCCGACGTACGCGAGCAGGACGACGGGGGACGGGCCTCCCGGCGAGTCCCAGGAGTGCGCGCTCGCGATCGCGACGCCGAACAGTTGCAGGAGGAGGCCGGCAGCCATCGGCGACCAGAGCAACTGCACGAGGACCGCGGACACCAGCCGCCTACTGGTCCTGACGCCGATCAGCAGTGATCGGTAGCGCCTTCCCTCCCATGCGCCGGCGACCGCCGCGACCGCGCACGAGAAGATGAGGTAGATCGCAGCGGCTGCCGTCGCGGCCGGCCAGTATCCGACGACCGTCGTCTCGGACCCGAACTGCGCGGTGTAGCCGACCACTCCGGCCAGCCCTGGCAGGGTCACCCACACTGCGGCTCGGCTCCGCCAGGGGACGAGCGGGCGCATCAGTCCTCCCCGTCCGCGAACTGCGTGTAGGCGGCGACGACCGCAGCCGCCGGCTCCCGGCCGACGAAGGGGCGCGTGAAGTCAGCGACCGTGCCGGTGAACGGCACCCGCCCGTCGACCAGGACCGTCACGTGTTCGATGGTCGCCACGACGTCGTCGGTCTGGTGGGTCGAGATCAGGACCGAGACGTGATCCGGGAGGCCCTGCACGACCTGGGCGAACCGGTTGCGTTGAGCGGGATCCAGCCCCGCGGTCGGCTCGTCGAGCAGGAGCCAGGACGCTCCGGAGACGAGCGCGCTAGCGACGCCGAGGCGTCGCATCTGCCCGCCGGACAGGGTCGAGGCTCGCTGATCGGCTCGCGTCCCGAGATCGACGGCTGACAGTGCTCCTTCGGCACGGTCCCATGCGTCCGCCCGGGTGAGGCCCTTCAGCCAGCCGCTGTAGGCGACGTGCTCGCGGACGCTCAAGCCCGGCATCGCGACACTCTGCTGGGGGAGCCAACTGACTGTCTGTCGGAAGCGGCGGCGGTTGCCCTTCGTCGACGCCGAGCCCACCGGGCCGACGGTGATGGTGCCGCTGCGTGGTCGCAGAGCGTCGGCGATCAGTGCGAGGAGGGTCGACTTCCCGGCGCCGTTCGGCCCGAGCAGGACCGACCTGCCGGTGGGGACATCGAGCGAGAGGTCGGTGAAGAGCGGTGGCCTGCGCGGGTGCGCGAAGGAGAGGTCGCGAAGGGTGATGGTCATGAACACTGATTCCTTGCATTGAAATGTCAGCGAACACTAGCATCGCGACCACTGGGGTCAGCCGATCCCGGACCACGACGGCTCCGGCTGAGCCGCCACTGAAGCAAGGAACACGAATGAAGAGCACGATGAACCGCCGCGCGCTGGCGCTGGTGGCCGCCACGACCCTGGCCGGGACCGTCTTCGCCGCGACACCTGCCTTCGCGGAAGGGGCCTGGTCGTCGCGCCTCACCAATTCGGCGATCGGCAAGAGCTCGCGCAGCTGGCAGGACTCGCACAAGGACGCTGTGCGGACGACCACGACGTTCAGCAGCTGCCGTATCTCCGGGAACGCGACGGGGTTCGCCTCAGCGACCGTGACGCTCTACGACGAGCGCGGTCTGCTGCCGGATCAGAGCAAGGGCTCGAAGACCAACCGGTGCGGCAAGAGCGACTGGGGTGTGATGACCCGGTCCGATCGCTACCACTGGACGATCTCGAAGCTCAATGGCACGTCGTACGCCCCTGCGCTGCGGCTCTCGGTGAACTCGCTCCGACAGACGTACTGAGCGCGTGCGCCCGGTCGCCGTCATGGTGACCGGGCTGCTTCGTCCGGCCTCGGCCCGCTCTCACTGACCGGGTCGGTGGCCGCCCCTAGAGTTCGAGGGCACCATCGACACGGACAACGGGAGCGCAGTGCAGATCACCGAGGACGGCCGAGCCCTGCTCAGCCCGAGCGACCTCACCACGTGGGCGACCTGCGAGTGGGCGTTCCTCCGCCGCCTCGACGCCAAGCTCGGCCGCGGCGAACCCCTGCCCGACGAGCACGACGACATGCTCGACCGGACGGCCCGCCTGGGGGACCAGCACGAGCTCGACCACCTCGAGATCCTCAAGCAGACCCACGACGTGGTGGAGTTCGACCGCCCGGCACCACCGCAGTACGCCGAAGCCGCCGAACGAGCGCGAACCGCGATGCGGGACGGCGCCGACGTCCTCTTCCAACCGACGTTCCACGTCCCCGCGTCCGCAGACGGCACGGGCTTCATCGGCTTCGCGGACTTCATCATCCGCAACGACCGCGGTGAGTACGAGGTCTACGACACCAAGCTCGCCCGACACGCCAAGATCAGCGCCCTGCTGCAGCTTGCTGCCTACGCCGAGCAGATGCGGGCGAACGACATCCCGACCGGGCAGCAGGTGCACCTGGTCCTCGGCGACCGCACGACGACCACGCACGACCTGGCCGACATCGTGCCCGTGTACCGCACGCAGCGGGCGGAGTTGATCCGGGTGATCGACGAGCGACTCCACCCACAGGACGCCCTGCAGTGGGGCGACCCGCGCTACTCCAGCTGCGGCCGGTGCTCCGCCTGCCAACAGGAGGTGCAGCGACACCGCGACCTGGTCCTCGTCGCCGGCATGCGCCTCGACCAGCGGACGAAGCTGATCCGGCAGGGCGTCCGGTCGATCGACGACCTGGCGGTCCGGACCGCGCCGGTGGCGACCATGTCGAAGACGACGCTCGACCGTCTGGTGCGGCAGGCGAGCCTCCAGATCGAGACGGAGCGCGCGGCCGACAGCAGCGACGCTGCCAGCCCGACCCGCGGGCCGGCCTTCGACGTCCTGGACGCACGGGCACTCGACGCGATCCCGGCACCCGATCCCGGCGACGTCTTCTTCGACTTCGAGGGCGACCCCCTCCACACCGAGGACGGCGTGCACTGGGGCCTCGACTACCTGTTCGGCCTCGTCGATGACCAGGCCGAGTTCCGCGCGTTCTGGGCGCACACGATCCGCGACGAGCGCCAGGCGCTGCTGGACTTCCTCGCGTTCATCGCCGACCGCCGAGAGCGGTACCCGGACATGCACATCTACCACTACGCCTCGTACGAGCGGACGCACCTGCTGTCCCTCGCCGCCCGACACGGGGTGGGCGAGGACGCGGTGGACGATCTGCTGCGCGCCGGCGTCCTGGTGGACCTGTACCCGATCGTGCGGAAGGCCCTGGTCGTGGGGAGCCGCAGCTACTCGATCAAGAAGCTCGAGCCGCTGTACATGGGCGACGACCTCCGACTGAGCGAGGTGACGAACGCGGCCGACAGCATCACCGCCTACGTCGACGCGATCGAGGAGCTCCGCACCGGCGACCCCGCCGAGGGGCAGCGGCAGCTCGACCAGGTCGCCGACTACAACGCCTACGACTGCCGGTCGACGCTGCGCCTCCGCGACTGGCTGCTGGACTTGCGCGCCGAACACGCACCGGACGCCACCACCACGACCGAGCTCGAGGGCCTGCCGCCCATCCCGGTCGAGCGCGAGCCGAACCCGGTGACCGTCGCGCTGACCGAGTACATCGGCGACGTCGACGCCCTCGACCGCACGCCCGACCAGACCGCGCTGGCGCTCGCCGCAGCCGCGATCGACTACCACCGCCGCGAGGCGAAGACGTTCTGGCAGGACCACTTCGACCGGCTCCGCAACCCGGTCGACGAGTGGGCCGACACCCGGGACGTCCTGGTGGTGGAGCGCGCGTCCGTCGAGCGGGACTGGGCGACGCTGCCACGCGCCCGCTCGCTGTCACGGGAGATCCGGTTGTCGGGGACGCTCGCGCCCGGCTCGCGGCTCCGGCCGGGAGGCTCACCCCACCTCGTCTACGACGACCCACTCCCGGCGTCCATCACCGCCCCGGGTCCCGGCTCGAAGGGCGCGACGGACCGCGCCTCGATCCTGGAGGTCTGGGACAACGGCGACGCCACCGAGGTGTTGCTCCTCGAACGCATGCCGGTCGGCGGGGGAGAACCGCACGCGGACTTCCCGGTCGCGCTCGCGCCGTCGTCACCGCCCCGGGCGAAGCCGCAGCCCGAGGCCATCGCCGAGTGGGGCGCCGCGGTGCTCGACGCCCTGCCCGAGATGCTGCCCGACCCGGCGCTCGACCTGCTCCGGAGGGTGCCGCCGCGCGGGACCCTCGAGCCGGTCGTCGGCGACGACACAGTGGGTGCCGTGGTGGCGACCCTGCTCGGACTGGACCGGTCGTACCTGGCGATCCAAGGGCCTCCTGGCACCGGCAAGACGTACGTCGGGTCGAACGTCGTCGCGACGCTCGTGCGCGAGCACGGTTGGCGGGTCGGTGTCGTCGGGCAATCCCATGCGACCAGCGAGAACTTCCTCGACGCGGTCATCGCCGCTGGCGTGCCGGCGGAGCGGGTCGTGAAGCAGCCGAAGAGCGGTGCCGACGCCGAGGAGATCGAGGCCGCACGGTGGACCCCGGTGAAGAACGGTGCCGCCATCGCCGCGTTCCTGCAGTCCTGCGCCGACACGGGTACCGGGGGAGTCGTCGGCGGGACGGCGTGGACCTTCGCGAACGACGCGACCATCGGCCGGCGTTCCCTGGACCTGCTCGTCGTCGACGAGGCCGGGCAGTTCTCCCTCGCGCCGACCATCGCCTCCGCGATCGCCGCCTCCCGTCTGCTGTTGCTCGGGGACCCGCAACAGCTCCCCCAGGTGTCGCAGGGGTCGCACCCCGAGCCGGTCGACGAGTCCGCGCTCGGGTGGCTGGCGGACGGCGAGCACGTGTTGCCGCCGGAGTTCGGGTACTTCCTCGCGAAGACCCGGCGGATGGAGCCGGCGCTGACCGCGGCGGTGTCGGGGCTGTCCTACGACGGGCAGCTCGCGTCGATGGTGTCCGGGCGGCACCTCGAAGGCATCGACCCGGGCGTGCACCCGGTGCCCGTCGTGCACGCGGGGAACACGACCTCGTCGCCGGAAGAGGCAGCGCAGGTCGTCGCCCTGGTGGCGGACGTCGTCGGCCGCACCTGGACGGACGAGCACGGCATGCGGACGCTCACCGACGAGGACGTGATCGTCGTCGCGCCCTACAACGCGCAAGGTGCGGTCATCCGGGACGCGCTCGACCGGGCGGGCTTCGGCGGCACGCAGGTGGGGACCGTCGACCTGTTCCAGGGCCGGGAGGCCGTGGTCTCGATCACCTCGCTGGCCGCGTCCTCGGCGGCGGACATCCCGCGCGGGCTCGACTTCCTGCTCATGCCGAACCGGCTCAACGTGGCGCTGTCGCGGGCGAAGTGGGCGGCGTACCTCGTGCACTCGCCGGCATTGACGACGGCGCTGCCGCCGTCGATCCCGGGGCTGGCACTGCTGTCGCGGTTCATCGAGCTGGTGGCACCGCGGGGCTGACAGCCCGAGCGGTGGCCCGTCGAGGCTCACCGGGCGGGCGGCGCATCACACCGCTCCTGCACCGCCCGTCGTCGCGGCCTGCGCCGCCAGGACCGACTTGACCGCCGGCGCGACCCAGTCGCCCTCGGTGATGCGCCGGACGGTGACCCGGTCGACCTTGCCGAACTGCTTGCGGAGCGTGCCGGTGGCGTCGAGCAGGCCGATGAGGGCGGCGGTGAACGGCGTCGGAAGCAATCTCCCTTCCAGGACGTCTGCGATCCCCGCACGGAGGGCTTTCTCCGGGCCGCCGTCCCGCTCCGGGTAGACCGTCGACCGGAAGATGCCCAGGACCCGACGCTCTTCTCGGTCGAGGATGCCCCGGTCGACCAGCCCGTCGAGGACGGCGATGCGGAGTGGGTTCTTGCCGAAGCGACCCACCCAGAACCCGGCCCGTCGCGACTTCGGTGCGGCCACGATCTCGGTGAAGGGGCCGTCGAGCAGCGGATCGCCGGTCAGTGGTGCCTTCCGGGCGATGACGTTCGGGTGCTCGTACGTCAGGAGCCCGCGGAGCGCGAGCTCGCCGATGACCGCACCACCGAGCCCGACGGTGATGCCCTGCTCGGTCAGGCCGACCTTGCCGTCCGGGCGGACGAGCAGCAGCGCGAGCGCCTGCGGGAGGGTGAGTTGCTCAACCATGTCCGCATGCTGCCACACGGAAGGACGCAGGACGACCGGGCCATCGCGCCGGTCAGTCGCCTCCGCCGCCTCCTCCGCCGTCCCCGCCGCCGCCATCGCCGCCGTCGGCCCCGTCGGCCCCACCGCCTGCCGACTGCGCCCGCTGCACGTTGGTCCGGACCGCCGCCGCGACCCAGTCGCCCTCGGTGATCCGGCGCAGCAGTGCCCGGTCCTGCGTCCCGAACAAGGGCCGCAGCGTCCGGGTCGCCTGCAGCAGGCCGATGAGCGCGGTCGTGAAGGGCGTCGGCTCGGTCTGACCGCGCAGAACGGCCGAGACCTCGGCGCGCAGGGCCTCCGCGGGACCAGCGTCGCGCTCCGGCCACCGCACGGACGGGAACACGGCGAGGAACCGTTTCTCCTCCCGACTGAGGACGCCGCGAGCGACGAGCCCGTTCAGGACGGCGTCCCGGAATCCGCGGTTCCCGAGCCGGGAGACCCAGCTGGTGGGTCGGCGCGGAGCCGGCGCTGTCTCGAGCGAGGTCAGGAACCCGTCGAGGGCGGGATCACCCGGGGCCGGGGCCTTGGCGACGATCACCCGGTTGTGCTCGAGGGAGACCGTGCCTCGGAGAGCGAGGTCGCCGAGCGCTGCGCCGGCGAGCCCGGCGTCGAGCATCTGTCCCGGGGGGATCCTCCGCCCGTCCGGCGCGACGAGCAGGAGCGCGAACGCCTCCGGCAGCGTGAGCGACGCGGGCATCAGACGGGGTCGGACTCCGGGAGCTGACCGCCGCCGCGCATCCCTTCGCGCAGTCCGGCAATCACGTCGGCCTGCAGGAAGTTCGCCGCCTGCGCGCTGGTCGGGTCGACGACGATCCCGAACTCCTCCGGCAGCGCGGTGACGAGTTCGGCCATCGGCATCGCACGTGCTTCCAGGCCCGGGAGGCTCGTCCGCAGGTCCGACGGGTCGGTGAAGACCGGGACGAACTGGCGCTCGCGGATGACGACGTGCGCGACGCTGCCGTCGGCGTCCTCGCCGTCGGTCTTCCACGGCACCCACGCGGCGCTGCCGAGGAAGCCCGCGGCGGACTCGCTCATGCGCCGTCGCAGCTCCCCGGCGTCGTTCGGTACCGCGTCCTCAGCACCCGGGCCGAAACTGGATCCGGTCGTTCCGTTGGCGCTCATCGCGTTCCCTCCACCGTCGTGTCACCGGCCATGCTGCCATGCACGAGGGGCGGAACGGGCGGGGCGCGCCTCCCGTCAGGAAGGCGCGCCCCGGTGACCCGGCCCGCGTGGGTCAGTACTTGGCGGACTGCCCGCCGTCGATCGGGACGACTGCGGCGTTGATGTACGACGCGTCATCGGAGAGCAGGAATGCGACGACCGCGGCGATCTCGGGCGCCTCGCCGTAGCGCTTGGTCGGGTTGACCTGGATGAACTCCTCGGCGGCCTTGCGCGGGTTCTCCGGGTCGATCTGCTTCATCGAGTTCTCCACCATCGGCGTCCAGATCGCGCCCGGGGCGATGGCGTTGATGCGGATGCCGTACTGGCCGTACTCGACGGCGGAGTTCCGGGTGAGGCCGACGACGCCGTGCTTGGCGGCCGCGTAGCCGGACTGGTTGCCGACGCCGCGGATGCCACCGACGCTGGCGGTGTTGACGACCATGCCGGAGCCCTGCTCGCGCATCACGGCGAGGACCTTCTCGAGGCCGAGGAACACCCCGCGCAGGTTGATCGACACGACCTTGTCGAACTCGGCGGCGGTGAACGACTCGGTGGGGTTCTGCTTGCCCTCGATGCCGGCGTTGTTGAAGAAGCCGTCGATGCGGCCGAAGCGCTCGCGGGTGGCGGCGACGTACGCGTCGACCTGCGCCTCGTCAGCGACGTCGGCGATGGTGGTGAGGACCTCGGCGTCGGGTGCGGCTTCGAGGACGGCGGCCTTCGTCGCCTCGAGGCCCTGCTCGGAGACGTCGACGAGCGCGAGCTTCGCACCCTCTGCGGCGAGACGGACGGCGGTCGCGCGGCCGAGGCCGGAGCCACCGCCGGTGATGAGGACGACGCGATCGGTGAAACGCGTGGTGCTGGTGCTGGTCATGAGGGCCTCCTGCGGTCTTCGACGATGAAGGGCTCGGGGTCCGGAAGCGGTGCGCTGGGTCGCGGCACCGGGCGGCGAGTCCGGTCCGACGGGCGGCCGCCGGACACGACTTACGCTACAGGTGTTGTCTGACCGGGAGCGGTGCGACGAGGCCCCTCAGCAGCTCGCGAGCACCCGCTCCATCGCGTCACGCTCGGCCGGCACGACCCAGAGCCGGTACTCCGCCTTCACCGCGATCTGGTGCTCGACGTACGCGCAGCGGAACCCCTTCGCCGCGGGCAGCCACGTCGCGGCGTCGGACGAGCGCTTCTGCGCGTTCGAATGCCCGTCGACGGCGAACAGGTTCTCCGGGTCGTTCGCCAGCGCCTCGCGTTCGTCCTGCGTGAGCCGCTGTGCCCCGGTCCGCCACGCGTTCTCGAGCGCGACGACGTGGTCGATCTGCACGAGGGTCGAGGTCGTGTTGCCCCGCACGAACGCGACCTCGCCGCCGGTGTACGGGGAGACGAGCTTCCCGGACATGACCTTGCACGGCCCCTGCCGGACGATGTCGGTCAGGTCGCGGGCCAGGACGTCGTTCCGGGTGTCGCAGCCGTTGTGGTCGACGTCGAGCCACGCGGTGCCGAAGTCCGCCTCGCGGTCGTAGCCCGTCGCGGGTGCCTTCCCCTTCACCGCGAGCGTGGCAAGGGTCGCACGGGCGGCAGCGGCGGCCTCGGTGCTCCCCGCGTCACCGCTGGCCGGACTGGAGGGTCGGCTCGCTTCCGCCGGATCGGCCGACGGTGCCGAGGTGGTCGATCCGGTCGTGGGTCGCGTCGTCGTCGCGATGGTCGGTTCTGTTCCGGTGCCGGTGCCGGTGCCGGTGCTCGTCGGCTCGCCGGTGGTGGCGTCGGTGCCGCTGGCGAGGACTCCCGACGAGAGGAGCGCCCAGACGCCGAGGGCGACGGCGAGGGTGATGATCGAGGTCTGGACGGTGGTGCGGGTGCGGCGTCGGCGGGACGTCATGTGCAGTGGTGCTCCTGGTGGTGCTCGGCGGACTCGTCGATCCTGGCGGAAGCCCCCGACACCTCCCGGCTCGCCGCTCCGCACACCTGGGTCCGGTCGTCGACCGCGGGCGTAGCAAGGGAGCATGACCGACTACGCACAACCGTCCGTACCCGTCACCGGAGGGTCGATGCCGCTCCTCGGCTTCGGCACCTGGCAGATCGAGGAGCCCGACGCTCCCGCCGCGGTCGCCGCAGCGCTCCAGGCCGGCTACCGCCACATCGACACCGCGACCGGGTACCGCAACCAGCGCGGTGTCGGGAAGGCGATCGCCGAGTCCGGCCTCGCCCGCGAGGACCTGTTCATCACCACGAAGCTCCCGCCGGACAACGCCGACCGCGTGCGGGAGACGATCGAGGAGAGCCTCGACCAGCTCGGTCTCGACCACCTCGACCTGTGGCTCGTGCACTGGCCGCCGAACGGCGAGGCCCGTCCGGACGTCTGGCAGCAGCTCGTCGAGGCGCAGCAGGCAGGCCTGACGAAGGCGATCGGCGTGAGCAACTACTCGCTCGACCAGATCGACGAGCTCATCGACGCGACTGGCGCGACCCCGGCCGTGAACCAGATCCGCTGGAGCCCGGTGGAGTTCGACCGGGCCGTGGCCGACGGCTTGCGCGACCGGGGTGTCGTCCTCGAGGGCTACAGCCCCTTCAAGGCGAGCAACCTGCAGGACCCGACGCTGGTCGAGATCGCCCAGGCGCACGACGCCGACGCCGCGCAGGTCATCGTCGCGTGGCACGTCGCGCACCAGTTCGTCGTCATCCCGAAGTCGTCGAACCCGGACCGCATCCGGTCGAACGCTGCCGGGGCGACGCTCGAGCTGAGCGCGGACGAGATCGCGCGGATCGACGGCCTCGGCAACTGACGGACCGCTGCACCGTCACCGGCCTGGTGGGAATCGCTCCCGCCAGGCCGGTTCTCTGTGGGGATCCGTCTCGCTGCAGCAGACGTACGGGTTCGCCGTGACGTCATCCGGGCCGTCGATCACGGGGAACCCGAGTTCGCGCGTTGTCCGTACCAGGCGTCTGTCGAAGGTCACCAGCGCGTCCGTCGAAGCCATCGCGACCGCGAGCACCGCAGCGTCCGGCATGCTCAGGCGATGGGTCGAGCACAGCTCGGCGATCCGCCGCACGACAGCACCGTCGACACCGAGGAGTTCCACGCCCAGCGCCTCGACCTGATCACGGCGCACATCGAACCGGTCGTCACGAACAGGGCGCACCAGCACCTCGGCGAGTGTCAGCGTGGTCGTGGCGAAGCCCTCCCACTCGTACGACTCGACGACGTCCAGCGCTCGCGCGTGCGCTGCGTCCTCCGCGTCGGTGACGGCGATGATGACGTTGGCGTCGAGCGTCAGCATCCGCCCGTGGTCCGCACGCGCTCCAGATGGTCGGGAGCGAACTCGCCCGTGAAGGCGCCGGACGGCCCGAGGAGCGTGACGACGGCTCCGTTGGCGAGGTGGAGTTCGGATCGCCCCGGGCCGGTGTGCCGGAGGCGGGCGCCGGTGGCGCTCCCGTCGTCACCCCGAGGTGTACGGGCATCCGGAGCTGCGGTCGAGTAGCGGGTGGCGGTGTGCGGAGCAGGGCTGGCGAGGAGCATGGCGAGACGGTAGCGAGCAGGTCCGGCCGGGGCCAAGGAATCGGTACTTCGCATGTCGCTGCGGCCCGGTCGCCTGTCACGCCAACAGCGACCGGATGTCCTCCGCGCTCAACCCCTCGGCGAACAGCGCGTCGTCGTCGATCATCGTCGCGAACAGCTGCGCCTTCCGCTGCGCGAGCGCGAGCACCTTCTCCTCGATGGTGTCCTCCGCGATGAGCCGTGCGACGGTGACCGACCGGGTCTGTCCGATCCGGTGCGTCCGGTCGACGGCCTGGTTCTCGGCGGCCGGGTTCCACCACGGGTCGAGCACGAACACGGTGTCCGCCTCGGTCAGGGTGAGCCCGAAGCCGCCGGCCTTGAGCGAGATGAGGAACGCCGGGGCGGTGCCGTCCCGGAAGCGGTCGATGACGGCTCCGCGGCGCCGGGTGGATCCGTCGAGGTACTCGTACGCGACTCCGCGGTCGTCGAGGGCGGTCGCGACGATCTTGAGGAACGAGGTGAACTGGCTGAAGACGAGCGCGCGCCTCCCTTCCGCTGCGAGCTGTTCGAGTTCGTCGAGCAGCAGGTCCAGCTTGGCGCTCGGCACGTCGTCGTGGTCGTCGGACACGAGCGCGGGGGAGAGCGCGAGCATCCGGAGCAGGGTGAGGGACCGGAAGACGATCATGCGGTTGCGGTCGAGGTCGTCGACCAGGTCGAGCACCTTGAGCCGCTCCCGGTTCAGCGTCGTCTCGTACAGGTCGCGGTGCGCAGGGTCGAGAGTGACGCGGACGACCTGTTCGACCTTCTCGGGCAGGTCCGCGGCGACGCTCTCCTTCGTCCGGCGGAGCATGAGCGGGCGGATCCGTCGTCGGAGCCGGCCGGTGAGCTCCCTCCGGGCGGCACCGCGGAGCTCGGGTGAGGCGAGGGGCTTCACGTAGTCCTCACCGAACCGCGTCCACGACGACAGCAGCCCGGGCGCGACGATCGAGAACAGGGCCCAGAGGTCGGACAGCCCGTTCTCGAGCGGCGTCCCCGTCACGGCGATCTTGACCGGAGCGCGGAGCTCGGCGGCGACCCGGTGCGTCTGCGACTGCGGGTTCTTCACGAACTGCGCCTCGTCGAGCAGCAGCGCCGACCAGTGCAGGTCGAGGTACGCGGCCGCGTCGAGCCGCAGCAGGGCGTACGAGGTCACGATGACGTCCGACGCGGCGGCCGCGCGTGCGACCCGGGCGGGGTCCTTCAGCGAGGTGGAGGCGATCGTCGTCACCCGCAGCGACGGCACGAACTTCGCCGCCTCGTCGGCCCAGTTGCCGACGACGGACGTGGGCGCGACGACGAGGAACGGGGGAGCCTCCGGTGCGGCTGCCCGACGCCCGGCGATCATCGCGAGTGCCTGCAACGTCTTGCCGAGGCCCATGTCGTCGGCGAGCACCCCGCCGACCCCGTGCTCGACGAGGAACGACAACCACGCGTACCCGTCACGCTGGTAGGGCCGGAGCTCGGCGTGGACGGTCTCCGGGACCGCGAGGTCGGCGGGCGCGGTCGCGTCGAGCAGGCGCCCGGCGATCTCCTGCCACCGCTCGTCGTGCTCGGTCTCGTCGGCGAGCTGGTCGAACTCCGCCCACAGCGCGGCCCGGTACGGCGTGACGGTGAGCGGCTGGTCGGGCTCCCACTCCTCGAGCTCGCGGGCCTCCTCGATGACCTCCTTGAGCCGGTCGAAGGCCGGATCCGCGAGCGACAGGTACGAGTTGTCGACCAGCTTGAGCCGCCGGTCCCGTTTCGCGAGCGCCCGGAGCAGCGGCGTGAACGGGATCTCCTTGCCGTTGACGCTGACGATGATCCCGAGGTCGAACCAGTCGTGCTTGTCCGACGGCATCGTCGTGACGCGGATGTGCGGTCGGCCGCTCAACCGCTCGTAGTCGACCCGCTCGCCCTGCACGACGACG
This sequence comes from Curtobacterium sp. MCPF17_046, assembly GCF_003224295.1. NCBI lineage: Bacteria > Bacillati > Actinomycetota > Actinomycetes > Micrococcales > Microbacteriaceae > Curtobacterium > Curtobacterium sp. MCPF17_046. Next base: position 32,209 of record NZ_QKLB01000019.1, on the reverse strand, counting down.
CGGACGCCGTGGGCCGGCAGCGCGGGCAGCAGCTCGTTGGCGAGCACGGCGACGTCGGCGCCGTCGATCGTCCCGTCCTCGAACCAGCCGAGTGCGCCACCGGGCCCCGACGGGTGCTCGGGTGCAACGGTCTGCTCGGCGTGGTCGGCGTCCGGGACGGGAGGCCCGGACCGCTGCGCCGTGTCGTCGGACGTCCCCGACGTGGCCGGGTCCGACTCGTCGGCAGCAGCCGCCGTGGCCGGAGCGTCGTCGGCGGCGAGCACGCTGTCGAGGTCGGGCAGCGGTCCGTGCAGCGACACCGGGTCCTTCCGCCCGTCGACGCTCCACCGCCACTGCAGGTGGGCACGGTCGTCCGTCCGGGGAGCCCGCGCCGGCTCGAACGTCACCGTGAGCACGAGCTCCGGCGGGGTCCGTTCGGGCAGCTCGAGGGAGCCGTCCGAGCTGACGAGCCCGAGCGAGCCGCGGAGGCGCGGTGACCAGTCCGCCAGGAACTCGTCGACCTCGTCCGCGGGCACGGTGATCCGGGCGGCCTCGACGAGCATCCGCCGCTGGTCCTCGGGGACGGGCGACGGTGTCGGCGCGAGGGCGACGTTGAACTCCGGCGATTCCCGGAAGGCGTACACGCCGTGGTCGCCGACGACACGAGCGGCACCCTCGGCGACCGGTCGCCCGTCGATCACGGCGCTCGCGCCGATCACGAGCCTGTCGGCGGTGCGGACTGCGTCGAGCAGCACGCGGCCGTCCGCGCCGAGCTCGACCCCGCCCTCGCGCTTGCCGGTCACGAACGCGATGCCGAGGGACCCGGCCTGCCGCAGCAACGGCCAGAGGAGCGGACTGCGGAAGTCGTCGAGGTGGATCCAGTCGCTCTCCCCGGGCAGACCGGCGAGCTGTCCGGCACGGTGCAGCGCCGCGAACTGCATGAACCAGGCGTGCTGCTCCGGCACGAGGCCGAGGCGGTTCATCGAGTAGGGCAGTGCACCCCAGGTCAGTTGTCCGCGCACCCAGTTGCCCGCCGCGCTCCGGCTCACCGGACGGACGCCGAGCCGCACCGCCCGCGAGGCGACCGGCAGGGCGCGGCCGGCCGCACGGGCGCGGCCTGCCAGCCGGGCCGGGACCGCGTCGCGGAGTTCGAACTGGAGGCCCATCCCACCTGCCGCGCGAACGGTGCCGGACCCGGCCGGGTCGTCGTCGTCACCGGCGAGGCGGGCGAGGTCGCGCCTCCAGTCCGGGGTCGGCGCGCTGGGCACCTGCGTCCGCGGGCCGGCCTGCGCGGCGAGGGCCCGGGCGTTGACGGTGAGGAGCGCGGCGGCGACGTGCTTGCACTCGCCGCCGAGCGGGCACGTGCAGTGGCTGCGGACGGGGCGGACGAACTCGCCGCGGGCGATCGTCGTGTCGACCTGCACGTCGTAGGGGTCGTCCGCGCTGCCACTGACGGTCGCGGTGATCGAACCGTCCTCGTCGTGCCACGTGGCGTCCTCGACGAGACCGGCGCGGACGACGTCGCGGGCCCGCCCGAACGTCTGCGGCCCCACGAAGCGGATGACGTCGACGGCGTCGATCATCGGAGCAGCTGGCACAGGGACATCGTGCCAGGCCCCGCCGACGCTCTGCCCCGACGCTCTGCCCCGTTCTGGGGACCTCACGGAGCCGCCGGAAACGAGAAGATGAATCATCATGCTGCAGTCACTCGTTTACATGAGCTCGGCCACCGAGCACTTCGACGGTCCCGCACTCGACGCCGTCCTGGAGCGCTCGCGTGTCCGGAACACCCAGGACGGGTTGACCGGCCTCCTCGTCCACCGCGAAGGTCGGTTCATGCAGCTCCTCGAGGGGCCGCACGACGCAGTGCTCTCGACGTACGGCCGGATCGTCGGTGACCCGCGTCACGACGAGGTCCGGCTGCTGGTGGAGGAGACCATCCACACCCGCCGGTTCCCCGAGTGGTCGATGGCCTTCAGCCGGGACACGGAGGTCGAACCGCCCGAGGGCTTCAGCGACTTCCTCACCGGCGACACCAGCGCGGACGTGAGCAAGGCGCGCGAGCTGCTCCGGTGGTTCCGCAACCACCCGATGGCGGCGCCGACGGCCTCGCTCGGGAAGCACCGGCGCGACTGACGTCAGCGCTGCTTCGCCAGCTCGCTGTGCTTCCGCGAGTAGCCGAAGTACACGCCGAGCCCGATCGCGAACCAGATCCCGAACCGCACCCACGTCTCCCACTGCAGGAACGAGACGAGCCACAGCGACGCCAGGACGCCGATCGCCGGGACGACGGGCATGAACGGCAGGCGGAACTGCCGGTCGAGGTCCGGCTGCCGGTAGCGGAGCACGATGACCGCGGTGCAGACGACCACGAACGCGAGCAGGATGCCGATGTTCGTCAGCTCGGCAACCACGCCGATGGGCAGCACGCCCGCCAGGACCGCCGACGCGATGCCGAGGATCCAGGTCACCCGGGTCGGGACGTGCCGCTTCGGGTCCGTCTTGGCGAACCACTTCGGCATGAGGCCGTCGCGGCTCATCGAGAACCAGACGCGCGAGGCACCGAGCATGAAGGTGACGAGGACCGTGACGATGCCGACGATCGCGCCGATCGCGATGACGTTCGCGATCCCGCCGAGGCCAACCGACGCGAACGCTGACGAGAAGCCGGACGCGGGGTCGATGTCCTTGTAGTCCTGCATCCCGGTCAGGACGAGGGTCGCCAGGACGTACAGGACCATCGAGATCCCGAGGGAGAGCAGGATCGCCTTCGGCATGTGCTTCCGGGCGTCGGTGGACTCCTCGGCCGCGGTGGACATCGCGTCGTAGCCGAACACGGCGAAGAACACGGTCGCCGCACCGGTCATGACGCCGCCGAAGCCGAACGGGAAGTACGGCGAGTAGTTCGCGCTGTCGATGTGGAAGACACCGAGCACCACGATGAGGACGACGAGGGCGACCTTGATGCCGACCGCGACGAACTCGAACCGGGCGGCGCTCCGGATGCCGCGGGTCAGGACGAACGCGGTGAGCAGGCAGAGCAGGATCGCGAAGACGTCGACGACGTGTCCGTCCCCGGTGCCCGGGGCGCCGAGCATCCACGCCGGCAGGTCGATGCCGAACTGGCCGACCAGGAAGCCCACGTAGCCGGAGATGCCGATCGCGACCACCGCCACGATCGCGGTGTACTCGAGCAGCAGGTCCCAGCCGATGAACCACCCGACGATCTCGCCGAGCACCGCGTAGCCGTACGTGTAGGCGCTGCCGGCCTTCGGGATGAGGCCGGCGAACTCGGCGTACGACAACGCGGCCGCAGCGCTGGCGACCCCGGCGACCAGGAAGCTGATGAGGACGGCGGGTCCGGCGACGCCGTTCGCGACCGTCCCCGCCAGCGTGAAGATGCCCGCGCCGATGATCCCGCCGATGCCGATCGCGGTGAGCTGCCACAGACCGAGGTGGCGTTTCAGGCCGCCCTCGGCTCCGGCGTCGTCGTCGATCGTGTCGATCGGCTTCCGGCGGAACAGGGTGGAGGATCGCGGCGTCGGTGCCATGCCGCCATCCTGCACCCGCCGCGGCGGATCGGCACGCTCCTGGTGGACGCCGGGCGGGCGGCCCTCGCGACGCCGGCCGGGCCTCCCGTCAGCGCTGCGCGTACGGCCACCAGAACGGCGGCGGCAGCGCGCCGCCGGTGAGGATGACGAGTCCCTGGTAGGCGAGCATCCCCACGCCGAGCATCCCGAGGACGGCTGCGGCCCATGCCCACCGCCGAGCCGCGCGTCGGCGACGACCGATCCGGATCGCCCGCCACGCCGACAGCAGACCGAGTCCGCCGAACAGGAACCCGATCGCGAGGTGCCGTCCCACGTCCTCCGCCGGCAGGATCAGCCCCTGCAGGAAGGCGAACCCGGAGAGCAGCACGGCTGCGGTGGCGGGAGCGGCAGGGGGTTCGTGGTCGCGCGCACGGGCCATGCCCCGACCGTAGCGGCAACGGGCGTCCCGTCGACGAGGCACGATGGACCCATGCGTTCCTCCGCCCGCGTGCTCCTGCGCCCCGTCCTCGTGCTCGCGGCCGCCCTGCGGTCGGTCCGCACGCGCCGCCGCCGATGACGTCGGGACACCCGGACGGCGGGGCCCGGCACGACGGCGAAGCCCAGGACGGCGCGGTCCTGGACGGCGCGGTCCAGGACGGCCGGGAGGCCCGGTCCGGTGGACGCCGCGGTCGTCGCGTCGCGGACGTGGTCGCCTCCGTCGTCCTGCTGGTGGTCGGGGCGCTCGCCGCGCTGACCGCCGGGTGGGGGATCATGCTGCTCGCGATCGGGTTCGATTCGTGCGACGCACCGGGCAACCGCTGCGACGAGGGGCTCGGTGGGACGGTCGTGACGCTCGGGCCGGTGCTCGTCGCGCTGGTGTTCCTGGTGGCGGCCGTCGTCTGCGTGCTCCGGCTCGTCCGACGCCGGACGGCGTGGCCGGTCGCGCTGCTCGGCCTCGGGCTGGTCGTGGTGGTGTTCCTCGTGGCGCGGCTCGTCGTGGGCGGCACGGTGACGATCGGCATCTGAACCGGCTCTCCTGCACAGGGCCGCCGGACGTCGTGGTCGTCCACAGATCGGCCATCGGAGGGGCCCGTCGGCGGGTCGGACGGCGACGCTGAGGGCATGCCAGACACCGACGTGCTCGACCGACTCGAGCGAACCGCAGTCCGAACCGACGCCGACGTGGTGGACCTCGTCGTCGCCCTCCTCGACGCGCCCGTCCGGCGACAGTGCTGGGTGCTGTTCCTGGGCGAACGGGGCCTCCCCGTGCACCTGGTGATGCCGGTCGCCGACCTGCCCTACGAACCCGACGACCGGGTGCCGGACTTCGGCGCACTCGTCGAGGACGTGGTCGCGCAGGTCGGCGCCGCACAGGTGGTCCTCGCGTGGGAACGACCGGGAGCGAGCGGGCTGTTCCCCGTCGACTGGGCGTGGGTCGACGCGATGGCCTGCACCCTCGACGAGCACGGCGTCCGGCTGCGCGGGCAGGTCGTCGTGCACGAGGACGGAGCGTCGATGATCGAGCTCGACGACGACGAACCCGTCGACTCGGCCGCCTGACCTAGCCCTGGGGTGCGACGTCCGGCACGGTCTCGCCGGTCAGGCCCTCGACCACGCGCTTCGCGGTCGGCCAGTACTTGGCGTAGTGGTCGGGGTCGGCGTTCACCTGCACCGCGTGCGCCATCTGCGTCGGCGTCATGGTCTTCCACCCGGGCACCTTGACGAGCTTCGCGTAGAACATCGACGCCGCCGTGTACGGGTCCATCCGCTGCTCGTACGTGCCCCACGCGCCGTTGTCGCGCTGCTGGAACAGTCCGCGGCTGTCCGGTCCGGCAGCGTCGCCGTGGTCGATGTTCACGAGCCCGGACTCGCCGATCGCGGTCATCACACCGACGGCCTGCGTGTGCGGTCCGATGCCGAGGGCGCGAGCGGCGCGGATGACCTCGGCGGCGTTCACCAGGCGGTCCTGGCAGAAGCCACCGATCGGGCCCGCCGGCACGACGACACCGCCGACGGTCTTCGCCGGTGCGGCCGGGCAGGTGAGCGCCCGGGGCGTCGCCGAGGACGACGCCATCCCGGTCAGCGAGTGCACCGCGACGACGACCAGGACGATGACCCCGATGACGGCGGCGACGACACCGACGCCGAAGACCGACGCGAGTGCGATGCCGGCACGGCGCATGGGGTCGTTCCTCCGTCGGGGTGGGCGGGACGAGCGGCCGGGGAGCCGCTCACCACAGAGAGGCTAAGCGCTCCCGCTGGACGTGGGGAGTGCCGACATGCCCCCGGTTCGCGGCACTACCGTGGTCGGCGGAGGGAACGATGGACACAGCGATGCAGGACCGGGCGCTCGGCGCCGTGCTGGCGAGTGCGTGCGGGGACGCGCTCGGAGCCCCCTACGAGTTCGGCCCGCCGCTGGCCGCGGACCAGCCCGTCGAGATGCGCGGTGGTGGACCGTTCGGCTGGGAGCCGGGGGAGTGGACCGACGACACGAGCATGGCGATCCCCGTCCTCGAGGCGGTCGCCAACGGAGCGCGCTGGAACGAGGCCAGGACCCACGGGCGACTCCTCGCGGCCTGGTCGGACTGGGCGCAGGACGCTCCCGACGTCGGCGCCCAGACCCGTGACGTCCTCGGCCGGATGACCGCGAACACCGAGGAGGCCGGGAAGGCCGCAGCCCGCGCCGTGCACGAGCAGCGCGGTCGGTCGGCGGGCAACGGGTCGCTCATGCGGACGACCCCGCTCGTGCTCGGGTTCCTCGGCGACGGGGCGAAGCGACCCCTCGCCGTCGCCGCCCGTCGGGTGAGCGACCTGACGCACCACGAGGAGGACGCCGGTGACGCCTGCGTGCTCTGGACGGTGGCGATCCGGCACGCCATCCGTCGTGGTCGCCTCGACGTCCGTCGCGGCGTGCCGCTGCTACCGCGGGAACGCCGGAGCCTGTGGCTCGACCGGATCGCCGAGGCCGAGGCCTCCACGCCCGCGGACCACACCGAGCGCAACGGGTGGGTCGTCGCGTCGCTGCAGGCCGCGGTGGCGGCGATCACCTCCGGCGACGGCGTGGTCGACACCCTCGAACGTGCCGTCCGCGGTGGCGGGGACACCGACACCGTCGCCGCGATCACCGGCGGACTGGCCGGAGCGCTCGCCGGGGCGTCGGCGCTGCCCGAGCAGTGGACGGTCCTCGTGCACGGCTGGCCGGGCAAGCGCCTCGACTGGGTCCGCTCCCTCGCCGTCCGGGCGATCGAGCGGACCCCCGGGCCGCTCGGCCTCCCCGCCCGCCGGAGCTGACCCCGGTACCGCGCGCGTCCCCGCTCGACGGGCCACCCTGGCGTCGAGCGGGGACGTGCCTCGCCGCTCGGTCAGTGGTGGTCGTCGCGGGGGTCGCGCTGCACCGCGGTCGGCTCGGTCACGAGCCCCGTCGGCGCCTTGTCCGCGACCTTCCGCCCGTGGGTGAACCACGTCACCAGCCAGAGCACGACGCCGAGCGCGAGCAGTGCGCCGGCGATCTGGTACTGCTCCGCAGCACGACCGGACGAGAACGGCAGCACGAGCCACAGGCAGGCCACGACACCGATCACCGGGAGGACGACCCCCGCCCGGAAGTGCTTGTGTCCGACCCGGTCCCGCCGCAGCACGAGCACCGAGGTGTTCACGACCGCGAAGACGGCGAGCAGCAGCAGCGAGGTCGTCCCGCCCAGGATCACGACGATCGGCGACTCCGGGTCGAGCGAGACCCATCCGATGAGCAGCAGCGAGATGACGGTCGTGAAGACGATCGCGGTCGACGGGGTCCGGCGGGTGGGGGAGACCCGGCCGAGGAAGCGCGGCAGCACGCCCTGCTTGCTCATGCCGTACAGCAGCCGGGACGCCATCATCATGTTGATGAGCGCGGTGTTCGCGACGGCGAACATCGAGATGAACGGCAGGATCGACCCGATCGGGAAGTCCGGGGCCGCGGTCTGCACGACGGTCACCAGCGGCGTCTCGTTGCCGGCCAGCTCGCCGATCGGCACGACGGCCACGGCGCAGATCGACACGAGGACGTAGATGACGGCCGTGATGCCGAGCCCGGTCAGCATCACGCGGGGGAAGATCCGCGACGGGTCCTTCGTCTCCTCGGCCATGTTCACCGAGTCCTCGAACCCGACCATCGCGAAGAACGCCAGCGAGGTCGCCGTCGAGACGCTGAGCAGCAGGCTCTTGTCCTCCGGCGTCTCGAACATCACGACCCGCGAGAAGTCCGCGTTGCCGCCGGCGATGGCGTAGAAGCCCACGAGGATGACGAGCACGAGGCCCGAGAGCTCGACGAGCGTGAGCACGACGTTCGTCTTCACAGACTCGCTGACACCGCGGAAGTTCACCGCCATGACGGCGAGCATGAAGGCCATCGCGATGAGCATCACCACGACGTTCGGCAGCTCGAGCCCGAACCCGACGCCGAGGTTCGCCGCGAAGGCCCGGGACGCCGTCGACGCCGACGTGATCCCGGAGCACATCACGATGAAGGTGACGATGAACGTCACGAAGTGGATGCCGAACGCCTTGTGCACGTACAGCGCGGCACCGGCGGTCTGCGGGTACTTCGTGACGAGTTCCAGGTACGAGAACACCGTGAGCAACGCCACCGAGAAGGCGATGAGGAACGGGAGCCACGCGGCCCCGCCGACCTCTGCGGCCACCTGCCCGGTGAGCGCGTACACGCCGGTGCCGAGGATGTCGCCGACGATGAACAGCAGGAGGAGTTTCGGACCGATGACACGGCGGAGCTCGGTCTGATGCCCCGCGTCGTGTTCGGCCTTCGTGGTGGTCGCCATGCCCCACCCTGTTCCTGCTGACCGCTTCCTGTCCAGTCCCACAGGCGAATCGGCGCGTCGGGCACGTGCAGCCGCCCCTCGGTACGCTCCCTGCATGGACGAGGAGTCGACGACCACCGAGGAACCCATCGAGTTCGCGGACTTCAACGCGAAGCTGCTCGTGCTCGACGTGCTCTGCTACGACCTGGACGTCATCGAGCCCTACGACGGGGACGACGACGAGGAGACGGTGGTGGACGAGGACGACGTTCCGGGACAGGACGACCGGGCGCGTGCGTACTACGACGACCTCGACCTGCTGCCGTCGCAGCTCGACCTGGTCACCGAGCTGACGGTCGACTCGGACCTCGAGGTCCTGCAGGACGTGCACCCCGGGTGGGACGGCTCCGACGACCGTTACGACCCGCAGAACTGGGACGACGTCATCGACCTGCCGGCCCTGCGCATCGTGTACGCCGCCGCTCCGCTGCCGGCGCACGTGTCCGAGGCGCTCGCCGCCAAAGGTGTGGACGTGCGCTCGGCGTAGTCCCTCAGCGGAGCTCGGCGAGCTGCGCGGTGAACTCTGCCGCGCCGCCCTGGGCGGGGTGCCGCACCGCGATCGCGTCGATGCCCGCGGCGGCCAGCGCACCCTGCGCCTTCCGCCCGACCGCCACGAAGCGTCGCGCCCCGACGGCCTCGGCCAGGGCCAGTGCGACCGGAGCACCGTCCCGCACCTCGGCCGGACGCGGTGTGCGGTTCGTCAGCCGGTCCGGTGCGACGAACGGGTGGTGCGGGAACACCGCCCAGAGCACCGGCAGGGGGCCGTGCCACCCGCGCAGGGCTGCGTGCACCACGCGGGATGACGCCTCCCACGGTGCGGTCGGGTCCTCGGGCACCGCGAACGGGACGTCGGCGAAGAGCCCGTCCGGGTCCTGCAGTTCGCGCATGCTCGTGAAGGGCACGCCGGTGTTCGTCATGCCGCGCCACCCGGGTGCCTCGGCGACCAGGATCGTGTCGGCCGCCGGGCCGAACCGCCGGAGGTAGCGGTCGAGGTTCGCCCGACGCAGCACCCCAGCCCCGCCTGCACCGGCACCAGCGCCGACGCGGTCGCCCCCGCCCACGGCAGCCCCGGTGCCGCCGTCGAACAACCGCTCGGCGTCCGCCGCTGCCGGCACCGCGTCGAGCGCCGTCCAGAACGCGGCCAGGTCGATCGGTGCAGGCTCGGGCGTCACGTCGTCCTCAGCGCCCGAGCACCCGCAGGTACACGCGCTCCAGGCCGACCGCCGATCGGTCCCAGCTCAGCCGCTCGGCGTGCTCACGACCCGCGGAGGACAGTGCGGCGGCGTACTCCGGCTCGGTCAGCACCCGCTGGATCTCCGCGGCCCACACCGCCGGGTCGCGGGACTCGAGCACGACCCCGGTCTCGCCGTCGAGCACCGCTTCGCGCAGCCCCCCGGCAGCGGCCGCGACGACCGGGACACCGGACGCCGATCCCTCGAGCGCCACGAGCCCGTACGTCTCCGAGTGCGACGGGACGAGCACGGCCGCCGCCCCACGGAACAGGAAGGCGAGGTCGGCGCGCGACTGCGGCCCGATGAAGGTGACCCGGTCGGCGATGCCCAGCGACTCGGCGAGCCGACGCAGTTCGGCCACGTGGTCGCCGGCCTCGCTCGACGCGTCCCCGGCGATGACGAGGGTGGGACGGGCCTCCCGGTCGATGCCGGCGAGGGCCTCGATCGCCAGGTCCAGGCCCTTGAGCGGTTGCACGCGTGCAGCGGCGACCACGTACGGCACGGTCGCCCGGCGGGCACCGACGCCGGCCGGACGGAAGACCGACCCGTCCACGCCCGGCGGGACGATCCACACGCGCGACGCATCACCGCCGAGCCGCGTGCGGACGGTCTCGGCCTCGGCCTCGCTCACGACGACGACGGCGTCGGACTCCCGGGCCAGGCGCTGCTCGCCGGCCATCCGGCCGGCGGACTCGGGGCGTTCGCCCTCGGACAGCGGCGTCTCCGCGTCGGCGGCGATCGAGTGGAAGGACTGGACGTGCGGGACGCCGCGGTCACGGGCGACGGGGAGCGCTGCGGCACCGGAGAACCAGTGGTGCGAGTGGAACACGTCGAACGGTCCGAGTGCGGCGAGCCCGTGTCGGAACGGTTCGATGAAGGCGTCGTGTTCGCCCTTCGGCACGGGCTGGGCGGGCCCGGCGGAGAGGAACCGGAGGCACACGCCGGGGACGAGCGCGACCGAGTCCGGCTGCGTCGGCGACGAGCGTCGCGTGATGATGTCCACCTGGTGGCCGCGGTCGGCCAGGGCCTCGGCCTGGTGCCGGACGACGACGTTCATGCCGCCGACCTCGCCGGAACCGGGTTCGTCGCCGGGGGAGGTGTGCAGCGAGACGAGCCCGATGCGCAGCGGTTCGGTCGTCGTGCTCACCGGGCCAGCCTAGCGAGCGGGACGCTGCGCCTCCCGCGCCGGTGCGACGAGGGCCGGCAGCCGTCCGGCGGTGTCGCGCGGGTCGGACGGGAAGGAGTCATCGCCTCCGAGCACCTGCACCCGTCGGTCGCCGTGCCGCTCCCAGAACGCCGCCGTCCAGGCGCAGAGGACGCCGTCCAGCAGGTCCTCCCGGTGCTTGTGCGTCGGTCCGTGCAGCACCGACGGCTCCGCCAGCGCCCGGGTACGCGGATCGCCGTCGAGGTCGAGCGGCGGATCGAGCGGCCTCGTGCGGACGCGCCGGACCAGTTCGTCGAACGCCTCGGCGCGGCGCTGACGGGCGACCGCCGGGGGCACCGACGGGTCGAGCCGCTTGTACCGGGGGCGTTCGTCGTCGTAGCCGAACTCCTCGACGCCGACGAGGGTCGTGTACGGGTAGCACTCGAAGACCGCCGGGCCGCTGCGGTCGTGCATGCTCGCGGTGTCGCTGACGTAGGTGATGCCCAGCGCGGTGAGCCGGTCGAGCAGGCGGGCGCCCGCGCTCGCGGCCGAGGCGAGGCTCGTCGGGTTCGCGGCGACCCTCCATGGGCCGTAGCGCTGGCCGACCTGCCGTTCCACCTGGCGCATGCCCGTCGGGTTCGTGACGACGAGGGAGGCGTCCACGGCGACGAGCGTGCGGGGGCCGAGCCGCTCGGCGATCCAGGCGGTGACCGCGTCGACCCCGCGGGCCCAGCCGGCGTCGACCACCCGTCCCGCGTCGTCGACGGCGGCGAGGCCGGTCTCGTTCGGCGCCCGACGCTCGGTCCCGAGGCCCCACGCCAAGTCGACCCCGAGGTACGCGTTCACGGTGCCATCCTGCCCGTGCGGACGCGCGGCACGCACTCCGCGGGTGCGGGGGAGTAGGTTCCGCAGCATGGCGACACCGGCGACGACGTTGACCGTACCCGGACCCGAGGGCGACCGGGAGGTCCGGATCTCCAGCCCGGCACGCGTGCTGTGGCCGGACCTCGGCATCACGAAACTCGACCTGGCGCAGTACCTCGTCGACGTGGGGGAGCCCTTCGTCCGGGCGAACGGCGACCGACCGATCTCGCTGCAGCGCTTCCCCGACGGTGTCGACGGCGAGCAGTTCTTCTCGAAGAACCCGCCGAAGGGTGCGCCCGACTACGTCCGCGCGGTGACGGTCACCTACCCGAGCGCCCGGAGCCACCCGCAGCTGGTGGTCGACGAGCCGGCCGTCGCGGTCTGGGCGGCGCAGATGAACACCGTCGTCTTCCACCCGTGGGCATCCCGTGCCGAGGACAGCGACCACCCGGACCAGCTCCGGATCGACCTGGACCCGCAACCGGGCACGGACTTCTCCGACGCGGTGCCCGCGGCCCACGAGCTGCGGAAGGTCCTGGCCGACGTCGGGCTCGAGGCGTGGGTGAAGACGAGCGGCAACCGCGGCCTGCACGTCTTCGCGCCGATTGAGCCGGCGTACGAGTTCCTCGACGTCCGGCACGCCGTGATCGCGGCAGCCCGGGAACTCGAGCGGCGGATGCCCGAGCAGGTGACGACCGCGTGGTGGAAGGAGGAGCGCGGGCAACGCGTCTTCGTCGACTTCAACCAGGCGAACCGCGACCGGACGATGGCCGGCGCCTACAGCCCCCGTGCGCTCCCGCACGCTGCCGTGTCGACCCCGCTCGCGTGGGAGGAGCTCGACACCGCGGACCCGACCGTCTTCACGATCCGCACCGTCCCCGGTCGGCTCGCTGCCACCGGCGATCCGTGGGAGACGATGTCCGCCGCGTCGCGGAGCATCGATCCACTACTGGAGTGGTGGGCTCGCGACCTGGAGCGTGGTGAGGGGGAGCTGCCGTTCCCGCCGGACTTCCCGAAGATGCCCGGCGAGCCGCCGCGCGTCCAGCCGTCCCGGGCGAAGAAGGGCTGACCGGACCGCTGAGGCGCCCTCTGGGACGGCGCCCCCTGGGACGGCGCCCGCTCGGACGGGGCCTCAGACGAGCGAGGAGGCGTCCTCGGAGCGGAGCCCGTCGTCCTCGACGCGCGAGGTCTGCAGCGGCAGACCGACCGTGGCGGTGTGCAGGCGGGTGAGGCGCGACCACGTGCGGCGGTTGCCCTGCGTCACGCCGTCCAGGACGATCATGCGCCGAGTCCGATCGTGACGAAGGCGAGCGCGGCGGCGGTCACACCGGCGATGCCGCTGATGATCGCGCTGGTCTGGAGCGCACGCAGATGACGTGCTTCGCGGACCTCGCTGAAGGGGCTGCGCTGCGCCCGGCGAATGAGGATCTCGTTGCTCATGTCCACTCCGATCCGTGGTGTCGAGACGGTGTCCGACCACCGTTTCCCTGGTGCCTCAGATGTTTCCACAGTTTCACTAGTTCGACTAACTACTGATCACTCTGGAGCGCGGATTGGACATCCGGTCTGTCAGACCAGGGTCGGATCAGGACAGGACGTCGCTGAGGTCGTACGCCGTCGGGACCTCGAGCTGGTCGAACCCGCACGAGCGCGCCTCGCGGTCCGGACGCCACCGCGCGAACTGCACGGTGTGCCGGAACCGGTCACCCTCCATCTGGTCGTACCGGACCTCCAGGACGCGCTCCGGTGCCAGCCGGACGAACGACGTGTCGCGACCGGACGAGAACCGTGAGCGCTCCCCGTCACCGGTGACGGGCCTCCCGTCCGCGTCCCGCTCGACGAGCGGTTCCAACTCGTCGACGAGTTCCCGGCGCCGCTTGTCCGTGAAGGCGGAGACCCCACCGACCATCCGCAGCTCGCCCTCGTCGTCGTACAGCCCGAGCAGCAGCGACCCGACACCGGTCCCGCTCTTGTGGACCCGGTACCCGACGGCGACGACGTCCGCCTCGCGGTGGTGCTTCACCTTGAGCATCGTGCGCTTGTTCGGCTCGTACGGCTTCGACCGCGGCTTCGCCACGACCCCGTCGAGACCGGCACCCTCGAACGTCGTGAGCCACTCGCGGGCGACCTCGACGTCGAGCGTGGTGCGGGTGACGAAGAGCGGGGCTGCGAGGTCGGCCCCGAGTTCCTCGAGCGCGGCACGGCGCTCGTCGAACGGCCGGCCGGTCAGGTCCTCGCCGTCGAGGTGCAGCAGGTCGAAGGCGACGAACTGCGCCGGCGTCTCGACCGAGAGCTTCGCGATCCGCGAGGCCGCGGGGTGGATCCGCTGCGACAGGGCTTCCCAGTCGAGCCGCTCGTTGCCCGGCACCCCGGAGCGGACGACGACCTCACCGTCGAGGACGACGGGGTGCTCCCGGCCGCCGAACCGGGCGCGGAACGCCTCGACGAGCTCCGGGAAGTACCGGGTCAGCGGCTTGGCGCCGCGGCTGCCGATCTCGACGTCGTCGCCGTCGATCGTCACGATGCCCCGGAAGCCGTCCCACTTCGGCTCGTACCGCAGGCCGCCCGCGATGCTGTCGGGGTCCGGCACGGTGGCGACGGCCTTGGCGAGCATGGGCGCGATGGTCTCCATGCGGCCTGTCTACCCGCCCGCTGCGGGACCGGCCCGGAGGCCCGTCACGGCCCGGTCCGCCGGCACCGCCTGGTTAGGGTTGTCGCGTGTCGATCCCGCCGCCCGTCAGCACCGCGCAGGCCGAGGCGCTCGCCGCCGGCGCCCTCCCGCCCGTCGAGGAGGTCCGGCCCGGCATCTGGACCATCGCCGTCCCCTTCCGGGGCGGTGTGCCCGACGCCACGCTCGCGTACGTCATCGAGGGGAGCGACGGGGCGCTCGCGGTCATCGACCCCGGGTGGTCCGACGGCGGCTCCCTCGACGTGCTGTCCGACGGGTTCCGGACCGTCGGCCGCCGGCTCGAGGACGTCACCCTCGTCGCCGTCACCCACCTGCACGCCGACCACCTCGGTGCCGCGGCCGCACTGCGGCGACGCTCCGGCGCCCCGGTCGCGATGCACGCCGCGGAGGTGCGCGCGCTCGAGCACGAGCGAACCGACGCCGAGCAGAACGACCGCGACGTGCGGACCTGGGGCGTGCCGGCCGCGCTGCTCGACGGGGTCCTGGCCGCGTGGGGGACCGGCCGCCGCATCGGGCAGGGGACGGCGGAGGCACCGTTCGCCGACCTGCTGCTCGCGGACGGGGACGTGTTGCCGATCCCGGGGCGGACGATCAGCACACTGTGGACACCGGGACACACGGGCGGCCACGTCTGCTTCGTCGACGAGCCGGACGGGCTCCTGTTCACCGGGGACCACGTCCTGCCGCGGATCAACCCCGGCGTCGGACTCGGCGGCCGGACCAGGACGAACCCGCTGCGTGACGCGCTCGACTCGCTGGCGAGGCTCGATGGCCACGGGCACCTCGAGGTCTGCCCCGGGCACGAGTACCGGTTCCGCGACGTCGTGTCCCGAGCCCGTGTCCTCATCGACCACCGGGACGAGCGGACCCGGCACGTCGCGGACGCGCTCGATGCACTCGACCGGCCGACGCTCTTCGAGGTCGCGTCCCGCGTGCCGTTCAGCGGTGGGATCGAGTCGATGTCGGGCTTCCTGCTCGCGAGTGCCCTCAGCCAGACCGCGTTCCACGCCGACCTGCTCGGTCGCGCCGAGGAGATCCGCGGCGCCTGACGACCGGCGCATCGTCCCCGTCGGGCGGGGCGGGAACGGAACGGCCCCGCCGATCCGTGGAGGGATCGACGGGGCCGCGGGAGGAGCCTCCCGTCCGGGTCAGCGACGGGCGCGACGGCGGACGGTACGCAGGCCCACCAGTGCCGCACCGGCGGCGAGCATGGCGAGCGCCCAGGGCAGGGCGTCGGTGCTGTCGGTACCGGTGTAGGCGAGTCGGCCGTGCGCGGCGGTGCGGACCGGGACGGTGCCGATCGGCGCGGCTGCCGGCTGGGTCAGCACCGGGGGAGCCGACACCGGGGGCGTGGTGCCCGGGGTGGTCGCGGTCGGGGTGACCACGACCGGGAACGACGTGGCGAACGCGTCGCCGGTGGCCGTCAGGGTGTGCGTCGAGGCCTCGGGGAAGGTCACGTCGACCGCGTTGTAGCCGCCGAACTCCTCGTCGATGGTGATCACGTCGGAGGCGACGTCGGAGGTGACGGTGAGCGCGGACGGCGTGCCCTCGTCATCGGTGACCTCGTTGCCGAACCGGTCGACGATCCCGCCGTCGACCAGCAGCGTGCCGTCCTGCTCGACGGTGGGGCGACCACCAGGCGTGAAGACGACGTCGAGGTCCCCGCCGTCCGCGCCGGTGCTCCAGTTCAGGTCGACGGTGTCGATGTCGCCGTCCTCGCCGATGATCCAGCTCCGGATGGTGCCCGAGTCCTCTTCCTCTGCTGCGGCAGCTCGGAGCTGGAAGCCGATGGACATCCCGTCGCCGAACAGCGCTTCGTAGTCAGCGCGGTCCGTGGCGATGACCTGCACGCCCGCGGGTGCTGCGGCGTCGACCGACAACTCGACGTACTGGGTCGTCGTGGCCGTCCCACTGGTCGCGGTCACGGCGAAGTCGTAGTAGCTCGCCCACTCGGTCGTGCCGGACAGGACGCCGGTGGTCGCGTCGAAGGTGATGCCGTCGGGCAGCTGGCCCTCGGGGGTGTCCTCCGGGTACTCGGGGTCGGCCTCGTAGCCGTCGTAGTACCAGGCGAGCGAGTACGTCGGTGCGGGGCTGCCGGTCGCACGGAACGTGTACGAGAACGCCTCACCGGCGGTTGCCTCGAGGGGCAGGCTGTCCTCGTCGGCGGCGGTGCCGCCCTCGACGGGCTCGCCGTTCTCGTCCACGAACACCGGGTCCTGGGTGACCACGGCGGAGTCCGCCGTCGCGGTCTCGTCCGTGTGTCCCTCGAGATTGTTCCGAACAGTGACGGTGACGACCTTGCCCGCGTCGTCGGCGACGACGTCGTACAACTGGCCCTGGTCGCCGGTGGCGACACCGCCGACCGACCAGCTGTAGGAGAGCTCGGATGGGTCCGTGAAGCCCTTGGGCTTCGCGCGGAGCGTCTGGCCGACCTTCGCGGTGCCGGAGATCGTCACGGTTGCGGATGCCGCCGCCGTGGGCGCGGCCTCGGCCGGGCCGGTGTCGCTCGGCTTCGCGGTGCTCGGGCTGGTCGGTGTCGGCATCGCGCTGCCGGTGGCCGGAGCGGTCGGCGTGACGGCGCCGGTCCCGGCGGCGGCACCACCCGTGGTCGCGCCGGTGCCACCGGGGGCGCTGGTCGCGCCGTCGGTCGGGAGGCTCGGCTCGGCGGGCGCGGTCGCCTCTCCCGGCGTGGTCGTCGCGTCGGTGCCCGGCGTGGCGTCGGTGCCCGGAGCGGCGGGAGTGGTGACCGACGTGTCGGTCGTCGGTGCCTCGTCGGCGTAGGCGGTCGTCGCGGTCATGACGCCGAGACCGGTCGTGAGGCCGATGAGTGCTGTGGCAGTACCGACGGCGCACGCGCGTCGGACGAAGGAGGTGCTGCGATGCACGGGTTGTTCCCCCATATTTCGAGTCCGGACGGGTGCCGGAACACAAGAGTTGGCCGAGAGTCCTCGGGTGATCGGAGCGTATTGGGACGGAGAGGTGTAGAGGGCAGCGCAACAGCAGAAGTGCCCCGAGCTGGGGGTGCGCGTGCCGGATCGTGCGGTTTCCCGCACCGGTTCCTCTGCGTTCGTACAGATGAGGGCGGGCCGCTGCAGGTGCGCCCTCGTCTCCGGAAGTCAGGCGCGACGACGGCGCAGACGGGCCGTCAGGACCACGGCCCGGGCGGCGAGCAGCACGCATGCTCACGCGATCGGGCCCGACTCGTCGGCTCCGATGGTCTCAGGAACGGGAGGTCGCCGCAGCCCGTTCCAGGGCGTCCCGGAGTGCTGCCACGGCGGGGGACAGCGAACTCGCCGTCCGCTGCGCCGTGAAGATCGTCCGCTCGGCGTCCCCGGGCAGGTCGAGCAGCCGACAGGTGGTCGACCGGCCGGCCCAGACCAGGTCCGGCATGAGCGCGACCGCGTTGCCGGACTCGATCAACCGGATCTGCGCCTGCAGGTCGGCGGTCTCGTACCGGACGTCGGGTTCGAAGCCCGAGCGCCGGCAGAGCTGCTCCGCGAAGTGCCGCGACGCCGTTCCTCGTGGCTCCATCACCCACGGCAGGTCGGCCGCGCCGGTGAGGGAGTCGACCGGCCACAGCGACGTGTCCACCGGCGGCAGCGCGAGCCGGACGGCGTCCGTCGTCAGCTCACGTCGGTCCAGGCCCGGGAAGCGCGGGGCCGCGTGCGCCGGGTACTGCTCAGCGATCACCATGTCGAAGTCCCGCGCCCACGTCTCGTTGAGTGCGGTCTCCGGCTCGCGCTGGACCATCTCGACGCGGACGCCCGGGTGTTCGGTGACCATGATGCGCAGCGCGTTCGGCATGAGGGCGAGCGCAGCAGACTGGAAGACCGCGACCCGGACGCGTCCCTGCACGCTGGTCAGCGTCGCCTCGACGGCGGACTGCGCCCGTTCGAGCGTGTCGAGCACGTCGCCCGCCGCGGCCACGAGCACCTCGGCCTGCGGCGTGAGCTGGAGTCGCCGTCCGGCCCTCCGGAGGAGCTGCACACCGGCCTCGCGCTCGAGGACCGCCAGCTGTTGCGAGACCGCCGACGGGGTGAAGTTCATCGCCTCGGCGACGGCGGCCACGGTGCCCCGGATCGACAGCTCCCGCAGGAGCACGAGGCGCCGGACGTCGAGCATGGGGAAACAGTAGTGCAGCTGAACGGAATGCATCAGGAAGAGTTGCTTCCGCTACCGGAAGCGCGAGCCCCACACTGAACCCATGACCGACGTCCAGCCGCGCGACGACGCAGCGACCACGACCGACGATGTGACCACCACCGACTCCGCCGGACTCGCCGACGAGTCCGTCGCGCTCGTCCGACAGTGGCTCGCCGAGGCCGAGACGTACCCGGTCGACGGGTCCGCGAAGCAGCTCGCCGGCGTCCTCGCCGACCCGAAGGGCCTGGCCTTCGCCGTCGGGTTCGTCGACGGCGTCGTCCGCCCCGAGGACCTCGGCGTCGCCGCGCGCAAGCTCCGCGCCATCGCGCCGGACGCACCCGGCTTCCTGCCGGCCGCGCTCCGCGGCCTGGTGCGCCTCGGTGGCGGGATGGCACCGGGCCTCCCGGGCGTCGTCGTCCCCGTTGCCCGACGCGTGCTGCGGAACATGGTCGGGCACCTCATCGTCGACGCCACCGACGCGAAGCTCGGTCCGGCGATCGCGAAGATCAAGCAGGACGGCATCCGCCTCAACGTGAACCTGCTCGGCGAGGCCGTGCTCGGTGAGCGCGAGGCTGCGCGCCGCCTCGCCGGCACGCACGCGCTGCTGAGCCGCGGCGACGTCGACTACGTGTCGATCAAGGTCTCCTCGACCGTGCACCCACACTCGCCGTGGGCGTTCGACCACGCCGTCGAGGACATCGTCGGGCAGCTCCGGCCGCTGTTCGAGCGCGCGGCAGCGTCGACGCCGAAGAAGTTCATCAACCTCGACATGGAGGAGTACAAGGACCTCGACCTGACGATCGCGGTGTTCACGAAGCTCCTCGACGAGCCGCAGTTCACCGACCTCGAGGCGGGGATCGTGCTGCAGGCGTACCTGCCCGACGCGCTCGCCGCGATGGAGCACCTGCAGGAGTGGTCCGCCGCCCGCCGTGCCCGCGGGGGCGCCGACATCAAGGTGCGCCTGGTCAAGGGCGCGAACCTGCCGATGGAGCAGGTCGAGGCCTCGGTGCACGGCTGGCCGCTCGCGACCTGGCACACCAAGCAGGACTCGGACACGAACTACAAGCGCGTGCTCGACTGGGCGCTCACGCCCGAGCGCATCGCCAACGTGCGGGTCGGCGTCGCCGGTCACAACCTGTTCGACGTGGCACACGCCTGGCTCCTCGCCGGTGAGCGCGGTGTGCGGAACGGCATCGAGTTCGAGATGCTCCTCGGCATGGCGCAGGGCCAGGCCGCCGCGGTGAAGAAGACCGTCGGCTCGCTGCTCCTCTACACGCCGGTCGTGCACCCGGGGGAGTTCGACGTCGCCATCGCCTACCTCATCCGTCGCCTCGAGGAGGGCGCGTCGCAGGACAACTTCATGTCCGCGGTGTTCTCCCTCGCCTCGTCCCCGACGCTCTTCGCCCGCGAGGAAGCCCGGTTCCGCGACTCCCTCGCCCCGCTCGCGCTGCCCGGCGGGCTGGACGCCCCGGCACCGCACCGTGTCGCCGACCGGTACGCGGCCGTCGACCGTCCCGTCCCCGGCCACTTCGAGAACACGCCGGACAGCGACCCGTCCGTCGGTGCCGTCCGCGAGTGGGGTGCCGCCATCACCGAGCGGATCGCCACCTCGACGCTCGGCGTCTCCGCCGTCCGGGAGGCCCGGATCACCTCCGCCACGACCCTCGAGTCCGCCCTGCAGCGCGTCCGCGCCGCGGGCACGACCTGGGGTTCGTGGTCGGGTGCCGCCCGCGGCGCGGTCCTGCACGCCGTCGGCGACGCCCTCGAAGCGAACCGCGCCGCCCTCATCGAGGTCATGGCGTCGGAGACCGGCAAGACGATCGACCAGGCCGACCCCGAGGTCTCCGAGGCGATCGACTTCGCGCACTTCTACGGCGAACTGGCCGCATCGCTCGACACCGTCGACGGTGCGTCGTTCACCCCGGCCGCGCTGACGCTCGTCACGCCGCCGTGGAACTTCCCCGTGGCGATCCCCGCTGGCTCGACTCTGGCCGCCCTCGCCGCCGGGTCCGCCGTCGTGCTGAAGCCCGCGCCGCCGGCCGCCCGCAGTGGTGCCGTCCTGGCGTCGGTCATCGAGACCGCCCTCGACGCGCACGGTGCACCGGCCGACGTCCTGGCGTTCCTCGACGTCGAGGAGTCCGAGCTCGGGAAGGACCTCATCGCGTCGCCGCTCGTCGACCGCGTGATCCTGACCGGCGCGTACGAGACCGCCGAGCTGTTCCGGTCCTTCCGCCCGGATCTGCCGCTGCTCGCCGAGACCTCCGGCAAGAACGCGGTCATCGTGACCCCGTCGGCGGACCTCGACCTGGCGGTGAAGGACGTCGTCGCCTCGGCCTTCGGCCACGCGGGGCAGAAGTGCTCGGCCGCGTCGCTGGTCGTCATGGTCGGCTCGGTCGCGAAGTCCAAGCGCTTCCGCAACCAGCTCCTCGACGCGGTGTCCTCGCTGACCGTCGGCTACCCGACCGACCCGACGACCCAGATGGGACCGATCATCGAACCGGCATCGGGCAAGCTGCTCGACGGCCTGACGACGCTCGGCGCGGGGGAGTCCTGGGCGATCGCACCGAAGCAGCTCGACGAGACCGGCAAGCTCTGGAGCCCCGGTGTCCGGCAGGGCGTCCGGCGCGGTTCGGAGTACCACCGCACGGAGTACTTCGGCCCGATCCTCGGCGTGATGGTGGCGGAGACCCTGGACGAGGCGATCGACATCGTCAACGAGGTCGACTACGGCCTGACCTCCGGCCTGCACTCGCTCGACCCGGGCGAGATCGGGACGTGGCTCCGTCGCATCCAGGCGGGCAACCTCTACGTGAACCGCAGCATCACGGGCGCGATCGTCCGCCGCCAGCCGTTCGGCGGGTGGAAGAAGTCCGCAGTCGGCGCGGGCACCAAGGCCGGCGGCGTGAACTACCTGGTCGGTCTCGGCTCCTGGGAGCCCGCCGTGGCCCGCGCTGGCTCGACGCCGTCGTCGGACGTGTCGGCCTTCGTCCGGGCGACCGGTGTGGAGTCCGAGTCGGTCGACCGTGCGATCGCGTCCGACGAGCTCGCGTGGACCTCGGAGTTCGGGACCGCGGCCGACGTGTCCGCACTCTCCGCCGAGCGCAACGTCTTCCGCTACCTGCCGTTCCCGGGGGTACACGTCCGCTTGGCTGCCGAGGGCACGACCGACGACCTCGTGCGGGTCGTCGCCGCGGCGCTCCGTGCGGGCACCGCCGTCCAGGTCTCCACGGCCGTCGCGCTCCCGGAAGCGGTGGCCACCGCGCTCCGAGGCCTCTCGCTCGTCGAGTCCGTGCGGCAGACCGAGTCGGACGAGACGTTCGCCGCCCGGATCGCTGCCGGCCCGTCCACGCGCGTCCGACTCATCGCCGGGGACGCTGCCGCGCTCGCCGTCGGGACGGACGGGCGGCCGGACGTCGCCGTCTACGCGGAGCCCGTGACCGAGGCCGGGCGCATCGAGATGCTGCCGTTCCTCCGGGAGCAGGCGGTGTCCATCACGGCGCACCGCTTCGGGACGCCGAACCACCTGTCGGACGACCTCATCTGACGGCTGCTCGCCAGTACGACCCCTCCGGGCGGACACGGCCCCTCGCTTCCACGCGGTGCCGTGTCCGTCCTGCAGTGTGGCGGATGATGCCCGGCCAGCCGGTGAGCGCTGTCCGGATCGGCCTTCGGCGACCCCTCGGTACAACAGGTTCATGTGTGAATCGGTGCAGTGCCTGGTGTGTGGGAAGGCGACATGGACCGGGTGCGGTGAGCACGTCCGTGAGGTCTTCCGCGGCGTCCGTCGTCGTGACCGGTGCGCGGGCCACGGTGTGCCGCGCTCCTTCCCCGACGACGACGGGTTCCGCTGAGCCGCTGACCCGCTGCTGTACCGGCCCGTCGGCCCGACCTGTCCGCTCGCCGCACGGTCGGTGCTCGCGGTCAGGTGTCCGGCGTTGCCTCGGATCCACGTCGTACAGCGACGACGACCCGGCCACCCTGCCGGTGACACCCGAGGAGCCCCACATGACCGACCCGATCGCCCGCCCCATCGCACTGGCGCACGTCCGCGTGACCGTGACCGACATCGCCCGCAGCAAGGCGTTCTACCAGCAGCTGTTCGGCGTCGAGCCCGCGATGGACTTCAGCGAGCACGCCGGTGAGCCCGGGATCACCGAGGACCGTGAGCGGCTCTACGGCGGCTGCATCTTCCCCGTCGGGGACCAGCTCTTCGGCCTCCGCCCCGTCGCTCCGAGCGGCCAGCGGTTCGACCCGGACACGGTCGGTCTCGACCACGTGAGCTTCATGGTCGGATCGGTCGACGAGCTGCACGAGGCGGCCGCGCGGCTCGACGCCGCCGGTGTCGAGCACGGCGAGGTGACCGACCTCGGTGACGCCGGCATGGTGATCCTGTCCGTGCAGGACCCGGACGACATCAACCTGGAACTGGCGGCCGTCCGCAGCTGACCACCCGCGGCGGTCACCGCACAGGGCGCAGGATGTACTCGAACGTCGTGCGTGCCCGCTCGGGGTCGGGCGTGTCGCCGGAGATCAGGTCCGCGTAGGTGAAGGACTCCGAGACGCGGACGAGCAGTCGACCGAGTTCGTCGGGGGAGAGCGGCGCCGGGTCGAACGTCCCCGACTCCTGCTCGGCGGCGACCAGGGTCGAGACCACGGCGACGAAGCGCCGCTGCACGTCGCTGTCGGTCGTCGTCAGGAGTCGCAGGGCCCGGGCCGGCTCGCGGGTCAGGAACGCGCGGAAGTACGGCGCCCGGATCAGGTCCGCGGTGAAGTGGTCGAGGACGTCGACGATGCGTGCCGCTCCCGACGGTGCCGCCGCACGGCCCGCGGCGTCGAGCGTCGGGACGGCGAGCGACCAGAGGATCTCGGACAGCAGTTGGTCGCGGTTGCCGACCCACCGGAACAGCGAGGTCCGGTCGACGCCGAGGGACGCCGCCAGGGCACCCATGTCGACGCGCGCCCCGTCGATGAAGGCATGGCGTGCGGCACGGAAGGCGCGCTGGGCGTCGGGGTGGGCCTCCAGGCGGGTGGCGAGCGCGCTCGGGACGAGCGCCGAGCCCAGTGCGCCGAGCGCCTGCCTGCTCACCGTTCCCCCCGAGTCGTCGACGTCGTCTTGCAACGTTTCTGAGAATGATGCATCGTTGGGGTCATGTCAATGACGGCTGCGCAGACGCCCCTGCTGGAATCCGACTTCTACCGGTTCCAGGAGCAGCTGACCGACCAGGAACGCGCCTCCCTCGGCGAGCTCCGCGAGTACCTCGAGCGCGACGTCGCGCCGATCGCGGACGAGTACTGGGCCCGCGCCGAGTTCCCGACGCAGGTCATCGCGCCGCTCGCCGAGCTCGGCATGTACGGCCCCGGCGTGCCGCTCGTCCGGCAGTTCGAGAACTCCGCGGTGTACCGCGGCTGGGCGGCCCTCGAACTCGGTCGGGTCGACGCCGGCGTCGCGACCTTCATCGGCGTGCAGTCCGGTCTCGCGATGAACTCGATCGCGGTCGCGGGCAGCGACGAGCAGCAGCGTGAGTGGTTGCCGCGCATGGCCTCCGGGGAGGTCGTCGGGGCGTTCGGACTGACCGAACCGCTCTCCGGCAGCGACTCCGCCCGCGGCCTCCGCACCACCGCCCGGCGCGAGGGGGACACCTGGGTGCTCAACGGCTCGAAGCGCTGGATCGGCAACGCCACCTTCGCGGACGTCGTCGTCATCTGGGCGAAGGACGAGGCGGACAACCAGGTCAAGGGCTTCCTGGTCACCTCCGACACCCCGGGGTTCACCGCGACGAAGATCGAGGACAAGATCGCACTCCGGTCGGTGCAGAACGCCGACATCACCCTCGAGGACGTCCGCGTCCCGGAGGCCCGTCGCCTGCAGCGCGCCGACTCGTTCCGGTCCACCGCTGCGGTGCTCCGCCTGACCCGCACCGAGGTCGCCTGGCAGGCCGTCGGCATCTCGGTCGGCGCCTACGAGGCCGCCCTGCGCTACGCCCGGGAGCGCGAGCAGTTCGGCAAGCCGATCGCGTCGCACCAGCTCATCCAGGACCTGCTCGTGAAGTCCCTCATGAACATCACCGCGTCGATCGCCCTGTGCACCCAGGCGTCCGCGCTGCAGGACCAGGGCCTCGGCGGCGACGAGCACTCGGCGATGGCGAAGGCGTTCGCCACGGCGAAGATGCGCGAGACCGTCGGCTGGTGCCGCGAGGTCCAGGGCGGCAACGGCATCGTCCTCGACAAGGGCGTCGCCCGGTTCTTCGCCGACGCCGAGGCCATCTACTCGTACGAGGGCACCCGCGAGGTCAACACGCTCATCGTCGGCCGCGCCGTCACCGGACAGGCCGCATTCGTCTGACCGGCGGGTCCGGGCGGCAGCGGAGGACCGCCGCCGCCCGGTCGTCGGCCCGGCGTCGGTCGCTCGTCGCCCGGTCGTCAGCTCAGGCCCAGAACGCGCCGATGCGCTCCGCCACCGGCTCGGCCTGCGCGCGTCCGGCCTCCGCCGACGGCCGCTGCGTCGACAGCGCCAGTGAGTTCGTTCCGAAGGCCCGCTGCGACGCCTCGTCCGCGACGAGGACCTCGACCCGCGAACCGGCGTCCCGCAACGAGGTGACCGCACGGTCGAGCCACGGCCCGAGCGGTGACGGCCCCTCGGGGCTGCAGGCGATCACGAGCACCCGCTCGTACCCGGCCGCGACGTCCGCGTTGGTCGACGAGCGCATGCCGCCGTCGATGTACGGATGCTCGTCGATCCGCACCGGAGACCAGACCAGCGGGACGGAGCAGCTCGCGGCGACGGCACGTTCGAGCGGCACGCCGTCCTCGGCGCGGAGCACCCGGAAGGTCCCGTCGACGGCGTCCACCGCGGTCACCGCGTAGGGCCGGTCCGGCCACGCGGTCGTGGGCAGCGTGTCGCGGAAGGTCGCAACGCGTTCGTCGTCGCTCTGTCCGGAGGTGATCTGCTGCGCGGCGGCTCCGAGACGCGCACGGGCGTCCTGCTCCGAGGTGGCTCCCTGCAGTGCCGCCGCGAAGCGCTGCTCGAACTCGGCGGCATCGACGCGCGCCGGCTCTTCGTACGTGGTCGGGAGCGGGCTCAGCTGCTGCTCGTAGGCACCGCGCACGCCGCCGCTGCGGAGGAAGGTGCCGACGACGCTGCCGGCGCTCGTGCCGACCACCAGGTCCGCCGCACCGAGGTCGACCCCGGCGTCCTCGAGGGCCGACAGGACGCCGAGCTCCCAGGCGATGCCGGCGACGCCACCACCTCCGAGGACGACTGCTCTGGTTCCGGGCGTGGGTGTGGGGAGGGGCGCTGCGGCGTCGGTCATGCCTCCTGCTTACCAACCCCGCCGATGAACGCGTACTGCGTCGGTCCTGCCGGACCCGACCACGCGCCGGACGGGAGGCTCGGATCGCCGCCGCCCCGCGCCTCCCGGTGGCGCTCGGACCGGCCCCGCGCCTCCTGGCGCTGCTCGGACGGCCCCGCGCTTCCCGGCCCCGCGCCGGACGGGAGGCGCGGATCGCCGCCGCCCCGCGCCTCCCGGCGCCGCTCGGACCGGCACAACGAGAACCGGCCCGAACCGCCGATTCCGGTGGTTCGAGCCGGTCCCTGTTGTGCGGTGCCGAAGCGCACCACGGAGCGGGGCGCCGAAGAGCACCGCGCAGCGCGACCTACTCCGCCGACTGCACGTCGATGAGCACCTTGCCGACCGCGTCGCCCTGCACCGCGTCATGGGCTGCTGCGGTCTCCTCGAGCGGGAAGCGGATCAGCGCGAGCCCGGCCTCCTCGCCGACCGGCAGTACACCGTCGCGCAGCGCGGCGGTGATGTCCTCGGCAGCGGCGGCGAGGGCGGCGTCGCCGATCGTGTACAGCAGCAGGAACTGGTAGCGCGCGTTGATGCCCATGTTCGGCCGCACCGGGATCGATGCCGCGTCTCCGCCGTTGTCCGCGTACATCGAGACGACGCCGTGGTTCGCCAGGACCGCAGCGTCGAGGTCGGCGTTCGCCGGGATCGACACCTCGACGACGATGTCCACGCCGTCCGGGGCGATCGAGCGGATCCGGTCGGCGGCGCCGTCCTCGCGGTAGTTCACCGTGTGGTGGGCCCCGGCCGCCGCGGCGAGGGCCGCCTTGTCCTCCGAGCTGACCGTGGCGACGACGGTGGCGCCGGCCCAGCTGGCGAGCTGGATCGCGGCGTGTCCGACGGCCCCCGCGCCGCCGGCGACGAGCACGGCCTTGCCGGACAGGGCACCCGGCGAGAGGCGGGTCGGGCCGTCCTCGTGCACGGTGAGCGCACGGTGCGCGGTCATCGCCGGCACGCCGAGGCTGGCACCGACGTCGAACGAGACGCCCTCCGGGAGCGGGACGACGCGGGCGGCTGGCACGACGGTGAGCTCCTGCGCGGTGCCGGTCGGGCGGGACGCGGCGGCCATGAACAGCCAGACGCGGTCACCGACGGACAGGCCCTCGACGCCGTCGCCGACCGCGTCGACGACGCCGGCACCGTCCTGGTTCGGCGTGATCTCCGGGAACGGCAGGCCGTCGCCGTACGTGCCGCCCTGTCGGGCCTTCCAGTCGGTGGGGTTCACCCCGGAGACGACGACGCGGACGCGGACCTCACCGGCACCGGGCTCGGGGACCGGACGGTCGGCGAGGGAGAGGACGGCGGACGTTCCGGGCTGGGAGTAGACGATCGATCGCATGCCTCCACGCAACCACCCGCGGTCGGCGAGGATTCCAGACCGGGTGTGGTCAGGAGCGGGAGTCGTACCCCGAGCGCGCTTCGGCGACGCCGTCCATGTGGTCGATCGCCCACTGTTCGAGCGGCACGAGCACGGCGCGGAGCGACCGGCCGGTGTCGGTGAGCTCGTACTCCACGTGCGGCGGGATCTCGGGGAAGACCGTCCGGGTGACGAAGCCGTCACGTTCGAGGGCCCGGAGCGTCTGCGTGAGCATCTTCTGCGACACACCCTGCACCCGGGTGGCGATGGCGGAGTACCGACGAGGCCCGTCCGCGAGGGCGCCGATCGTCAGCACGCTCCAGCGGTCCCCGATCCGGTCGAGGAGCTGCCGCGAGGGGCAGTCCGCCGCGTAGGGGCTGTACTCGAGCGCGCTCATCCCGACCTCCGTCACGCACCACGAGGTGCCTACTTACTCGGAGAGAGTAACACCCGTACAGTGAGTGGCACGGCGCGCCACCGCGTCGGCACCACCACCACGAAGGAGCTCGCATGTCCACCATCGTCGTCTTCGGAGGCACCGGGTACGCCGGGTCCGCCATCGTCCGCGAAGCCCTCTCCCGCGGGCACGAGGTCGTCGCCGTCGCGCGTGACACCACGAAGCTCGACGCCGCCGAGCACCTCACGCTCGCGCAGGGGGACGCGTTCGACGCCGGCTTCGTCACCGAGGTCACGAAGGACGCGGACGTCGTCATCGTCGCCCTGCACGCGGTCCAGTCGGACGGCACCGAGTTGAAGGACCGGTTCCAGCACTTCGTCGACGCCGCGGCCGCTGCCGGTGCGCGCCTCGGCATCGTCGGCGGCGCCGGCTCGCTGCTCGTCGCCGAGGGCGGCCCGGCCCTCTACGACACGGCCGAGTTCCCCGACGCCTTCAAGGGCGAGGCGAAGAGCCACGGCCAGGTCCTCGAGGCACTCCGCGCCGGTGGCACCGACGTCGACTGGTTCTACGTCAGCCCCGCCGCCGCCTTCGGCAGCTACAACCCGGGGGAGCGTCGTGGCACGTACCGCACCTCGGACGACGTGCTCCTCACCGACGCCGACGGCAACTCGGACATCTCGGGCGCCGACTACGCGATCGCGGTCGTCGACGAGATCGAACAGCCGAAGCACCACCAGGCGCGGTTCGGCGTCGCCTACTGAGCGCAGCTGTCCACGTCACCACGTGACGGACGGGAGGCCCGTGACCAGCTGGTCACGGGCCTCCCGTCCGTCACGGCGGCCCGGCCGCTGGCGCGCCGGTCCGGTTCCGGCGGCGCGGGCACGCCGCCCGTGGTGTCAGCGGTTGCCGACGATGGTCGGCAGCGGCAGGTGGTGACGCATCCGCATCTCCAGGTGCAGGCCGCCGCGTCGGGCGAGGACGAACGCGATCACCGTGGCGGCCGCGGCGGGCACGCCGCCCGCGACCATCATCCCGACGTGCGCGCCGAAGTGGTCGACGACCTGACCCATGACGGGGCCGCCGATCGCCTGACCACCGAGCAGCACGAGCACGTAGAGCGACAACACCCGCCCGCGGATCGCGACGTTCGAGGACAGCTGGACGAGCGAGTTCGACGCCGTCATGAAGAGCAGCTGCGACAGGCCGACCACGACGAGCAGGACGGTGAACGGCGCGATCGTCGGCGCCGACCCGGCCACCACGAGCAACAGCCCGGTCCAGAACACCCCGCCGACGATGGTGCGAAGTCGGACCACCGCCCGTCGTGTGGAGAGGACCGCGCCGGTCAACGCTCCCACCGCGACGGCGGAGTTGAACAGGCCGTAGCCGCCGGCGCCGACGCCGTACACGTCGGACGCGAAGGCGGACAACAGCACGGGCATCGTCAGCGCGAAGACGGAGAAGAACGCGAGCAGGACGACGGGCACGATGATCGTCGGCTTCGCGGCGGCGTACCGCAGCCCCTCGACGAGCTGCCCCTTCGCCCGCGCGGCCGGCGGTGTGCGGTGGAGTTCGGAGACGCGGAGGAACCCGAGCGTCACGACCACCGCGACACAGGCGGCGGCGTTGATGCCGAACGACCACCCGGCCCCGACGGCGACGAGCAGGATGCCGGACAGCGCCGGACCGATCATGCCGCCGAGCTGGAACACCGACGAGTTGACGCTGATCGCGTTGCGGAGGTGCTGGTGACCGACGATCTCGGTGACGAACACCTGCCGCGCCGGGTTGTCGATCACGGTGACCATGCCGACCAGGAACGCGATCACCCAGATGTGCCACGCCTCCACGACCCCGGCCAGGGTGAGGACGGCGAGCAGCAGGGACAGCACCGCGAAGGCGCCCTGCGTGATCATCATCAGCGCGCGCTTCGAGTACCGGTCGACGAAGACCCCGCCGAGCAGCCCGAACAGCAGCATCGGGGCGAACTGACAGGCGACCGTGATGCCGACCTGCGCGACCGAGCCGGTGAGCTGCAGCACGAGCCAGTCCTGCGCGATGCGCTGCATCCACCCTGCCGTCATCGCCACCAGGTTGGTGGCGGTGAAGAGCCGGAAGTTCGGCACCGACAGCGCGATGAAGGACCGCCGCCACGGGGGCGGTGTCGTGCTGATCGGGAGCGGCTCAGTGGGCGGGTGGACGGTCGTCGGGGACGGACGCACGGTGTGGGGGACTCCGGCTGTCGAGGGCGGGAACGGTACCCGGTCGAAACTATCCGCTCCCGGTCCATTCGATCCTCCTATGATCGGCATCACTCCATTGCGATGTCGAATGAAGGGCCCGCCGTGCTCGATCCCGTCCTGCTCCGGACCTTCCTCGCCGTCGCCGAGACGAGCAGCTTCACGCAGGCCGGCGTCCGTCTCGGCATCAGCCAACCGACCGTCTCGCAACACGTTCGCCGGCTCGAGTCAGCGGTCGCCCGGACCCTCGTCGCACGGGACACCCGCGGGGTCCGGCTCACCGACAACGGCGACGCGATGGCGGGGTTCGCCCGGACGATCCTGGCGGCGCACGCGACCGCGGACGCGTACTTCTCCGGGGTGGCGGCTCGTGGTCGCCTCCGGTTCGGCGCGGCCGACGACCTCGCGATCACGCAGCTGCCGCGCATCCTCCGGGACTTCCGGAAGCTGCACCCGCAGGTCGACCTCGAGCTGACGGTGAACCAGTCCGCGCCGCTCCTCCGACGGGTGCACGCGGGTCAGCTCGACCTCGTGTTCATCAAGCGGACGGCGGGGGAGTCCGCAGAGGGCACCAGGGTCGCCTCGGACCAGATGGTGTGGATGGCGCAGGACGGCATCGCCCTCGAGTCCGACGACCCGGTGCCGCTGATCGCGTACCAGGCGCCGAGCATCAGCCGGCAGATGGCGATCGACGCGCTCGAGGCCGCCGGGCGCACGTGGCGGATCACCTGCAACACCCGTGACGTGAACGGTGTGCTCGCCGCGGTGCGGGCGGGGATCGGCGTCGCGGTGTTCCCGCACTCGCTCATCCCGGCCGACCTGGTGAAGGTGTCGCAGCGGCTGTCGCTGCCGGACCTGCCCGCGGTCGACTACGTCCTCATCGCGAACCCGACCGTGCAACGCGAGCCGATCGAGGCGCTGACGAACGCGATCCTCTCCCGGGGCGTCGTCCGCGCGGTGTGACGGGGGTCGTCCCCGCCGTCAGCGGGAGGGTCAGGGCGCGATCGTCGGCGTGGCCCCCGTGCCCGTCAGGTCAGGCAGCGGCGCACCGAGTGCGGACGCGACGGCCCAGAGCAACACGAGGGTCCCGACCGCGCCGAGCACGGTGCCGAGCAGGGCGACCGGCCGCTGCCAGGTGGACGCGGGGTTCCGCATCGTCACCACGGACACCACGACCGCGAGCACACCGAGCAGGACGCCGACGGCGTGCACGGTCGCCGGGGCTGTGAACCACCAGGCGGCGAGACCGAGCGTGGCGAGACCGGCCAGGGCACCGAGCACGGCACCCGGCGTCGCGCCGATCGGACGTCGAGCGCGCGTGGCGGACGCACCGGTTCCGGCCTGGAGGCCCGTGTCGGCTCCCGTCACCGGCGTCACCGGCGGAGCGGCTTGCGGCTGCGCGGTCGTCCCGGCGGCGACGGGGACCGCGGTGGACCGCGCCTTCGTCGGCTGGGCCGGACGACGCTTCGGCAGGAAGCCCCGACGGGTGTTCGCGCCGCGGCTGCGGTCGGCGTTCCGGTGCTCCCGGGCAGGGGTCGGGGCGTGGGCCGCCTCGCCGTCGGACGCAGCAGCCTTCGCCGGTTCCGCTGCGGCCGGCGCGACGGACGGCAGGGCCCGCGTGACCGCGGGGACGGCCGGCGCCACGGCGTGCGGCTCGGACGCCGGACCGGGGAAGGGTGCGGCGGTGGTGGGCGCCGGGGTGGCGAGCACGGCCTCGAACGTCGGCGGAGCGGTGACCGCCGGCGGGATCACGCGCGCCTGCTGTCGGGCGAAGCGGGCGGGCGTGCGGTACCCGATGGGTCCGACGGCCTCGGGCTCGCCGCCCTCGACGACGACGTGTTCGAGCCCGGGCACCGAGAACCGCGGCTGTCCTGCTGCCGGCACGACGGGGAACGCGGGCGCCGGCGGGGCGGCCGGGGTCGCGGTGGTCGCGCCACGTCCGGCGGAGCGCGCTGCCGGCCCGGCCGTCGGAGCGGTCAGGATCCCGGCATCGGGGGTCGCCGACCAGGACTGTGTGGGGGCCGGTCCTGCCGGGGCAGGCACGGGCGCCGCGGACCGGGTGTCGCCGGTGTCCGCGAGCGGTCCGACGGGCGCTGCGGACGCGTGCGCCGCGCCGACCACGGGAGCCGCGGGCATCGCCATCGCCCCGGCGGAGGCCTGGCCATCCGTCGCGCTCCGACGCGCTGCACCGTGTCGTGCTGTGGCGCGGGGACCGCCGGCGGCGGTGCCGTCCGCAGCAGGGTCCGGGGTGCCTGCCGGTGTGGCGGTCGCCTCGGCCGGTCCGAGCCCGGCGACGGTCGCACGCGCCTCCGCGACGGCCGAGAAGGGGACCGTGTCGACGTTCGGCGACGTCGGAGCCGGCGGCAGCAGCTCGGGGGTCGGCGGGAAGTCGGGGACGACGGCGTTCGGGTCGAGCACCGGCGGGGCGGGGG
>NZ_QKLB01000018.1:0-68151 GCF_003224295.1 Curtobacterium sp. MCPF17_046 | reverse complement strand
GAGATGTCTCGTGGGCTCGGAGATGTGTATAAGAGACAGGTGCTTCACCGGCCCGACCATCGCGGCCGAGAGCGACGCGCAGGCGAACAGACGGCAACGAACCGATGGACGGGCGCTGGACAGCGATCGTCCCGAGCCCGTCGCGGGACCTCGGTGTGCTTGCATGGCATCTCGTGACCCGACTCGTCCCCCGCGCCCCCGTCGTCCTCGCCGCCGCTGCCCTGGTGGCAGCCGGCACGGTCCTGGTCGCCGGCTGCTCGGCGCAGTCGGACGGGGCCGCGGACCGTGACCCCGGGACGAGCCGGCACAGCGCACCCGTCGGTGTCCCCACGGCCGTCCGCGGCACGGGCACGCTCGGCTCCGACTTCGTCGACCCGGAGGAACCGCCGGCCCCGGAGGCCACGGTGAACCCGGCGCCCGGCTCATGGGACGACGTCGCGCCGCCGTCTGGGTACCGCGTCGTGCTCCTGTCGCCCGCCGACCCGAGCACCGAGACCGAGACGCTCATGGACGCCGTCGAGTCGTGGGCTGACGCCGAGGACGTCACCGTGGTCCCCGTCGTCGCGGACACCGTCGACGAGCGGCTGTCGTCCGTCGCGACGGCGATCGCGAAGCGGTCCGACCTGGTCATCAGCGTCGGCGACGAGATGGTCGACCCGATCGCCGCGGTGTCACCGTCCGCCCTGCACCAGCAGTTCCTCGTGCTGGGCGCCGAGATCGCCGAGCCGACGTCGAACGTCACGGCCGCGGACTGGACCGGTGCAGGCTTCCGCGGTGAGGGCCTCGGCGTCTCGAGCCACCACGACCCGTCCACCTTCACCGACGAGCGGGCCGGGCGGGCGCTCCGCGCGGGTGTCGCCGCCACGCTGAACGACCTCAGCGGCATCGTCGTCTGGGTTCCCTGACCGCCCTGCAGCGACGCATTCGGGATCGTCCGCGACCCCGTACCCGAGGTGGGACGTATCCTCTGGGACGGAAGCAACGTCGGTTCCGGCCAAGCCTCGCGCGGCCCACCCCCGCCGAGACGTCACTCGCGACCCTGAGCTCCTCGTGACAGAACACATCATCGAATTCGTCGCCCGCGACCGCACGGGCATCACCACCGTCGTCACCGCCAACGGTGTCAGCGACGCGGACACCGTCATCCGTGCCATCTCAGCGGGGCACTCCGGGTACGCCGTCGCGGCCGCCGGCAGCCGCCGGGCGCCGGTCCGCAGCCTGATGGCGCTGGGCACGCCCTACCTGTTCGCGAACTGGGACGGCTCGAAGCGCAACAACCTGCACGACCTCGCCTTCACCGCGCCGGTCCGGACCGTCCCGGCCGCGCCGCCGGTCGGCGTCCGGATCCGGGAGGCCC
Source organism: Curtobacterium sp. MCPF17_046 (assembly GCF_003224295.1). NCBI lineage: Bacteria > Bacillati > Actinomycetota > Actinomycetes > Micrococcales > Microbacteriaceae > Curtobacterium > Curtobacterium sp. MCPF17_046. The sequence continues at coordinate 66,794 of NZ_QKLB01000018.1, read as the reverse complement.
TGGTGGCGCGGCTCGCCGCGGTCTTCAGCCGGGACCACCACCGCGCCTGACGGCAGCCGACCGGCCGCCGCGCCTGACGGACGGGAGGCCCGGACCGGTGAGCGGATCTGCCCACCCGGTCCGGGCCTCCCGTCGGACGGTGTGTCCGGGCCGCTGGGTCAGCGCGTGACGTCGTCGAAGTCGGTCACACCGGCGGCCACGGCCGCTGCCCGACGGGCGCGCATCGACGGCGCCGCGAGCGCGGCGACCACCGCGAGGACCGCGACACCCGTGCACGCCCAGAAGCCGATGGTGAACGCGTCGTCGGTCGGCAGGCCCTGCGGCGTGCTGTGCGAGGTGATGAGCGCTGCGATGACCGCGGTGCCGACGCTCGACCCGATCGTCCGGACGACCGTGTTGGCGCTGATCGCCTCGCCGGTCTGGTTCGCGGGGACGCTCTCGATGATGGCGTTCGAACAGGCAGCCAGTGCCATGCCGATGCCGACGCCGGTGAGCAGGCCGGACACGACGACCTGCCAGAGCTCGGCGTGCGCGACCGCGGGGATGACGAACGCGGCGACGATCGCGACCCCGCCGATCAGCATCGGGGGCTTCGGTCCGACCTTCCGCACCAGGATGCCGGCGACGGGGCCGGCGACGACCATCATGACGACGGTCGGCAGCAGGAACAGCCCGGCCTCGGTCACGTCCTTGCCGAACCCGTAGCCGGTGGCCGCGGGGAGCTGGAGGAGCGTCGGGACGAGGACGAACGTGCCGAACATGGCGAAGCCGAAGACCAGCGCGACGACGTGGGCGGTCCAGACCCCGCGCACGGCGAAGAGCCGCACGTCGATGAGCGGTTCGGCGACGCGGAGCTCGACGAGCACGAACGCGACGAGTGCGACGGCGCCGAGGACGAGCAGGCCGACGGTCATGCCGTCACCCCAGCCCCAGGTCTGACCCTCGCTGACGGCGAGGAGGACCGCGACGAGGGAGACGGCGAGGACGGCGGTCCCGACCACGTCGAGGCGGCCCGGCTTGCGGACCGGGGACTCCGGCATGCCGAAGACGGTGCCGAGCAGGGCGATCACGACGAGGACGGCGGGCAGCCAGAACAACCAGTGCCAGGACAGGTGCTCGACGATCGGACCGGCGGCGACGATGCCGACGCCGGCACCGATGCCGAAGATCGCGGAGAGCAGCCCGATCGTGACGCTCACCTTCTCCTTCGGCAGCTCGTCACGGACGATGCCGATCGACAGGGGCATCACGGCGCCGGCCGCGCCCTGCAGCGCGCGCGCGACGATGAGGACGCCGAGGTTCGGGGCGAGCGCGGCCAGGACCGCCCCGACCAGCAGGATCGTGAGGACCACGATGAGCACCTTGCGCTTGCCGACCATGTCCCCGAGGCGACCGAGGATCGGCGTCAGCACGGACGCGGACAGCAGGTAGGCGGTGAGCACCCAGCTCGCGTCGCTCGTCGAGGCGTCGAGGTCCCGGCCGATCGTCGCGAGCGCGGGGGCGACGAGGGACTGCAGGACCGCGAAGGACAAGCCGCCGAGGGACAGGAAGACGATGATCGCCGTGCTGTTCGGGCGGTGCGCGGGTGCGGGAATCGGCGTGGAACCCGTGCGTGGGCTCGCGGTGGCGGTGGACATCGTGCTCCGTCCGGTCGATGGGGAGGCCGACGACGCTGTCGATGTCAACACTTGCTGACTCGACGAGGGTACGCGGAACCAGCGAGATGTCAACAACTGATTACATCGGTCGGTGGCGCGCTACCATCGCGGCATGAGCAAGGACGCCGCCGCCACCCGTCTCGCGCTCCTCCAGGCGGCTCGTCGGCGCTTCGCCTTCGACGGGTACCGGGCCACCACCGTCCGGGACATCGCGGCCGACGCCGGGGTGAACGTCGCGCTCATCAACCGCTACTTCGTGTCGAAGGAGGGCTTGTTCCGCGCCTGTCTCGTCCGCACCACGCCGACGTCCACGACGCCTCGGCCCGGGCCCGACCTGGAGCGCGCGATCGGCGGACTCATCCGGCACATCATCCGTTCCCCCACCGACGAGGACTCGATGCAGCTGCTCCTCCTGCTCCGGAGCTCCGGGGACGAAGCCGTCGACGACATCCGTCGGGAGACGTTGCGGGGGTACGCCGATCGTCTGGCGGGCGCGGTCCGGCCGGACGGCGTCGTCGACGAGGACCTCCTCGTCCGTGCGGAGATCGCACTGTCCGTGGTGCTCGGCATGACGATGCTCCGGACCTCCACGCGCGTGGAACCGCTGGCGTCCGCCGAGGTCGAAGCAGTCGCCGGCCCGCTCGAGGAGGCGCTCCGAGCGCTCCTCGGGGGCGGACGGTCCTGACGGGGCCGGTCCCGGTCAGGAGTCGGCGGGTCCCATCTCGACGGACACCGGTCGTTGCTCGTCGGGCAGGAGGTGCCGCGCGACCGAGGAGTGGTCGTCCTGTTCGTCGGCGTCACGCTCGCGGATGACGGCCACCGGCGTCGCGGGGGACACGAGCAGACGGGCGGGGGTCGCACGGCCGTCACCGTGGTTCACCTCGAGCCACATCCACGGCTCGTTGCGGAGGCCCTCGGTGATCCGCGCCTGCACCGACGCGACGTCCTCGTTCGCGATCGTGTACCGGTTGCCGCCGTACGAGATGACCGTGCGCTTCACAGCGTCTCTCCGCTGTCGGTCGGTTCGGGGACGATGCGGAGGCCGGCCGACGACCCCGCGGTCAGACCGAGGGCTTCGACCCAGGCACGGTTCACGGCGGGGACGCGGCCGCCCGAGTAGCGGAAGACCAGCGGCATCGACCGGTCGAGCCAGATGGCGGTCCGGCCGTCGCCGAGCTCGACGTCGTCCTTCCACGAGAACATGAACGACTCACCGCGGCGCAACTTCATGCCGATCACGATCTGCAGGTGCGTCAGGAGGCGGTCGTCGAACTCCGCGGTGAACGTCGAGTCGTAGACGAGTTTGCCCATGGTGGTGTCCTTCCGCGCCGTTCTGGCCGGCTCCGGCTGATCCTAGGCGCTCACCCAGCGAACGGCGGACAGCCTGACCGACATGCGCCGCGTCCACTACGTCAACAGCTCCTTCCTCGTCGCTGACCGCACCTGCAAGGCCCTCCTCCGGTACTGCCGCGCGCTCGCGGTGGCCGACCAGTCCGACGTCGTCGAGGTCCCCGTCGTCACCGAGACCGGGGACGCCGCCACCGCACATCTCCTCATCGGCCCCGCGAGCGAGATCTTCTCGGTGCCGGTCGACAGTGGTGCCGACGATCCCTGTGACGACGAGGTCATCGTGTACCTCGAGCGCGAGACCCTCCGCCTGCAGCCGGCGCGCCCGGCCTGGCGTGAGGAGATGACCGACGTGCCGGACCTGGACGAGTACCCCGACCTGCAGGAGCCCTGACCGTCAGGAGCGCTGCGGCCGCCACCACGGCCGTCGCGGCAGCGAACACCGGCCCGGTCCCCACGGTGGCGACGACCGTTCCGGCTGCAGCCGCTCCGAGTGCCTGTCCGAGCACCAGCACGACGAACAGCACCGACGTCCCCGAGGCCGCCCGCCCGGCGTCGACCTCGGTCGTCCACGCGATGAGCGCCCCGGTCGCCGCGGTGTAGCCCCAGCCGAACAGCACGCACGTGACGAGCGCGAGCGCGACGAGGGCCGCGGGGGGAGCGACCGTTGCCAGTCCGAGGCCGAGCGTGGCGACCGCGACCGCCGCCGAGGTGACCGTCCACGCCGTCCGTGCGCGCAGCCGAGCGAGCACACGCGCCGTCAGTGCCACCGCGGCACCGCCGATTCCCAAGGCGGTCCACGCGAGCACGGACAGGGACGCCGGGGCTCCCGCGTCGACGAGGAGTGACCGTCCGTAGGTCCACACGGCGGCGGACCCCGTGCCGAGCAGCAGCGCGACGACCACGAGGCGGCCGTGGGCGACGAACCAGCTCCACGGCGGGAGACCGGCGGGCTGCGGGCGCGCCTCCCGGACGTCCCGACGCGGGTGTGTGTGCGCGTCGGCGACGAGGACCGCCGCTCCGGCCAGGACCGTGACGACCGCCGCAGCCGTCCACGCCGTGCGCCAGTCGGGCAGGAGCACGAGGGCGAGCAGCCCGGCGACGACGAGTCCCGGCCCGGTTCCGGAGTTCACGACGGCCTGCGCGCGGTCGGCGCGACCGGCGGGGAGGTCCCGCTGCACGAGCCGGACGAGTGCGGGGGAGGCGAGCCCTGCCCCGGCGGAGGCGACGACCGCCGTGATGCCGAACACCGCGGAGGTCGTGCTGGTGGCCATCCCCGCGACGCCCAGCCCGGCCGACGCGGAGGCGAGCGCCACGGTCGTGCGCGGCCGGGTCGGTGCGAGCAGGAACCCGACGAGCGCGCCGACGCAGTACACGAGCGAGGACCCGGCCGCGATGAGCCCCGCGGGACCGTCCCCGAGGGACAGGGACCGCTGGACGTCCGGCAGGAACAGGCCGTACGCCAGGCGGACCAGCCCGTAGGTCGCGGCGATGAGCGCCGTGCCGCTGGCGATGAGTGCCCCGGGACGGGCGAAGAACGAAAACGGTCGTTTCACTTTTCACACCCTAGGGTGCTGCCATGACGATGCGCCCAGGGACGGAGCGGAAGCTGCTCGACGCCGCCGAGGAGCTCTTCTTCACGCGGGGCATCGCCGCGACCCCGATCGACGCCGTCCTGGAGCGGGCGGGTGTCTCCGCCGCCACGCTCTACCGCGGGTACGCCAGCAAGGAGGCGCTGGTCGCGGCCGCGCTGACCCGTCGCCACGACGAGTGGATCCGGACCTGGGACGACACCGTGGCGCGGGCCGTCGACGACCGCGGGCGCCTGCTGGCCGTGTTCGACGCGCTCGATGCATTCCGCTCGACCCCGACCGGGTCGCGGTGGTGCGCGTTCCTCGGGACGGCCTCCGAGTACGCCGACGCCCCCACGGAGATCGCCGCCGTCCTGCACGGCGAGACGTCGACGCTGCGCGAGCGGCTCCGCGACCGGGCGGTCCCGCTCGTCGGCGACCGCGCCGAGGTCCTCGCCGACCAGCTGCTCCTCGTCGTGTCGGGCTCGCTCGCGATGCGGCTCCGGGTCGGCGGCGGGGACACCGCGACCGCGCGGACGGTCGCCGCGGCCCTGCTCGACTGACGGCGGTGCGACGCGGGACGGACCCGTCTGCGTGCGACGCCGCGGGACGGGCGAGACGCCGCCGGATCCGGCGGCGTCTCGGGGACTCGGCGGCGTTCCGAGGTGACGCCGGCGTCTCGGGCCGGTGCGGGACGGCGCGGCCGTGGGGCGCGGGTCAGTCGCGGACGAACTGCTCGATCGGCGTGCTCCCGGTGTTGACGCGGAAGGTCTTGCCGACCGACGCGTCGTCGTGGAGCGCGGCGGCGACCAGCGCGGCGACGTCCCCGCGGGCGATGCTCGACGACGGGTCCGCCGTCTCGACCGCCCCGGTCGGCTCGTCGTCCGTCAGGGTGCTCGGCGCGACGACCGTCCAGTCGAGGGCGGAGTCGCGGAGGACGGCGTCGGCGACCGTCTTCGCCTCGGCGTAGGCGAAGAAGTCGTCGTCCTCGGGGACGCCGTGGCCGAGGCCGGCGTCCGACCAGGACACGAGCACGTAGCGGTGCACGTCGGCGTCGAGCGCGGCGTGCATCGTGCGGATGGCGGCGTCGCGGTCGACGGCCCACGTGCGGTCAGCGGACCCGCCACCGGCACCGGCCGACCACACGACGGCGTCGTGCCCGCGGACCAGGTCGGTGAGCCCGGCGATGTCGAGCTGCTCGATGTCGGCGACGACCGGCTCGGCACCGGTGGCGCGGACGTCGTCCTGCTGCTCGGCCTTCCGGATGACCGACGAGACGGTGTCACCGCGAGCGGTGAGGAGCTGCGCGGTGAGGAGGGCGACGCGGCCGTGGCCGCCGAGGATGATGACGTTGCTCATGCCTCGGACGGTACGCGCCGGGCCTGACCGGGGCGTCCCCGGGCTGGCCCTCGCGGGCGCAGACCGACCCGCGGGGACGGACTGCGCGGCACCACCACTCGGGATGCGCGGCGCTGCCGTGTCCGCGATTCGCGGATCGTCCGGTTCGTTCGTGGCACGGCCGACCCGTCACCTAGCGTGGCGGGTGCCAGGACGCACTCCCCACCGTCGTCCTCAGACATCCTCCGCGATCTGCGGAGGCCGTTCACACGGTGATCCTGGCCGCAGTCAGGGCCGTCCGAGGTCCCAGTGAGGAGGCGTCGCAGATGCACGCCACCACCGTCGTCCGCAATCCGCTCGTCGCGCTCGTCGCCGAGCACTCCACGGCCACCGCCCGGTCCGCCGTCGCCCCCAGCTCGCGCCCAGCGACCGGGTTCTCGGAGGTCCGGGAGACGGCACGGCGTCGTCTGCTGGCAGCCAGCGCGCTCGTCGTCGGCCTCGCGGCCGTGACCGCCTCCGCCCTCGCCGTGATCGTCCTCGGAGTGGCCGCGTGAGCGCCCGGACCGCCCCGTCCGGGTACGACACCGTCGCCCTGACCGAGCCGATCGACATGACCGCCCTGATGCGTGAGCAGGAGGCCCTCCATGCGTGAACCGTCCGTGATGCAACACCTCCGTGAAGACCCGCTCGAGTGGCGCCGACACGGCATGACCTCCCCGTCCGAGATCGACCGCATCGTGCAGACGAAGCTCTCCCTGGGGACCGCTGCCGAGCCGACCTACGCGGACTTCTTCCTGGTCGCAGCGTGACCGACGCTGTCGCGCCCGTGGCCCGCCCGCTCCGGGTCGGAACGAGCGCGACCGGCATCGCCGCGGAACCCCAGCACATCTGGTCGCGGCTCGGTCGTCTGGAACGCTTCTGTTCCCGCGACGCGAGCACCCCGACCAGGGACCGCTGACGTGGGCGGGGCCGGCGAACGCGCGGACGACCCGTGGGTCAGGGCCCGGATCGTCGAGGCCGCGGACCGCGTGTTCAGCACCTCCGGCGCGGCCGGACTCACCGCGGGGCGCGTGGCGGGAGCCGCGCTGACCGATGCCGAAACGGTGCGAGCGCTGTTCCCCGAGCGCATCGTCGCGGTCGTCGCGGTCCTCCGCTTCCGACAGGAACGCTGGACGCTGGGGCTGGCCGCCGCAGCGGACGGGGTCGAGGACGCCCGCGACGAGATCCTCACCGTCTTCGCACACCTCGAGGCCTCGTTCGACGACGACGCCTGGACCGGGTGCGCGTTCATCAACGGCTACGGCGAGCTCGGCCACTCCGAGCCGCTCGTCGCCGCACTGGCGGAAGAGCACCTCACCATCCTCGAAGCGCACCTCCACGAGCTCGCCGCGCGCGCCGGACTCCCGGTCCACGTCGCCGACGCACTCTCGCTGCTCGTCCACGGCGCGAAGGTCGAGGCGGCCATCCACGGGACGACCCGACCCGCCCGGTCGGCACGCCTCGCCGTGGTGACGCTCATGGGTGCCTACGGGCCGACCGCGGCCTCCGCCTTCATCTGACGTCGCCGCCGTCTGCTCTGCGTCACGCGGGGTCCGGGAACCGTACACCGTCCGTCGCGGTCAGGACCTGGCGAGGGTGTCGCTCGGCCGCTCGCCGAACACCGCCGCGTACTGCTGGGCGAAGCGTCCGAGGTGGGCGAAGCCCCAGGCCGCAGCGACCTCGCGGACCGTCCGGGTCGCCGGGTCCGCGGCGAGGAGCTCCTGCCGGACCCGGTCGAGTCGCACCTGCCGGATGAACGCGTTCGGGGTGGTCTGCAGGTCACGCTGGAACGCCTCCTGCAGCGCCCGCAGGCCGATGTCGAGGTGGCGCGCCAGGCTGCTCGTCGTGATCGGCGACCGGGCGTTCTCGTGCACGTAGTCGACCGCAGCGCGCACGTGCGGGGACTGCGCGGGGGGCACGTCGGGAGTGGCGGCGTGCTGCTGCGGGTACATCTCGAGCAGGGCCGCCGACGCCAGCCGTGCCATCTCGGCGTGCAGGAGGCGCCCGGGGACGCCGTCACGCAGGGTGTGGGAGACGAGTGACACCGTGTTGTGCCACGTCCGCACCGACTGCTCCGACGGCGGGACGGTGAGGTCGAACCGGAGCCCGGCCGACACGTCCGCGCCCTGTTCGGACGCGACGCGCTCCACGACCTCGCGGGACAGGTGCACGAGCCGCTGCTCGTAGTCGTCCATCTCGAACGAGAACGTACGGTCCGGCAGCAGGGGCACCGGGACGCCGTGCACCATGTCCACGGGGTCGCCGCCGGTGTCGAGCCGGGACGCCCCCGACCGGAGCCACTGCACGATGACGGAGGACGACGGGGGCAGCGAGCCGTCGATGTGCCCGGCGAACCGCGACGTGTGCAGTGACATCGTGTCGTCGCCCATGGACGCGTACCGGAACGCGAACGGGACGGCGCTCGGCGTCGCGACGAGCTCGGCGTCGTACACACGGGCGAGGTGGGCTGCGGCATCGTCGATGTCCGTCCCGGTCACCTCGAGACGCACCGGCATCGCGTCGTCGATCGGCATCGCCTCAAGAGTCGCACGTCGGAGGCCCCGTCCGGCGTCCCGTGTCCGGGAACCGCCGTGACGGGGCCACCGTCGGCGTGGTCGAGCCCTTCAGCCGCGGATCGCCTCACCGAGCTTCACCCGGCCGCCGGTGCGGAGCAGGGCGTTCTCGTACACCCGGGCGCCGAGGAGCACGACCACCAGGGCGGATGCCAGGACGACCAGCACCGAGAGCACGGGCTCCCACCACGCCGCCGTCCCGAGGAAGATCCGCACCGGCATCCCGATCGGGGCACTGAACGGCACGTACGACATGATGCCGAGGACCGTCGGGTCGTCCGGGGCGAACACGATGAGGAAGTACGGGATCATCAGCAGCATCATCACCGGTGTCGTGACGCTGCCGACGTCCTCCTGGCGGGACACCAGCGCCGCCGACGCCGCGAACAGCGCCGCGATGAGGACGAACCCGATCGCGAAGAAGCCGACGAACCACAGCGCGCTCGGACCGAGCAGCGTGAACAGGTTGTCCTGCCCGGTGACCGCCAGGGCGACGGCCGCGGCGATCGCGATCGCGACGATCTGCCCGAGCGCCATGACGCTGTTGCCGATCACCTTGCCCGCCAGCAGCGCCCGTGCCGGGATCGCCGCCATCAGGATCTCCACGACGCGGGTCGACTTCTCCTCCACGACGCTCTGCGCGATGGACTGACCGAACGTCACCGCGGAGGCGAAGAACACGACGCCGAACGCGATGCCGACGAGCGAGACGAGGCCGGGCGGGAGCGCGTCGGGGTCGAGCAGGTCGACCTGCGGCGACACGCTCAGCGCCGACACCACGTCGGTGGGGGCGCTGTCGAGGCCGACGAGCCGGAAGCCGAGCTGGCCGCCGTCCGGGACGACCGCGGCGTCGACCTCGCCCTCGCGGACCAGGCGCTCCGCCGCGTCCCGGTCCGCCGTCTCGGTCACGTCGAGACCGTCCGTCGTCGGCAGGGTCACGCCGCTCACCACGGCGACGGGGGTCGTGGCGTCCGCCGCCGACTTCCCGACGATCCCGCCGACGACGATGCCGACGACGACCATCACGAGCAGGATCGCCGCCGAGACGACGAACGCCTTGCTCCGGAGCCGCGCCTGGATCTCGCGCACCGTCACGAGCCGGACGGCGTCGACCGTGCTGCTGTCGAAGAGGCTCATCGGACGACCTCCGTGAAGACCTCGCTGAGCCGGGGGACCCGCGGACCGAACGACGCCACGGTGCCGCGTGCGACGGCCCGCTGCAGGACGGCCTGCGCCACGGACTCGTCCGCCTCGAACAGGGCGTACCCGCCGTCGAAGGTGCGGACGCGGACGCCGGGCTCGTCGCGGACCCACGCCACGTCGTCCGCCACCAGGAGCTCCCATGCGGCAGGACCGGCGGTCCGCCGCAGTTCGTCCTGCGGTCCGGCGGCACGGATCCGGCCGTCGGCGATGACGACCACGTCGTCGCAGAGCCGCTCCACGACGTCGAGCTGGTGACTTGAGAACAGCACCGGGACACCGTCGGCCGCGGTCTCCCGCAGCACACCGAGCACGGTGTCGACCGCCATCGGGTCGAGGCCGGAGAACGGTTCGTCGAGCACGAGCACCTCGGGCCGGTGGGCGAGCGCGGCGGCGACCTGCACGCGCTGCTGGTTGCCGAGCGAGAGCTTCTCGACGGGGTCGCCGGCGTGCGTGGTGAGCTCGAGGCGCTCGAGCAGCTCGGCCGTCCGGGCCGCGGCGGTCCGTCGGTCCACACCGTGCAGGCGGGCCAGGTACGTGACCTGCTCGGCGACGGGCATCTTCGGGTACAGCCCGCGCTCCTCCGGCATGTAGCCGAACCGGCGGCGGTCGGTCGGTCCGATCGGTGCGCCGTCGAGCGCGACCGTGCCGCTGTCGGCGTCGAGCACGCCGAGCATGATGCGCATGGTCGTCGTCTTGCCGGCACCGTTGCCGCCGACGAACCCGGTCAGTCGTCCGCGTCCGACGCTGAAGCCGACGTCGTCGAGCACACGGCGCTCGCCGAAGTGCTTCGTCACTCCCTCGATGGTGAGCATGGGGTCCCCTTCCGCAGCGGCCGTCGCTGCGCCTCCGACGCTATTGCGGTGGCGGGCGGCGGCGCCTCCGGCACGAGACGGGGATCGCGGGCGTCGGCGTCTCCGCCGCGCGGGGGAGGACCGCGGCGGCTCACTCGCCGGAACGCACCACCCCGTGCTCGTACGCCCAGACCACGGCCTGGATCCGGTCGCGCACGCCGAGCTTCTGCAGGACGTTCGAGACGTGCGTCTTGACGGTCGCCTCGCCGACGAACAGCTGGCCGGCGATCTCGGCGTTGCTGAGCCCCCGACCGAGCAGCCGCAGCACCTCGGTCTCGCGTTCCGTCAGACCCGGCAGAGCCACGTCCGCGTCGGGCACGGCCTGGTCGACCACCGGCACGCTGGCCGTGGTCGCCCGACTGATCACCCGGCGCGTGACGTCCGGAGCGAGCAGGGCGTCACCGCGGGCGACGGTCCGGACGGCCTCGATGAGCTTCTCCGGCGAGGCGTTCTTCAGCAGGAACCCGCTCGCCCCGGCGGCCAGGGCGTCGAAGAGGTACTCGTCGGTGTCGAAGGTCGTGAGGACGAGCACGGCCGGTGGGTTCGGGCCCGCGGTGATCCGGCGCGCCGCTTCGAGGCCGTCGACACCCGGCATCTGCACGTCGAGGCAGACCACGTCCGGTCGGTGCTCGGCGACGGCAGCCACCGCGCCCGCACCGTCGGCGGCCTCGGCGACGACCCGGACACCGGGCTCCGACTCGAGGATGACCCGGAAGCCGGCGCGGACCAGGTCCTGGTCGTCGGCGAGCACGACCCGGATCACGTCGTCGGCAGCCATGCCCGCACCAGGTAGCCGCCGCGGTCCCGCGGTCCGATCTCGATCCGCCCGCCGACCGCCGCCACGCGCTCACGCATGCCGACGTGTCCGAGCCCGCTGCCGCCCGCCGACCGGGAGGCCCGTGCCCCGGCGCCCGTGTCCGTCACCTCGAGCTCCACCGCGTCCGGCAGGTACCGGAGCCGCAGGTCGGCCCGTGCGTCCGGTCCGGCGTGCTTGAGGACGTTCGTCACCGCCTCCTGCGCGATGCGGTAGGTCACCGCGGCGACGGTCGGCGGGACCGGTCGTTCGTCACCGACGACGCTGAACCCGGTCTCGTGCCCGGCGTCCGTGGCGGCCCGGGCGAGTTCCGGCAGCCGGGTGAGGCCCTCGGTGCTCGGCGCTTCCGCCGGGGTCGTCGGGGCGTCCGTGCCGGGTTCCCGCAGCGTGCCGAGCATCCGGCGGAGTTCCTCGACCGCGGTCCGGGCACTGTCCTCGACGACGCCGAGGGACGCCACCGCCTGCGCCGGGTCGCGGTCGAGCACGCGCCGCGCGGCCCCGGCCTGGACGCCCATGAGCGAGACGTGGTGGGCGACGACGTCGTGGAGCTCACGGGCGATCCGGACGCGTTCGAGCGCGACCGCCTGCGCCGCCGACCGCTCGCGTTCCGCGGCGAGCTCGGCCGTGCGCTGGCCGAGCTCGTGCGCGGCGACGGCCGCTGCCCAAGCCCGGTTGCCCGAGTACCAGGCGGCACCGAAGTAGACGAGGTTGATGACGATCGTGAGGAGCGAACTCGCGACGAACGGCGGGATGACGGAGTGACCGTCGTCGGGCAGCGCGCTCGGCACCGACCAGCGGAAGACGATCGCCAGGAACACCCACGCGAACATCCCGGCGATGACGACCCAGCGCACGGCCTCGGCCCGCACGCGGTCGGAGCACCACGCCCCGACGGTGTACAGCGCGATGAACAGCGTGAAGTTGGTGAAGAGCCCCTCGGGCACGTGCAGCAGTTGCGTGGCCGCGAAGGCCAGCGCGGCGACGACGGCCACCGTCATCGGGAACCGGCGGCGGAACGCCAGGGGCCCGGCGTTCGCGACGACCATCAGTGCGCACACCCACCACGCCGCCGGGTCGTCGTACAGCCCCACGGCGGAGTACAGGGTCACCGAGACCGCGAGCGCCCCCGCGAGCACGAGCGCCAGGACCGCGTCCTGCCGGTGCTCGCGGGGACCCACCGGCAGCCGTGACCAGCCGTCGTCCTGCGTCGGACCGCCCCCGGCGGTCGCCCCCGTGCCCGTCATGCCACCACGGTAGCGGCACGGCCGCGCCGCCCGGCGGCGGACCGGACGTCAGCGGTAGGCGCGCTCGTACGGGGCGGGCTTGTACGGCAGGTCCACCCGGAGCGCCTGGGCGGCCCGGATCGGGAAGTTCGGGTCGCGCAGCGCACCCCGTCCGACGAGGACCACGTCGGCCTGCCCGAGGGCGACGATCTGCTCGGCCTGGAAGGCGTCGTCGATCATGCCGACGGCCGCGACCGGGATCCCGGTGGCCTGCCGGATCGCGGTCGCGAAGGGCAGCTGGTAGCCGGGGCCGATCGGGATGCGGGCGTCCGCCACGTTGCCGCCGGTGGAGACCGACACGAGGTCGACGCCGTGTTCGCCGAGCCACGTGGAGACCTGTTCGGTCTCGGCGAGGTCCCAGCCGCCCTCGACCCAGTCGGTCGCGGACAGGCGCACGACGAGCGGGACGGCCTCGCCGACCTCGGCGCGCACGGCGTCGACGGTCTCGAGCAGGGCCCGCGCCCGGTTCTCGAGCGAGCCGCCGTACTGGTCGGCGCGCTCGTTCGACAGCGGTGACAGGAACTCGTGCAGCAGGTACCCGTGGGCGCCGTGCAGCTCGAGCAGGTCGAAGCCGGCGTCGACGGCGCGACGGGCCGCAGCGGCGAACGCACGGACGACCTCGGCGATGCCCTCGGTCGTGAGCTCGGTCGGGACGTGCAGGCCCGGGAACGCGATCGGCGACGGACCGACCGGCTGCCACCCGCCCTGCTCCGGCGCGACGTTGCCGCCGCCCGCGGTCGGTCCCCACTCACGGCTGGTCGAGGCCTTGCGGCCGGCGTGCGCGAGCTGGATCCCGGCGACCGCACCCTGGCTGTGGATGAAGTCGGTGATCGGTCGGAAGGCATCGCGCTGGTCGTCGTTCCACAGGCCGAGGTCCTGCGGGCTGATGCGGCCCTCGGGGACGACGCCCGTGGCCTCGACGACGACCGCACCGGCACCGCCACGGGCGAGGGCGCCGAGGTGGACGAGGTGCCACGGGGTCGGGACGCCGTCCTGCGCCTCGACCATGTACTGGCACATCGGCGGGATCCACACGCGGTTCCGGATCTCGAGGCCGCGGAGGGTGATGGGGTCGAAGAGTGCGTGGGTCACGCGGGTCCTTCCGTTGGTCGTGCAGGGGACCGGCCGACGGACGTGGAGCCGCCGGGAGGCCCGTCCACAGTACGACTGTCGACGTACTGCTCGCCCAGGCGCCTCCCCTGTGCGCGAGGTGAGTGCGACGGCACTACGCTCGGACGCGGCCCGCGACGCGATGCTGCGCCAGGTCTGCGGGCTGACCGAACTCTGGCGTTCAGGAGGACCGAAGTGACCGAATCCGCACCCGTCGACCCCACGACGACCGCAGGGTGGAAGCAGCTCGCCGGCATCGCCGACGGCTTCTCCCCGGACCTCCGTGGGTGGTTCGACGCCGACCCCGGTCGTGCCGAGAAGTACACCTTCCAGGCAGCCGACCTGACCGTCGACCTCTCCAAGGGCCTGGTGACCGAGGAGGTCCTGCAGGCCCTCCTCCAGGTCGCCGAGGACACCGGCGTCGCCGAGCGGTACCAGGCGATGATCTCCGGCGAGCGGATCAACGTCACCGAGGACCGCGCCGTCCTGCACACCGCGCTGCGCCGTCCGGCGGCGACCGAGGGCCTCGTGCCCGCGGCGCCCCTGACCGTCGACGGGCAGGACGTCGACGCCGACGTGCACGCCACGCTCGACAAGGTCTACGGCTTCGCCGAGCAGGTCCGTTCCGGCGCGTGGACCGGTGTCACCGGCAAGCGCATCGAGACCGTCGTCAACGTCGGCATCGGCGGGTCCGACCTCGGCCCGGTCATGGTCTACGAAGCACTCAAGCCGTACGTGCAGCAGGGGCTCGAGGTCCGCTTCGTCTCGAACATCGACCCGGCCGACATCGCCGAGAAGACGGCCGGCCTCGACCCCGAGACCACGCTCTTCATCGTCGCGTCGAAGACCTTCGGCACCCTCGAGACGCTCACGAACGCCCGTCTCGCCCGCCAGTGGCTGTGGCAGGGTCTCGGCCTCGCCGACGCCGGCGACGACGAGAAGAAGGACGCCGTCGCGAAGCACTTCGTCGCCGTCTCGACCGCGCTCGACAAGGTCGCCGCGTTCGGCATCGACCCGGAGAACGCCTTCGGCTTCTGGGACTGGGTGGGCGGCCGCTACTCGGTCGACTCCGCCATCGGCACGAGCGTCGTCATCGCGATCGGCAAGGAGAACTGGGAGCAGTTCCTCGCCGGCTTCCACGCCATCGACGAGCACATGCGCACCGCGCCGCTCGCCGAGAACGTCCCGGTCCTGATGGGCCTGCTCAACGTCTGGTACACGAACTTCCTCGGGGCGCAGAGCCACGCGGTCCTGCCGTACACGCAGTACCTGCACCGCTTCCCCGCGTACCTGCAGCAGCTCACGATGGAGTCGAACGGCAAGCGGGTCCGCTGGGACGGCTCGGACGTCGTCACCGACACCGGCGAGGTCTTCTGGGGTGAACCCGGCACGAACGGCCAGCACGCGTTCTACCAGCTCATCCACCAGGGCACGCGCCTGATCCCGGCCGACTTCATCACGGTCGCGAAGCCCGCGCACGCGCTGCAGGACGAGACCGGCGACGGGAAGGCCGTGCAGCCGGGCCAGGACGTGCACACCCTGTTCCTCGCGAACTTCTTCGCCCAGTCGAAGGCGCTCGCGTTCGGCAAGACCGCCGACGAGGTCCGCGCCGAGGGCACCACGGACGAGGCGATCGTCGCCGCCCGCACCTTCACCGGGAACAAGCCGAGCACGTCGATCCTGGCGCCCGAACTCACCCCGAGCGTCCTCGGCCAGCTGATCGCCCTCTACGAGCACATCGTGTTCACCGAGGGGACCATCTGGGGCATCGACTCGTTCGACCAGTGGGGCGTGGAGCTCGGCAAGCAGCTCGCGCTGCAGGTCACCCCGGCCGTGCAGGGCGACCGTGCGGTCCTCGACGCGCAGGACTCCTCGACGAAGGCGCTCATCGCGAAGTACCTCGAGCTGCGCGGCTGACGCCGCCGCCCGGCCGGGAGGCCCGGGGCACGCAGGCAGGGCGACGTCCCTGTCCGGCGGGCCCCGGGCCTCCCGTCATCCCGGGCCTCCCGTCATCCCGGGCCTCCGGTCGTCCCGGGCGTCCGGGCCGGTCGTGCGTCCGGCCCTCAGGTGCGTCGGGCGAGCACCACGGAGTCCTCGAGCGTCGCCGTGCCACCGTCCGGTCCGGTGACGGTCCGCGTGCGCAGCTCCGCGACCGCGACCGTCCACCCGGCACCGAGTGCGAGCTGGCTGACCTGTTCCCCGGGCCCGACCAGGGGCTCGGCGTGCGCGTGCTCCTCGTGAGCGGCCCAGGACGGCGAGCCCGCGTGCCCGATCACGAGCAGGCGTCCCCGCGGGGCGACGAACGTCGTCGCACGGCGCAGCACCGCCGCCCGCGGGAACGACACCGACGAGTGCAGGAACGACGCGGACACGAGGTCGAACCGGTCGTCGGTGTTCCACCCGGCCAGGTCGGCCTGCACCCACCGCACCCGGTCGCCGAGCCCGGCACGTTCCGCCTCGGCCCGGCCCCGGTCCAGCGCGTTCGGCGCGATGTCCACCGCGGTCACCCGCCACCCCTGCGCCGCCAGCCACAGGGCGTCGCCGCCCTCGCCGGACCCGAGGTCGAGGGCGGTGGGGCCGGTCTCGGCGCCGACGCGGTTCGACGCGCGATCGTCGTCCGTTCCGGGGACGAGCGGCCCGAGCGTGTCGACCAGGGATGCGTTCGGCCGCCCCGACCAGATCGGCGAGTCCCCGTAGCGGGCCGTCCAGAACGTCTCGGCTTCGGACCGGGGAGCGGGGTACGCAGTCATGCGCGCAGCATCCCACCGGCGCTCATCCAGGGCCAGTACGATTGCCGGATCGGCAACGGGGACGACAACCCCGGGGTCCGTTCGACGCAGTCGCAACGGAGACCCAGCCTCGATACGGAAGTATGTGCAAGTGACGATCATGACCGAGCGGCCTCAGCAGGACACCCCGAGCGCCGAGACGGAGCGACCCGGCAACGCGACCGTCCGTTTCCAGAACGCCGCGATCCTCGCCGTGGAGACCACCGTCGCCGAGCGCGTGACCACGTCCGCGGACATCGAGGAGAAGCTCCGCGGTGTGCTCCGCCGCCTGCGCCTGCCGATGGGGCTGCTCGAACGCGTCGCCGGGGTGCGGGAGCGCCGCAACTGGGGCGAGGACCAGTCCTTCCAGACCGCCGCGATCGACGCCGGACGTCGGGCGATGGCGGCCGCGGGGATCAAGCCGGAGGACGTCGGCCTGCTCATCAACACGTCGGTGACCCGTCCGCACCTCGAGCCCTCGGTGGCCGTGCGGCTGCACCACGGTCTCGGCCTGCCGACGTCGGCGATCAACTTCGACATCGCGAACGCCTGCCTCGGCTTCGTCAACGCGATGAGCGTCGCCGCGGGCATGATCGACTCCGGTCAGATCAAGTACGCGCTCATCGTGGACGGCGAGGACGCCGACCAGGTGCAGCTCAACACGATCGACCGCCTGAACCAGGGCGGCCGGAACCGCAAGGACTTCATGAGCGAGTTCGCCAGCCTGACGCTCGGCTCCGGCGCTGCCGCCGCCGTGCTCGGCCCGGCCGACCTGCACCCGACCGGCCACCGGATCGTCGGCGGCGTCACCCGCGCGGCGACCCAGTGGTACGACCTGTGCGTCGGCAGCGTGGACGGGATGTTCACGGACGCGAAGATGCTGCTCAAGGGCGGCATGGAACTCGTCGTCGCCGCCTGGAACGAGGCCCGCGCCCACTTCGACTGGGCCGACATGGACCGCTACGTCCTGCACCAGGTCTCGGACGTGCACACGAACGCCTTCGTCCAGGCGATCGGTGTCGAGCGCGACAAGGTCCCCACCACCTACGAGCGCTTCGGCAACGTCGGCCCGGCGTCGATCCCGATCACCCTCGCGGACGAGGTCACCCGTGGCTCGATCCGCCCCGGGGACCGCGTGTTCCTCGGCGGCGTCGGCTCCGGCATCAACACGGCGATGATGGAACTGCGCTGGTGACACCGCGGTTGCCCCGCGTCGCCGCGACCACGGCTCCGGCGACGCTCCCGCCGCCCCTGCCCGGACTCGACCCCGCGTGGTCCCGTCTGGTCACCGTCCCCGCGTCAGCCGGTCCGACGGCGGGCACGGCCCGACCCGAGCGCACCTGGCACCTGCTCGACACGGCCGGGCAGCTCGACGAGCTCGGCCTGGAGCCCGTCGGCACCCTGCTGTGTGTGCACGGCAACCCGACGTGGTCCTACCTGTGGCGCTCGGTGCTCGCGCGCTCGCTCGAGGTCGCCGCGGCCGGTGGCCCCGTGTGGCGTGTGGTCGCCGTCGACCAGCTCGGGATGGGTTTCTCGGAGCGCACCGGCGAGGACCACCGTCTGGCCGACCGGGTCGCGGACCTCGGCGCGTTGACCGACGAGCTCGGCCTGACCGGGCCGGTCGTCACGCTCGGCCACGACTGGGGCGGTGTCGTCTCGCTCGGCTGGGCCGTCGACCACCCCGACCTCGTCGTCGCGGTGACGACCTGCAACACCGCGGTCCACCAGCCCGACGACGCCCCGATCCCGGCACCCCTGCGCCTCGCACTCCGCCCGCACCTGCTCGGCCGGGCCACGGTCGTGACGCCGGCGTTCATCGAGACCACCCTCGCGATCGCGCACCCGCGGCTCGACCGGGCGACCGCCGACGCCTACCGCGCCCCGTACCGCGGCGCTGCCCGACGCGGGGCGGTCGGCGG
This sequence comes from Curtobacterium sp. MCPF17_046, assembly GCF_003224295.1. Taxonomy (NCBI): domain Bacteria; kingdom Bacillati; phylum Actinomycetota; class Actinomycetes; order Micrococcales; family Microbacteriaceae; genus Curtobacterium; species Curtobacterium sp. MCPF17_046. Next base: position 48,320 of record NZ_QKLB01000018.1, on the reverse strand, counting down.
GTTCGTCGCGGACATCCCCGTCGACGCGCAGCACCCGAGCGCGGCCGAACTCGACCGCATCGCAGCCGGCGTCGCGGCGCTCGACGTTCCCGCCCTGCTCCTCTGGGGGCCGCGCGACCCGGTGTTCCTCGAGCGGTACCTCGACGACCTCGCGGCCCGTCTGCCGCAGGCCGACGTGCACCGGTTCGAGGGCGCCGGTCACCTGCTGCCGGACGACGCCGACGTGGCCGGGACGGTCTTCGACTGGCTCGGCGACCGCCTGCCGGACGGCGAGGTGCCGGCGGACGGTGGCGCGGGCCTCCCGGCCGGCACCGCCGACGCCGATCCGGGCCGCCCGCTCCCTGCCGATCCGGGCCGCCCGCTCCCTGCCGGTCCGGGCCGCCCGCTCTGGGCCCACCTCGAGGAGCTGCGGGACAGCGACGACGCTGCCCTGGTCGAGATGGCCGCCCCCGGCGGGACCCGCACGATCAGCTGGCGGCTGCTCGCCCGACGGATCGAGGAGGTCGCCGCGGGACTCGTCGACCTCGGTGTCCGTCCCGGCGACCGCGTGTCGCTCCTCGTGACCCCCGGCGCGGACCTGACCGCCGCCCTGTACGCCTGCGTGCGCGTCGGCGCGGTCGTCGTCGTCGCCGATGCCGGTCTCGGCCTCCGCGGGCTGACCCGGGCCGTCCGCGGTGCCCGGCCCGACTGGGTCATCGGCGCGCTGCCCGGACTCGCCGCCGCACGTGCGCTCGGCTGGCCCGGCCGCCGCATCGCCACCATCGCGCTCCCCGCACCGGCCCGTGCGGCCCTGCGCGTCGAGCACACCCTCGCCGCCGTCGCCCGCCGGGGAGCAGCACGCCTCGCCGCCGGCACCGCGCTGCCGGCAGCCCCGGCGCCCGACGCCCCGGCCGCGGTGCTCTTCACCTCGGGGTCGACCGGGCCCGCGAAGGGCGTCGTCTACACGCACGGCCAGCTCGGCGCGGTGCGGGACGCGCTCGCCGGGCAGTACGACGTCGGCGTCGGCACCGGACTGGTCGCCGGGTTCGCGCCCTTCGCGCTCCTCGGTCCCGCGCTCGGCGCTCGCTCCGTGGCACCGGACATGGACGTCACCGCGCCGCGCACCCTGACCGCCCGTGCGGTCGCGGACGCCGTCGCCGCGGCGGGAGCCACCGTCGTGTTCCTGTCGCCGGCCGCGATCGCGAACGTCGTCGCGACGGCGTCGGCGCTCACCGACGACGACCGCCGGGCACTCGGCCGCGTGCGGCTGTTCCTGTCGGCCGGAGCCCCGGTGTCGGCCGCGCTGCTGACCGCCGCGACCGAGCTCATGCCGAACGCCAGCGCCCACACCCCCTACGGGATGACCGAGGGGCTGCTCATGACCGACGTGGACCTCGACCGGGTCACGGCCGCCTCGGCGTCCGCGTCGTCGGGCATCTGCGTCGGCCGACCCGCTGCGTCCGTCCGGGTGCGCATCGCACCCCTCGACGCTGACGGCCGGGCGACCGGAGCGCTCACGGAGACGCCCGACGTCACCGGCGAGATCGTCGTCGCGGCGCCGCACGTGCGGGACCACTACGACCGGCTCTGGCGCACCGACCGGGTCTCCCGTCTCGGGGTGGACGACCCGCGCGGACACCGCACCGGGGACGTCGGACACCTCGACGCCTCCGGGCAGCTCTGGGTCGAGGGCCGCATGCAGCACGTCATCACGGCCCCGACCGGTGTCGTGACCCCGGTCGGGCCCGAGCAGCGCACGGAACGCGTCCCGGGCGTCGGGCGCGCGGGTGTCGTCGGCGTCGGTCCGTCCGGTACGCAGCAGGTGGTCGCCGTGGTGGAGACCGTCCCGGCCGCCCGTCGCCCCGCGCTCGCCGACCCGGCGCTCGCGGACGCAGTCCGGGCAGCGGCCGGGGTGCCCGTCGCCGCGGTGCTCGTCGTGCCGGAACTGCCGACCGACATCCGCCACAACTCGAAGGTGGACCGGGCACGCCTCGCGCGCTGGGCGTCCTCGGTGTTGGCGGGCGGACGGATGACCCGCCCGTGACGGTCCTGGTGACCGGTGCCAGCGGCTTCCTCGGGCGCGCCGTCGCCGCTGCCCTCCGGGACGCCGGGCACGACGTCCGGACCTTCCAGCGGCGACCGACGGGCGTCGACGGGGTGGTCGACGTCCTCGGCACGGTGACCGACCCGGCAGCGGTGCGGTCCGCCGTGCAGGGCGTCGACGCCGTGGTGCACCTGGCCGCCAAGGTCTCGCTGGCCGGGGACCCGGCCGACTTCGAACGGGTCAACGTCGCGGGCACGCGGGACCTGCTCGCGGCCGCGCGCGACGCCGGCGTCACACGGTTCGTCTTCGTCTCGTCCCCGTCGGTCGCCCACGCGGGAGCGTCCATCGCCGGGGACGACGCCACGACGGCCTCGCCCGGCAACGCCCGCGGCGAGTACGCCCGGACGAAGGCCGCCGCCGAACTGCTCGCGCTCGCCGCCGACGCCCCCGGGTTCGCGGTCGTCGCCGTCCGCCCGCACTTGGTCTGGGGCCCAGGCGACGAGCAGCTCGTCGGCCGCATCGTGGACCGCGCACGTCGTGGCCGTCTGCCGGTGCTCGACTCCGGTGCCGCCCTCATCGACTCCTGCTACGTCGACAACGCCGCGACCGCCATGGTCGCCGCGCTGGACCGCGCGGAGGCCGTGCACGGCAACGTCTACGTGGTCACGAACGGGGAGCCCCGACCGGTCGGGGAACTGCTGGCACGGATCTGCGTCGCGTCCGGCGTCCCGGCACCGGGGGCACACGCGCCGTCCGGGCTCGCCCGCGCGGTCGGGTCCGCGGTGGAGGCCGTGTGGCGCGTCCGACCCGGCACCGACGAGCCGCCGATGACGCGGTTCCTGGCGGAGCAGCTGTCGACCGCGCACTGGTTCGACCAGCGGCGGACCCGGCGGGACCTGCACTGGGAACCGACGGTGTCGATCGACGACGGCCTGCGGGCGCTGGCCGGGGCGCGCTGAGCCGTCGCGCTGCGCGGGGTCACCGCTCGAGGAGCATCCGGCGCGCGAGCCGTGCGATCTCGCGGGTCGCGGGGGAGAGCGGGACGTCCCGCCGTCGGACGAGGGCGATCGTGTCGTACAGCGGCTCCGCGAACGGCACGGTGTGGATCCCGGCCGGGAAGGTCGGTGCCTCGGCGACGGCCCGCGAGACGATCGTGTCACCGGCACCCCGGGCGACGAGGTCGAGCGCCGAGTCGACGTGTTCGACCTCGATCCGGGCGGTGAGCGTGACCCCGGCGAACTGCGCCCGTTCGGCGAGCTGCCGCCGGGTCGGATCACGCCACCCGTAGTGGGCGTCGTACAGGATGAGGTCCGCGGCCGCCAGGTCCTCGATCGTCACCGGCCGCGCGGTCCGCGCCGGGTCCGCCGAGGCGTAGAGGACGTCGTCGCGGCGGAGCGGCGTCACCTCGAGACCGTCGGCGTCGATCGGCAGGACGACGAGTCCCGCCTCGAGGTCCCCGGCGGTGACGGCATCGGCGACCTCGACCGAGTTCAGGCCGATCACGCGGAGCCGGACGTCCGGGTAGCGGGAGTGGAACCGTTCGAGCAGGCGGGACAGGAAGTAGTAGTTCGCGTTGCGCAGGAGACCGAAGGTGGCGACACCGCCCTGGAGGCTCGTGAGGTCCCGGAGCGTCCGGTCGGCGTCGTCGGCCGCCTCGACCGCCCGGCGCGCGTGCGGGAGGAGCGCCTCGCCGGCGCTCGTCAGGACGAGGCGGCGGCTGCCCCGGGTGAACAACCGCACCCCGTAGGACTCCTCGAGCCGACGGACCAGTTCCGAAACGGACGGCTGCGCCATGCCGAGGTGGGCGGCGGCAGCGGAGAACGAGCCCGCCGTCGTGATGACGAGGAAGGCACGCAACTGGGTCAGGGTCACAGGGGAACCCTATGGGTGGTCGTGGATCATCTGGCCTTGTCCTTGCCGATCCGTCCGGGCAGGGTCGTCTCCATGAAGCTCAGCCCTCGTTTCGTGGCGGACAACGCCGACCGGTTCTCGTTCCTCAAGGCCCCGGCCGTGGACGCCCCCGAGGCCCAGCGCGACCCCGCCGTCGCCGAACGGGTCGCCGGGATGCTCGCCGAGATCCAGCGCGACGGGTTCGAGGCCGTCCAGCGGTACGCCCGCGAACTCGACCACGCCGACGTCGTCGAGCTGAGCGCCGAGGAACTCGCCGCGACCGGTGACCGGCTCACCCCCGAACTCCGCACGGCCATCGAACTCGGTGCCGCGCGCACGCAGCAGTTCGCGCGTCTGCAGCGCGAGCACCTCGCGGACTTCTCCGCAGAACTCGTCCCCGGGCTCACCGTGGGACAGCGCTACGTCCCGGTCGGCAGTGTCGGCGCGTACCTGCCGGCCGGGCGCTTCCCCCTCACGGCGAGCGCGTTCATGAGCGTCGGCGTCGCGAAGGCCGCGGGCGTCCCGACCGTCGTGGCCTGCACCCCGCCGCAGCCGGACGGTGGCGTGAACGCGGCCGTGGCGTACGCGGCGTACGTCTCCGGTGTCGACCGGCTGTTCGTCGTCGGCGGCGTCCAGGCGCTCGCCGCCATGGCGTTCGGTCTGCTCGGCGCGGCACCGGTCGACATGATCGTCGGTGCCGGGAACGCCTTCGTCGCCGAGGCGAAGCGCCAGCTCTTCGGTGCCGTGGCCATCGACCTGCTGGCCGGGCCGTCCGAGGTCGCCGTGATCGCGGACGAGACCGCCGACCCGGAGCTCGTGGCCGCCGACCTGCTCGGCCAGGCGGAGCACGGCCCGAACTCCCCGGCGGCGCTCGTCACCACCTCCCGCGCACTCGGCGAGGCGGTCATCGCGGAGGTCGAGCGGCAGCTGCCGACCCTGTCCACGAACGAGATCTGCGGACCCGCCTGGCGCGACCACGGCTCGGTCGTGCTCGTCGGGGACCGCGAGTCCGCCGCAGCGGTCATGGACGAGTACGCTCCGGAACACCTCGAGGTGCAGACCGCGGACGACGCCTGGTACCACGACCGCCTCACGAACTACGGCTCGCTGTTCATCGGCACGTGGAGCACCGTTGCCTACTCCGACAAGGGCATGGCGGGCACGAACCACACCCTCCCCACCGCGGGCGGCGCGAAGCACAGCGCCGGCCTGTCGGTGTCCCGGTTCCTCAAGCCGCTCACCTACCAGCACATCGCCCGCGAGGCCACCCCCGAGCTGGCCGACGCCGTCGACGTCATCTCGGCGAGCGAGGGCATGTCTGCCCACCGCGCCACCGCCACCCTGCGGACCGAGCGGCTCACACGCTCCACCACCCCCGAACCCGACCACACGACCCGGAAGTGACCATGACCACACCAGCCGCACGCCGTCGAGGTCTCCTCGCCACGGTGCCCGTCATCGGCCTCGTCGTCGCCCTCGCCGGGTGCTCAGCCCCCGGCTCCGGAGGGCCCGTCGGCCAGGTCGACCAGCCCGAGATCACGAAGAAGGTCGCCGCGTCGGACATCGACGGTGACACGACGCTGACGATGTGGGCCGACGTCGCCGAGAAGCCGCTCATGGAGAAGCTCGTCCCGGCCTACGAGAAGGCGTACCCGGACGTCGACGTCCGGATCACCTACAAGAGCTTCGACGACCTCATCGCGACCGTCGTGAACGCCGCCAACTCGGCGAACGCCCCGGACCTCTTCCAGGGCAACATCGGCTACGCGGTCGACGGGGCGCTCGTCAAGGGCGACCTGGTCCGGCCGCTCGACGACGTGGCGGACGTGTACGGGTGGTCGACGGGCACCGGGGCCTCGACGCTCGGGCCCGCACGCTGGAACGACGACGGCACGGCGTTCGGCTCGGGCACGCTCTACGGCATGTCCGTGATCAGCGAGGTGCAGGGCATCTACTACGACGAGCGGAAGCTCGACGAACTCGGGCTCGAACCGCCGACGTCGATCGCCGACCTCGAGCAGGACCTCGCGACGGCGAAGGCAGCGGGCGAGCAGCCGATCATGCTCGGCAACTCCGACCAGTACGCCGCCACCCACGTCTTCTCGGACATCGCCGCGACGAAGCAGGACCCGTCGTCGATCGCCGCCTGGATCGGCGGGAAGTCGGGTTCGACCTTCGCGACCAAGGGCAACGAGGAAGCCGCCCAGACCATGCGGGACTGGGCCGAGAAGGGGTACTTCGGGTCCGGCTACGACGGGCTGAGCAACGAGGACGCCATCGCCCGGTTCGCCGACGGCAAGGGCGTGTTCTTCGTCGGCGGCTCGTGGAACGGCGCCTCGCTCGACTCTGACTCCTTCGGGTTCGCTCCGCTGACGTCCGGCGGTGTCGGCGCCACCGCGTCCCCGTGGCACATCAGCACGAAGTCCGAGCACCAGGAGGCGGCCATCGCGTTCCTCGGGATGATGCACAGCCCCGAGGTCGGCCAGTGGATCCTCGACACCGGCCGCCTGCCGGTGGTCACCGACGGCGTCAGCTCGCAGGACCGGCTCCAGGAGCAGACCCTGACCGCGCTGAAGGACACCATCGCCGCGGGCACCCAGGTCGGGTACTACGACTGGAGCACCACGGACATGCTCACCGCGATGGGCGGAGCGCTGCAGGAGGTGATGGCCGGCCGGACGACGCCGTCCGAGTTCACCGACACGGTCCAGCGGACCTGGGCGAAGGCGCACGACTGACATGGCGGCCACGCTCGTCGAGCGCGGGACCGACCGGACGACGCCACGTCGGCGTCGCCCGGCCGCCACCCGTGTCAGCTGGAGTTCGCTCCTGTACGTCGCCCCGGCCCTGGCGTTCTTCGTCGTGTTCGTCGTGGTGCCGATCGTCCAGTCGGTGCGCATCTCGTTCTACGACTGGGACGGCATCAGCGTCGCCACCCCGGCCGGGTTGTCGAACTACGCGGCGGTCTTCGCGGACGCCGACCTCCGTCAGGCGCTCGGACACTCGGTCGTGCTGCTGTTCTTCTACGCCGCACTGCCCGTCCTGGTCGGGCTGCTGCTCGCGGGCGCGATGTCGCGGATCCGCATCCACGGCCTCACCGTGTTCCGGGCGGTGCTGTTCCTGCCGCAGATCCTGTCGAGCGTCGTCGTCGCCGTCGCCTGGCGCGGGCTGCTCGCCGAGGACGGCCCCGTCAACGGCTTCCTCCGGGCGGTCGGGCTGGGCGGTCTCGCCCGCAGCTGGCTCGGTGACTTCGGCACCGCCCTGCCGTCCATCGGGCTCATCGGGACCTGGGTCGAGTACGGCCTGTGCATGGTGCTCTTCCTGGCCGGCATCGCGACGATCGACCGGTCCCTCTACGAGGCGGCCCGGCTCGACGGCGCCGGGGCGATCCGGGAGTTCACGTCGATCACACTGCCGGCCCTGCGCCCGCAGATCTCCATCGCGCTCATCCTGACCATCACGTTCGCGCTGCGGAACTTCGACCTCATCTGGAACACCACGCGCGGTGGCCCCGGGACGTCGACCACGGTGCCGAGCGTCTTCGTCTACCAGGACGCGTTCCAGGACCGTGCCCTCGGGCAGGCGTCCGCGCTGGCCGTGGTCCTGACGGTGCTCATCCTGGTGGTCGTCGGCATCGTGCAGCTCGCCCTCCGCGAGCGGAAGGGAGCGGCGTCGTGAAGGTCGCACGCAGCGAGACCCTCATCACCCACGCGGTGCTCGTCGTCGCCGCGCTCGTCGCGGTGTTCCCCCTCGCGTCGGTGATCGTCACCTCGCTGAGCGGGGACGACGGCGGGGTCGGGTTCGACAACTACGTCGACGCCTGGACGCAGGGCGGGTTCGCGTCCGCCCTCGTCTCGAGCGCCGTCGTCGCGATCACGGTCGTCGTCGTGACCGCGACGGTCGCCTGCCTGGCCGGCTACGCCCTCGCACACATGCGGGTGCCCGGGGGCCGGTTGCTCCTCGGCCTCCTGCTCGTCGGGCTCGTCCTGCCGTACGAGGTCACCGTGCTGCCGCTGTACCAGATGCTCGCCGGGTGGGGTCTCGTGGACACGTACTGGGCGCTCATCCTGCCGCAGATCGGTCTGTCGGTGCCGCTCGGGGTGTTCTGGATGCGGTCGTTCTTCGCCTCCGTCCCGGGCGAACTGCTCGAGGCGGCACGCATCGACGGTGCCTCCCGCTTCCGGATCCTCCGCAGCGTGCTGACCCCGGTCGCGCTGCCGGCCGTGGCGACGCTCGCGACGATCCTCTTCCTGTTCACGTGGAACGAGTTCCTGCTCGCGCTCGTGCTCGTGCCGCAGAACGAGGCCGTCCAGACGGCGCCGCTGTCGCTGTCGTTCTTCTCCGGCGCGCAGCGTGGCGCCCAGCCCGACGTCACCGCCGCGGCAGCCGTGCTCGTCGCCCTGCCGATCGTCGTCGCCTACGTCCTGCTCCAGCGTCGGCTCATCACCGGGCTGACGGAAGGCGCGGTCAAGTGACGGCCGGCGGGACCGGCGTGGCCCGGGTCCGGTGCGACCAGCTCGCACCGGTGCTCGGTGACCTCGAGGGCAACGGCAGGAGCGTCCTCGCCGCGGTGGAGCGGGCCGTCGAGGACCGGGTCGACGTCCTCGTCCTGCCGGAGCTCGCCACGACCGGGTACGTCTTCCGGGACGCTGACGAGGCAGCGGCGCTCGCGGTCACGGCGGACGACCCGCTCTTCGCCCGGGTCGCCGGCGCGCTGACGGGGACGGACAACGTCGTCGTGGTGGGCTTCTGCGAGCGGGACGGCCGCGTCCTGCGCAACAGCGTCGCGGTCGTGGACCGGACCGGTGTCCGGACCGTCTACCGGAAGACGCACCTGTGGGACCGCGAGACCCTCGTGTTCACGCCGGGCGACGCCGCGCCTCCCGTCGTCGACACCGCGCACGGCCGCATCGGCGTGCTCGTCTGCTACGACATGGAGTTCCCGGAGATGCCCCGCATGCTCGCGCTCGCGGGCGCGGACCTCATCGCCGTCCCGACGAACTGGCCGGTCGGGGACCACCCGGAGCGCGACCGCGTCGCCGAGGTGATCGCCGCGCAGGCCGCCGCGCGGACCAACGGCGTGTTCATCGCGTGCTGCGACCGCGCGGGCACGGAACGGGGCCAGGACTGGAACGAGGCGAGCGTGATCGTCGACCAGTTCGGCTGGGTCGCCGCCGAGACGGACCCCGGCGCCGGCGCGACCGCCATCACCGTCGACGTCTTCCCGGCCCTCGCCCGCGACAAGTCCACGAGCCCGCACAACGACTGGATCGGGGACCGCCGCCCCGAGCTCTACGACCGGAAGGTGCCGACCGCATGACCACCCCCGACGTGACCGACGCCGACGTGACCGACGCTGCTGTGACCGACGCCGCGACCGACTGGTGGCGCACCGCCGTCATCTACCAGGTCTACCCGCGGTCGTTCGCCGACCTCGACGGTGACGGGACCGGTGACCTGGCCGGGATCACGGCGCGGCTCGACCACGTCGCGGCGCTCGGCGCCGACGCCGTGTGGCTCTCGCCGTTCTACCCGTCCCCGCAGGCCGACGGCGGCTACGACGTGGCCGACTACCGGGACGTCGACCCGCTGTACGGCACGCTCACCGATGCGGACGCCCTGCTCGCACGGGCCCACGACCTGGGGCTGCGGGTCATCGCCGACCTCGTCCCGAACCACTGCTCGGACCAGCACGTGCTCTTCCGGGCCGCGCTCGCCGCCGCGCCGGGCAGCCCGGAGCGTGGGATGTTCCACTTCCGCGACGGACGCGGCGAACACGGCGACCTGCCGCCGAACGACTGGCAGTCGATGTTCGAGGGCCCGGCCTGGACCCGCGTCACCGAGGCGGACGGCACCCTCGGCCAGTGGTACCTGCACCTCTTCGCGCCCGAGCAGCCGGACTGGAACTGGGACGACCCCCGGGTGCACCGGGAGTTCGAGACGACGCTGCGGTTCTGGCTGGACCGCGGGGTGGACGGGTTCCGGGTCGACGTGTGTGACGCGATCGTGAAGGCCCCGGGCCTGCCGGACTGGCCGCACGCGACCCACGGCGTCGTGGAGCCGGTCGACGGCGTGATGCCGCCGATGTGGGACCAGGAGGGCATCCACGCCGTCTTCCGCGAGTGGCGACGGATCCTGGACGAGTACGAGGGCCAGCGCATCCTCTGCGCCGAGGCGTGGCTCCCACCGGAGCGGGCGGCCCGCATCGTCCGGTCCGACGAGATGCACCAGGCGTTCAACTTCGCGTACCTGTCGCTCCCGTGGGACGCGGCGGCGATCCGGGCGAACGTCGACACGAGCATCGCCGCGAACGACGCCGTCGGTGCGCCGACCACGTGGGTGCTCTCGAACCACGACGTGATGCGGCACGCGAGCCGCTTCGGCTACGACGGACCGGTCGAGCTCGAGGCCGGTGTGGGCGTGGACGACCCGCAGCCGGACCGTGCCACCGGTCTCCGCCGTGCCCGGGCCGCGACGCTGCTCATGCTCGGCCTGCCGGGCTCCGCCTACCTGTACCAGGGTGAGGAACTCGGCCTGCCCGAGGTCACCACGCTGCCCGACGCGGTCCGCCAGGACCCCGTGTGGGAGCGCTCCGGCCACCGGATCCGCGGCCGCGACGGGTGCCGGGTCCCGATCCCCTGGACCTCCGGCGGGCCGTCCTTCGGCTTCTCGTCCGCCGCGGACACCTGGCTGCCGCAACCGGCCGACTTCGGCGCGTACGCCGTCGCCGCGCAGGAGGACGACGAGGCCTCCACCCTGGCGATGTACCGCCGGGCGCTCGACGTCCGACGGCGGACGGCCCTCGGCGCCGGGACCCTGCGCTGGCACGAGACCGGTACCGGCAGCGTGCTGGCGTGGTCGAACGGCCGGGTCACCGTCGTCGGCAACCTCGGCTCCGAGCCGGTGCGGCTGCCGGCCCGGGAAGGGGTGTCCGGGGAGGGCGTGTCCGGAGAGGGCGTGTCCGGCGGGGAGGTCCTGGTCGAGTCGGTGCCGGGCGCGTTCGTGGACGGGGTCCTCGCTGCCGACGCCGCGGTCTGGCTGACCACGGAGCCCGCCCGCACGAACTGACCCGGCGGCGGTGCGCCGGCCCCCCCCCGGTGCGCGCACCGCCGCTCGCGGTCACCCGCACCTCGGTCCTCCGGTCCGCACGCCTGCCGCTGCGGTCGTCCGGACGGCCGGGAGGCCCGACCCACGTCGGTCGTGCACGGTACCGTCGTGGCATGGACCGTTCCGAGATCCTCGCGGCCGCAGCAGCGGCCCACGCCGCCCGCATCGCCGCCGGCGGCGACGACCGCGGTGCCCGCGAGCGCGCCGAAGCGGCGTCGGCGGCCCCGGCACCCGAGCGTCGCCGGTCGGCGGACGCCGAACGGGCGGCGGAGTCGGACCGCGCTGCCGACCGGACCGAGGGCGCGCTGTCCGACTGGCGCCGTATGGGCACCCGCCGCGGCATGACCCCGGACGCCCAGGTCCGGAGCGCCTGGACGGTGACGGGCATCCCCGAGCAGGGAGACGCCCGTGCGTTCGCGAACGTGCTGCTCTCGACCGCCGGGCACGCTGGCCGGGTGGCGGACGCCGCGCGTCGCAACGAACGGCTCGCCGGGGCCGCACGGGCCGCCGCACGACGGACCGTGCGCCGCTACACCGACCACGGGGCGGGGATGTCCGCGCTCGGGGACGTGCTCGACGCCGGACCCGTCGCTCGGGACGACGACGGCGGGGCCGAGCACGCCTGACCCGGACGCGCCCCGCCCGGGCTCGGACTACCGCCGGAACGGGTCGAGGTTCAGCACGGTGTCCTCGTACAGGTACTGCTGGTCGCCGTACACGGTGACGTCCGGGTTCAACCAGACCAGGTCCTTCACCGTGATGCCGAGCCGGGCTGCGACGGCGCCGATGAGGTCCTCCGACGCGATCCGGTAGGCGACGGGTGACCCGTCCGGGGACCCCTCGCTGCTCGTGATCCCGGTGGCGTTCGGGCGTGCCCCACCGTCGACGGGGTGCACGTTCGTCGTCCGCGCCGGTACCGACCAGTTGACCGGTGTGACCGCGAGCACCTTGTCCGGTCCGAGTTCGACCGGCAGGTCGGGGGCCGCGGACTCGGCCGCCGAGTAGACGACGAGCGTGCCGAGCCACGACGGGTCCACCCGTCCGGGGTCCATGTCGGTCGTGGCCGGGGTCGGGACCGCGGGGGAGCCGCCCCCGAGCACGGTGTCCCCGACGCCGTGCCAGGAGAGGCCGTCGCCGACCGAGGGCGGCGTCTTGAGGAAGGTCGCACCGACGGGGACCGGCAGCGTCGAGGTGAACCCCGACCACTGCACGGTCGGGTAGCCGTTGTCGGCGACGACCACGCGGTAGTGGAACCGCACGCTGCCCTTCGGCGTGACGACGTCTGCCTCGCTGACGACGGTGCCGACCGGGATCGGGGAGACCGTGGGCTCCGGCGCCGCGGCCTCGGTGGGGACGGCGGTCGGGGTCCGTGGTGACGCGGACTCGGCGATGCGGCGGGCCTCGGCGCTGGCGCTCGGGTCGGGGGCCTTGCCCGTGCCGTCGGCGGTGGCGCTGCGGCTCGGCGCCGGCAGCTCGTCCGGCCCGCGGAGGAACGCGCACCCCGCTGCGGTCGTGACGACGACCGTGGCGAGCGCGACCGCTCCGAGCAGTCGGCCGGGCCTGCCTCGGCCGTGCCCCTGTCCGGCGTGTCCCTGTCCTGCGTGTCCCTGTCCTGCGTACCCGCGACGCATGGTCCCCCCGTCCCGTCGTGCCTGGTCCCCTCGCGCTGCGAGCCTACGGCACCACGGTCGGCCCGGCTCCTGCGCGTCGGACCTGCACGTCGGACCTGCGCGGCGGTGGGAAGATCACTGGTGGCCCGCCGGGAGCCGTCCCGGGACGGTGGGCCGCGCCGGTCCCTGCCGGACCCCCGCTCGCGATCACGGACGAAGGACACACCGCATGGTCGACACCCGACCCACAGCACACGAGGCCGGGCTCCCCCCGGTGGGCACCGGACCGCACCGCCGCCGCCTCGGGCTGCTGGCGCTCGTCGCGACCTTCGGCGGTCTGCTCTTCGGGTACGACACCGGGGTGGTGAACGGCGCGCTCCTGCCGATGCGGCAGGAGCTCGGCCTGACGGACGTCACGGTGGGTGTCGTCACCAGTTCGCTGGCCTTCGGCGCGGCAGTCGGCGCGGTGTTCGGGGGACGGGTCGCCGACGCCTGGGGTCGACGGCGGACCATCATCCTCCTGTCGGTGCTGTTCTTCGTCGGGACGCTCGTGTGCGTCGCCGCCCCGTCGTTCGGCGTGATCGTCGTCGGCCGCGTGCTGCTCGGCCTCGCGGTGGGCGGTGCCTCGACGGTCGTGCCGGTGTTCCTCGCCGAGCTCGCTCCGTACGAGATCCGCGGGTCGCTGTCCGGTCGCAACGAGCTCATGATCGTCATCGGGCAGCTCGCCGCGTTCGTCGTGAACGCCGTCATCGCCAGCCTCTGGGGTGAGGGCGACGGGGTCTGGCGGATCATGCTCGCCGTCTGCGCACTCCCCGCCGTCGCCCTGTTCGTCGGGATGCTCCGCGTGCCGGAGTCGCCCCGGTGGCTCGCGACGCACGGCCGTGACGACGCGGCGCTCGCCGTCCTGCGGCAGGTGCGGTCGGCGGACCGTGCCGAGGCCGAGCTCGCGGACATCCGCCGCGCGCACGAGCACGAGGCGCAGGAGCAGCGGGAGAGCGGGTGGACCGTCCTGCTCCGGAACAAGTGGCTCGTCCGGATCGTGCTCATCGGCGCCGGACTCGGGGTCGCGCAGCAGCTCACCGGGATCAACTCGATCATGTACTACGGCCAGTCCGTCCTCATCGAGTCCGGGTTCAAGGCATCAGCCGCGCTCATCGCGACCATCGCCCCGGGGGTCATCGCGGTGGTCGGTGGCGTCATCGCGATCGCGAACATGGAGCGGATCGACCGGCGGACGACGCTCCTGCTCGGCTTCTCCCTGACGACGGTGTGCCACTTCCTCATCGGCACCGCCTCGGTCGCCCTGCCGGCGGGTAACCCGGCGCGACCGTGGGTGATCCTGGTCCTCGTCGTCGCGTTCGTCGGCTCGATGCAGACCTTCCTCAACATCGCGGTGTGGGTCGTGCTGTCCGAGGTCTTCCCGACGCAGATCCGGGCGCTCGGCATGGGCATCGCGGTGTTCTGCCTCTGGATCGCGACCGCGCTCGTCGGGCTGTGGTTCCCGTCCGTCGTCGCGGCGACGGGCATCACCGGCACGTTCTTCGGCTTCGGGGTCGTCGGGGTCCTCGCGCTGCTGTTCATCTGGCGGTTCGTGCCCGAGACGCGCGGCCGCACCCTCGAGCAGGTCGAGGAGGGCGTCGCCTCGGGCAGCCTCTTCACCGTCGACGCGGCGGGGCGCCGCTGACCGACGCGACGGCGGACACACGGGAGGCCCGTCACCGGCTGGTGACGGGCCTCCCGTGTGTCTCCGGTCGGGCTACGGGCGCAGGAGCACCTTGCCGACGCGGCCGGCGGTGTCGCTCGCACGGGCGGCGTCGCGGGCGTCCTCGAACGCGAAGGTCTCGGACACGGGGAGCGTCAGCGACCCGTCGAGCACGCGGCTGATGAGCTCGCCGAACAGCTCCTGCTTGGTCTCCGCGGGCATGGTCCGGCTGACCACACTGCCCCAGAAGCCCTTCACGGTGAGCTGGCCGAAGATGACCTTGCCGGACGGGATCTCGAGCGTGGGGGAGGCCATCGCGCCGAAGACGACGAGGGTCGCCTCGTCACCGAGCACGGACGCGATGTCGCCCGCGGCCTTCCCGCCGACCGACTCGACGCCGGCGCGGATCGGGGCGCCGCCGGTGATGGCCGAGACCTGGTCCTGCCAGTCCTCGGTGTCGGTCGCGACGATCCGCTCGATGCCCTGGGCGCGCATCTCCTCGACGCCCTCGGCACGGCGGACGAGGCCGATGACGTTGATGCCGCGGGCGGCACCGAGCTGGGCGACCATGCGGCCGACTGCGCCGTTCGCGGCGTTCTGGATGAGCCAGTCGCCCTCGTGCAGGTCGAGCGAGTGCAGCAGGCTGATCGCGCTGAACGGCATCGACACGAGCTGGGCGGCCGACTCGTCGGGCATCGCGTCCGGCACGGGGATCAGCCCGGCGGCGTCGGCGACGTAGTACTCCGCCCAGACGCCGAAGGTGCCACCGGCCACGCGCTGGCCGACGGACAGGTGCGTGACGCCCTCGCCGAGGGCCTCGACGACGCCGAGCGCCTCGGTGCCGGACGGCGCGGGCAGCTCCGGCTTGAAGCCGTACGTGCCGCGGATCGTCCACAGGTCGTGGTTGTGGATCGGGGAGAGCACGGTCCGGACGAGCACCTGGCCGGCGCCCGGGGTGGGGACGGGGCGCTGCTCGACGGTCAGGACGTCGGCGGGCTCGCCGAACTCCGGGTGGACGACGGCGCGCATGGTCTGGTCTGCCACGTTCAGTCCTCCGAGACCGTGATCGTGACGTCGATGTTGCCGCGCGTCGCGTTCGAGTACGGGCACACCTGGTGGGCGGCGTCCGCGAGGGCCTGGGCCTGGTCGTGCTCCATGTCCGGGATGACGACCTCGAGCACGACGGCGAGCTGGTATCCGCCCTGGCCGTTCGGGCCGATCTGGACGCGGCCGCCGACGGACGAGTCGGTGACCTTGACCTTCTGCGCGCGGGCGACGCCCTGCAGTGCGGAGTGGAAGCACGCGGCGTAGCCGGCGGCGAAGAGCTGCTCGGGGTTCGTGCCGGCGCCGGAGCCGCCCATCTCCTTCGGGATCGCCATGTCCAGCTCGAACGAGCCGTCGCTGGTCTGGACCTTGCCGTTGCGGCCTTCGCCGGTGGACAGGGCTTCTGCGGTGTAGAGGACGTCCATGTGGTGTCCTTCCTTCCTTCGTGGGGTCTGTCTGGTCAGTGGGGACGCGCTCGCCGGTCCGCTGGGTTCGCGCTCAGCGACACCGTTCGGGGTGCCGAGCGCGAAAGATGTCGGCCAGCGCGCAAGCTGCGTCAGGCGGGCGGCGCGGGTGCGGGCTGCGCGGGCGCGGGCTGTGCGGGTGACGCTGCGGCGCGGTGCATCGTCTCGGTCAGGCGGTGCAGCGTCGCGATGAGCTCGGCGGCCGAGCGCTCGTCGATCAGTCCGGTGCCCGCCGCGACGGCCGCCGGGACGTGCGCGAGTTCGGCGCGTATGGACCGGCCGCGCTCGCCGGTCGTCACGGTGACCACGCGCTCGTCGTCACTGCGGCGCTCGCGACGGACGAGGTCGCCCTGCTCCATGCGCTTGAGGAGCGGCGAGAGGGTCCCGGAGTCGAGCTGCAGGTGGTCGCCGAGGCTCGACACGGTCTGGTCGCCCTCGACCCACAGCGTCACGAGCACGAGGTACTGCGGGTAGGTCAGGCCCCACGGCTCGAGCAGCGCGCGGTACGCCTGGGTTGTCGCCCGGGTCGCTGCGTAGAGGGAGAAGCACACCATCTCGTCGGTCACCGGCATGACGTCACTGTTGCACGCGACCGGGTTGTGCACAACCCGATCGCGACGACGTCCAGCCGACACACGGCGTCCGTCCGCCGAGAGCGCACCGGACGGACGTCCGTCGTCGGGTCCGGTTAGGCTGGCCGGACCGACGATGACCAGCAACCACCCCGCCACCGCACCGACGACGACCACAGCGATCCCGCGAGTCGGCTCATCGGTGTCCCACGGCAAGACGATCCTGATCGGCGAGCACGCCGTGGTCTACGGCGCACCCGCGCTCGTGCTGCCGGTGACCGACGTCCGCGTGACGGCCACCGCGACGCCCCTGCCGGTGACGCACTCGTCCGGAGCGGAGCACGTGCTGGAGTCCACCGTCCACACGGGGCCGTTCGGCCTCGCGCCGGCCGCCGTGCTGCCCACGACGACCGCCGTCACCGCGACGCTCAGCCACCTCGCCGACCTCGGGTACCCGCACGCCGTGGACACCGCGTTCCACGTCCGGGTCGACAGCCAGGTGCCCACCGCCCGCGGGATGGGGTCGAGCGCCGCCGTCGCCGCGGCCGTGACCGCCGCGGTCGCCGACGCCCTGGGGGTCGTGCTCGACCGCGCCACCCACCACGACCTCATCCAGGCGTGCGAGCGCGTCGCCCACGGGCGCCCGTCCGGACTCGACGCCCGGGGGGTCGTCGCCGACGAGCCCGTCTGGTTCGAGCACGACGTCATCGAGCCGGTGCAACTCACCGGGCGCTTCGTCTTCGTCGTCGCCGACACCGGTGTCCCCGGACACACGCGCGAGGCCGTCGCGGCCGTGCGGGAACGCCACGACCGCGCCCCCGAGGTGGTCGACGCCGTCGTGCAGCGCATCGGGGACCTCGCCCGGGCAGCGCGGGGGACGCTCGTCGACGGCGACGCCCAGGCCCTCGGTGCCACCATGGACGCCGCGCACGAACTGCTCACCACCCTCGACGTGTCGAGCGGGGACCTCGATCGGCTCGTCGGCGCCGCACGCAGCGCGGACGCCCTCGGCGCGAAGCTCACCGGCGGGGGACGGGGCGGATGCGTCCTGGCCCTCGCCGCCGACGACGAGCACGCCGCCCGCATCGTGACCGCACTGCGCGACGCGGGCGCCGCCGCCACCTGGACCACCTCGATCGGAGCCCGTGCCTGATGACCGCAACCGCCGTCGCGCACCCCAACATCGCGCTCGTGAAGTACTGGGGCAAGGCGGACGCCGACCTCGCGCTGCCCGCCACGGGCAGCGTCTCGATGGGCCTCGACGTCTTCCCCACCACGACCTCCGTCACGCTCGACGCCGGCCGGGAGGCGCGTGACACGTTGACCTTGAACGGTCGCGTCGTCGACGACGGTGCGCTGGTGCGGGTCGAGCGCTTCCTCGACCTCGTCCGTGACCTGTCCGGCTCGGAGGCCCGCGCCGCAGTCGTCACGGAGAACACCGTGCCCACGGGCGCCGGTTTGGCCTCGAGCGCATCGGGCTTCGCCGCCCTCGCCGTCGCCGCCGCGAGCGCGTACGGTCTCGACCTGTCGTCGCGGGACCTTTCCCGGCTCGCCCGCCGCGGTTCAGGCTCGGCCACGCGGTCGATCCCCGGCGGGGTCGCGGTCTGGCACGCGGGCGACGACGAGGGGTCCTTCGCCGAGACGATCCCCGCGCCGCCGATGGCGATGGTGGTCGTGACGATCGACGACGGCCCGAAGGAGATCGGCTCGCGCGAGGCCATGCGCCGGACGATCGCGACGTCGCCGTTCTACCCGGCCTGGGTGACCTCCACGACCGAGACCGTCCAGGACATGCTCGCCGCGTGCGCGGCCGGCGACTTCACCCGCATCGGCGAGCTGACCGAGAGCAACGCGCTCCGCATGCACGCCACCATCGAGGGCGCCTTCCCCCCGATCCGCTACCTGAACAGCCGCAGCGTCGCGGTCTTCGACGCCGTCGCCGCGCTGCGGGCCGACGGCCTCGAGGCCTACGCCACGGCCGACGCCGGCCCGAACGTCGTCGTGCTCTGCCGTCCGGAGGACCGTGCCCGCGTGGCCGCGTCCCTGGACGGGTTCGGCGCGGTCATCGAGTCCGGCACCGGACCAGCCGCTCACCTGGTCGGCTCCGAACGCCCGGGGGACCCCCCCCGAGCAGAGGAGACCACCGCGTGACCGAGTTCCGAGCCCACGGCAAGCTGTTCGTGGCGGGCGAGTACGCCGTCGTCGAGCCCGGTCAGCCGTCCGTGCTGATCGCCCTCGACCGTGCGATCACCGCCCGCGTCTCCGAGGGGCACGGGGCCGGCAGCGTGCACTCCGAGGAGTACGGCAACCTCCCGCTGACGTGGACCCGTGCCGAGGACGGCCTCGCACTGGACCGCGAGCACCACCCCTACGACTACGTCATGGCGACGATCGACCTCGTCGAGAAGCTCCGTGCCGAGCTCGGGATCGCGCCGCGGTTCCACGACCTGCGCATCGAGAGCCAGCTCGACGACGCCAGCGGCCGGAAGTTCGGGCTCGGCTCGTCGGCCGCGGTGACCGTCGCGACCGTCGGCGCCCTCGACCGCTTCTACGGCCTCGGCCTGTCGCAGCGCCGACGCTTCATGGTGGCGCTGCTCGCGACCATCCGCGTGGCACCCCGCGCCTCCGGCGGTGACCTCGCTGCGAGCACCTTCGGCGGCTGGCTCCGCTACAGCGCGCCCGACCGTGAGGTCCTGGCCGGTCTGCTCGACGAGCGGACGGTCTCGTCGATCCTCGACGACGACGACGCCTGGACCGGTTTCGACGTCGAGCACCTGCCCGCCCCGACCGACCTGCGGCTCCTCGTCGGCTGGACCGGGTCACCGGCGTCCACGACCAAGCTCGTCGGCGTCGTGCGTCGGCACCGCGACGGTGACTACGCGGCGTTCCTCGACGCCAGCCGCGCCTGCGTCGACGACCTGACCACGGGCCTCCGGACCGGGGACGCCGAGCGCACGCTCGGCGCACTCCGGCGCGCCCGCGGCCTGCTGCAGGACCTCGGGACATCCGTCGGCTCGCAGATCGAGACGCCGCGCCTCGCGACGCTCTGCGACGTCGTCGAGGCAGCCGGTGGCGCCGCGAAGCCGTCCGGGGCCGGTGGCGGCGACTGCGGGATCGCGCTCGTCCCCGCCGACAGCGACCCCGCCGACATCCTCCGCACCTGGGAGGCACACGACATCAGGCACCTCAGCGTCGCGGTGCAACCCGAGGAAGGGACCACGCGATGACCGACCTGCAGACCCCGATCCCCACGAAGTGGGTCGGACCGATCCGCGTCAGCGGCAACGCCGTCGAGGGCGAGCACGAGGTGCCCCTCGCGACCTACGAGAGCCCGCTCTGGCCGTCCGTCGGCCGCGGCGCACGGATCTCGCGCATGGTCGAGGGCGGCATCGTCTCGACCGTCGTCGACGAGCGGATGACCCGCTCGGTGGTCGTCCGCGCCTCCAGTGCCGCCGCCGCGCACATGGCCGCCGGACGGATCCTCGCCCGCCAGGGCGACCTCGAGACCATCGTCACCGGGCAGAGCCGCTTCGCGAAGCTCATCGAGGTGCACCCGGAGATCGTCGGTGACCTGCTCTTCCTGCGTTTCGCGTTCACCACGGGCGACGCCTCCGGTCACAACATGGTCACGCAGGCGGCGGACACGCTCCTGCCGGCGATCCTGGCCTGGGAGCCCGAGCTGCGGTACGTGTCGATCTCGGGCAACTTCTGCTCGGACAAGAAGGCCACGGCGGTGAACGGCATCCGGGGCCGCGGCCGGAAAACCATCGCCGAGATCGTCATCCCGGGCGAGGTCGTCGAGAAGCGCCTGCGGTCCTCCACCGAACGGATCGTCGAGCTCAACACGGCGAAGAACCTGGTCGGGTCGACGATCGCCGGGGCACTGCGCTCCGCGAACGCGCACTACGCGAACATGCTGCTCGGGTTCTACCTCGCCACCGGGCAGGACGCGGCGAACATCGTCGAGGGCTCCCAGGGCATCACGCTCGCCCAGGCCCGAGGCGACGACCTGTACTTCTCGTGTTCGCTCCCGCACCTCATCGTCGGCACGGTCGGCAACGGCAAGGGCAACGACCTGCCCGTCGTCGAGGACGCCCTCGTGCGCCTCGGCTGCCGGGAGGACCGCGAGCCCGGCGCCAACGCCCGACGCCTCGCCGCGCTCTGCGCCGCCACCGTGCTCTGCGGTGAACTCTCACTGCTCGCCGCCCAGACGAACCCTGGCGAGCTCATGGCCGCACACGTCGCCATGGAGCGACGCGGCCACCGACCGGAAGGAGCGTCGGCATGACCACGCAACAGCCGCTCACCGTGGGCATCCACGACCTCGCGATCGCCACCGGCCACCACGTGCTCGACCTCGACGACCTCGCCGCCACCACGGGCGTCGACCCGGCGAAGTACCACGTCGGCATCGGCCAGGACGCCTTCAGCGTGCCCGCCCCCGACGAGGACATCGTCACGATGGGCGCCGCCGCCGCGAAGGAGGTCCTCGACCGTCACGGCGTGGAGGGCATCCGCACGGTGCTCTTCGCGACCGAGTCCGGCATCGACCAGTCCAAGGCCGCCGGGGTGTTCGTGCACGGGCTGCTCGGTCTGCCGACCAACGTCCGTGTCGTCGAGCTGAAGCAGGCCTGCTACGGCGGGACCGCCGCGGTGCAGATGGCCCTCGGCATCATCGCGCGGGACCCGGGTGAACGCGTGCTCGTGATCGCCGCCGACGTCGCCCGCTACGACGTCGAGACGGCCGCGGAGCCCACGCAGGGCGCCGGCGCGGTCGCGATGCTCATCGCCGCCGACCCGGACCTGGTCGAGCTCGAGCCGCAGTCCGGTCTGTTCACCGCCGACGTCGACGACTTCTGGCGCCCGAACGACCGCTCCACCGCGCTGGTGGACGGGCGGCTGTCGGTCACCGCGTACGTCGACGCCTTCATCGGGGCCTGGGACGACCTCGCCGCGCGCGGTGGCCCCGGCATCGAGGCGATCGACCGCTTCGTGCACCACCAGCCGTTCACGAAGATGGCGATCAAGGCGCACCGGAAGCTCGCACAGCACGTCGACGTCCCGTTCGAGGAGACCGAGCTCGCCGTCGGGTTCACGTACAACCGTCAGACCGGCAACACGTACACGGCATCGCTCTGGATCGCCCTCGGCGCGCTGCTCGACCTGGACGACGACCTGGCCGGCGCCCGCATCGGCATGTTCAGCTACGGCTCCGGCAGCGTTGGCGAGCTCATGACCGGCGTCGTCCGGCCGGAGTACCGCGACCACCGCCGGACCGGACGCGTCGCCGAGCTGCTCGCGGCACGGGTCCCGCTGTCCGTCGAGGCGTACCGGGAGCTGCACGCCGCCGGTGCCGCGACGAGCGACGACGTCGAGCGTCCGCGCGTCACCGCGGGGCCGTTCCGCTTCGCCGGGGTCACCGGCGGTGCCCGGCACTACGAGGCGACCGGCGCCTGAGCCAGCCGGCCGCACACCGACCTGACCCCAACCCGGCCCGACGTGAGCGTCCCTCGGAGAGGGGTCGTGCCTCCCGGATCGGACCCGCACCCACGCCCTAGGCTTGCGGTGTGGACGCTGTCAGTGCCGGGGCGATCCGCGACGTCGTCGCGGTGCTCCCGAACGCGCCCCGCCTCCGTCACGTGGTCGACGCCGTCGCCGCGCGGATCGGCAAGCCGATCCGCGTCGTGGACGTCGACGGCCCGAGCTGGGGCGCCCTGACCGCGCTCGTGTCCCAGTCGCCCGACGCGGCGCTCGTGCTCCTGCCGCCGGGGTCGACGCCGCTCTACCGGATGCACTGCGTCCTGCACGAACTCGGCCACCTCGTGCGCGGGGACACCGGCGTGCCGGTCCCGCGGACCCAGCTCGACTTCGCCGCGTGGTCCGTCGGCGGCACCGTCTGCCACCGCTCGATCGACGACGTCCAGCACACGCTCCCCGCACCCGCGGGTTCGTCCCTGCAGGGTGACGACGAGGAGTTCGCCGAGACCTTCGCGTACGAACTGGCCACGGTCCTCCTGTCCGGCACCGTGGGGGCGGACGAGCGGACCTACGGCTAGTGGGGGTCCTGCACGCCCTGGCGTTCTGGTGTGCCGCGGCGAGCTTCGCGATCCGCGCGCCCTCGATCGGACGGAACCCGCACGGGCGAGCGAGCTGGGCGGCCACCGGGGTGGGCGCGCTCGGGTTGCTGACGCTCGGCGCGGTCGTCCCGCAGCGGGACCTGGACGCGCTGCTCGGCGGCACGAACCTCGTGAACCTCGTGCAGAACCTCTGCGCGACGACGGCGTTCTGGTTGCTGTTCCGCGGCAGCGTGCGTGACGTCGACCGGCGTCCGGCACTGGCGCACCCGCTCGCCCTGGTGGCGATGCTCGCGTCCTTCACGGTGCCGTTCCTGTTCATCCGGGACCGCGGGGACACCGTCTTCACCTTCATCGTGGACGAGATCGACCAGACCGCGACCTGGTCGTACGCGAGCATCTACATGGCGTGCGTCGCCGCGATCACCGCCACGACGCTCGCTCGCGGGGTGCTCGGCAGCCGCGGGGCGCTCGTCGTGTTCCGGGTGGGGCTGTCCCTCGTCGCGATCGCGAGCGTCGAGGAGATCGCGTCCCTGACGGCCGACCACTTCATCCTCGGGCCGGTGCTGCTCCGCGACGTCCTCCGGACCGCGTTCGACCCGCCGTTCTACCTGGGGATCGTGCTCATGGTCGCCGCGATGGCGTCGATGACCGTCCGGCGATGGGCCCGGGAGGCCCGGCTCCGCGGACACCGCATCCGTCTCGCCCGCATCGCCCGCCGCCTCGACCTTCGCGCACGCCGACGGCGAGGTGGTCTCCAGGTGCGCACCTACGACCTGCTCATCGCGATCCGGGACGCCGAGGTCCAGGGGCGGGAGCTCACGTCCGCGGAGACGGCGTCCGTGCGGTCCGCGGAGCTCATGCTCGCGAAGGACCTGGCGGGGTGAGGCGGCGGGGTGGGGCGGCAGGGCCGCTGGCGTGTGACATGGCCCGCCTGGTAGCATGGGTGTGCTCGTTGCGTTGAGCTCCGAGAAGTGGACCCGAGACCCATCCGGACGGTTGTGGCGCTCGGGTCTCGCGTCTTCCCGGGCGTCATCGCGCGACGGTCCGGCAGTCGATCAGGTGGGTCACCCGGCGCCTCCAGTCCCCGCCCTTCGCCCATGCCCAGCGAGCGCATCGGGCAGGGCGAGGAGGGGCTCCTCGCGAGCGGTGGCGTGCCGGTGCCGCAGCTGCGCTCCCTGCTGGTGCAAGGTGTCGATGATCTGTCGGCGATCCCGGCGCTCCAGGGTCTCGTCACGCTCCAGACACAGCCCTGAACAGCCGGATCGCGTGAGGTCGATCACCAGTGCTCGGAGGCACGCCGCTCGACGGTCGACCTCGGACCGGCCGTCCTTCGGAGCGCGGTGGATGGTCGTCGAGGACGGGATGCTCGCGACTGCGTCCAGGATCATGCGACGACGCCCGTCGCTCTCCTTCGCCATGTGGAGGCGGTGCTGCCCCGGCAGGACGAGCGACCGGACCAGGTTCCGGGCTGCTCCGACGTCCCCGGGTTCGAGGAGCGTCGCTGCGAGCAGGTAGTCGCGCGCCTTCGACTCGTCGGCGAACGCCGCTCGTCCGGTCCCGCTCGATGCTCCCACCGCCACCCTCCTCGCGGCGCAACACTCTACACATCACCGGGGTGGGTCGGAGGTGCACGCCGACGGGGTCACTGCCCGGTGACGGCCCGACGGATCTGCTCGACGGGGACCTTCGGTGACCGGTCGGCGTTCAGCAGCCCGTTCGTCTCCTGCATCGTGTCCGTCAGCTGCGTCCAGCACGAGCCGGCGAGGAAGGTGCTGGCGCGGACGGCGTCGTGCAGCGCCGTGATGCGCTCGACCCAGTCGTCGCCGTCGGTGGCGGTCGTGTAGCCCCAGCCCTCCTCCCGGCGCCCGCCCGACTGGTGTCGCACCCCGCCGAACTCGGTGAGCATCACCGGTTGCCCCTGGTCCACGGCCCCGCCGACGAACTGTGGGTGGCCGGACGGGGCGAGTCCTTCGAGGGCACGGGTGCGGGCTGCGTCGTCCGCGTAGGTGCGCGCCAGCACCGCACCGTCGCCCTCGTAGTCGTGGATCGTCACGATGTCGGTGTCCTGCTGCTCCCAGCCGTCGTTCCCGATCACGGGGCGGGACGGGTCGAGCGCGCGCGTCAGGTCGACGAGGGCGCGGGAGTACGCCTGCTGCGCCGGGTCGGACACGACGTGCTGGATGCCCCACGACTCGTTGAACGGGACCCAGGTGACGATGGACGGGTGCGAGGCGTCCCGTTCCACGGCCGCGGTCCACTCCGCGGTGAGACGACGGACGGCGGTGGGGGAGAACTCGTACGCGGCCGGTGCCTCGCCCCACACCATGAGGCCGAGGCGGTCCGCCCAGTGCAGGAACCGCGGGTCCTCGATCTTCTGGTGCATCCGTGCGGCGTTGAACCCCAGGGCCTTGATGAGTTCGACCTCCTGGCGGTGGGCGAGCGGGTGCGGTGCGGCCAGGTGCGACTCCGGCCAGAACGCCTGGTCGAGCACGCTGCGCACCGGGTACGGCGCACGGTTGAGCAGGAACCGGCCACCGCCGACGCCGACGCTCCGCATGCCGAGGTAGCTCGACACCGCGTCGAGCACGTGGCCGTCCTGGTCCACGAGGGCGAGCACGGCGTCGACCAGGCGTGGGTGCTCGGGCGACCAGGTCAGCTCGTCCTCGGCCTGGCCGTTGCGCTGCCGTGCGACCGGCACCGTCACGTCGAGGGTCGGCCGACTCGCGGTGGCGTCCCAGTCGGTGGTCCCGAGGTCCTCGTCCCGTTCGTCGAACCGCAGGGCGACCCGCAGCCGCGCTCCGGCCGGCACGCGGCCCCGGAACCGGACGGTCAACGCGGTCGCCGTGGCCCCCGCCGGCGACCACCGGAGGGAGCTGATCGCGGTGCGCGGCACGGCCTCCAGCCAGACCGGCTGCCAGATGCCGGTGGTGCGGCGGTACCAGATGGCGTGCGCGTCTTCGTGCCAGTCCTGCTTGCCGCGGGGGAGGGTGACGTCGGCGGGGTCGTCCTCGGCGCGGACGACGAGCAGGTGCTCGGTCGTGCCGTCGGCGCCGTCGGTCAGCAGTGCGGTGACGTCGAACGAGAACGGCGTGTGCCCGCCCTCGTGCTCGCCGACGAACCGGCCGTCGATCCACACCTGGGCGCGGTGGTCGACGGCGCCGAAGTGCAGCACCAGGCGGGGGCGTGCGGTGCCGTGGCCGGCTGCCTCGAGTTCGGCGCGGCCGATCGTCCGCGCGTACCAGACCACGGGGTGGAACCCCGGGTCGCCGATCCCGGACGCCGGGGACTCTGGCGGGAACGGCACCGTGATCGCGCGGGGGGCCGGGAGGCCCGTGGCCCATCCCGAGTCTGCTCCGGAGTCGTCGTCGTCGTACCGGAAGGACCAGGTGCCGCTGAGGTCCGTCCAGTCGCGGCGGAGCATCTGCGGTCGGGGGTACCGGCCGTCCTGACGACTCGCGAGGGGGAGGTCGGTGACGTCGACGGGGACCGGGGAAGCGACGGTGCTCATGGTCGAGCAATTTACAGCGCTGTAAACGCAGCGTCAACGGTACGGTGAGCGCGTGGGCCAGGTCACGCTGCAGGACGTCGCGGAGCACGCCGGCGTCTCGATGAAGACCGTGTCCAACGTGGTCCGCGGGTACCGGCACGTCAGCGACGCCATGCGGGAGCGCGTGCAGCGGTCCGTCGACGAGCTCGGGTACCGGCCGAACGTCTCCGGGCGGAGCCTCGCCACCGGACGGACGAACATGCTCGCGTTCGCCTTCCCCGACCTCCGCCGTCCGTACTTCGCCGAGCTCGCGCACGTGTTCTCCCGCGTGTGCGCCGACCGCGGCTACCAGCTCCTGCTCGAGGAGACCGCCGGAGCGCCGGGCGGCGAGCTCTCCGCCGTCCGTGGGCGTGAGGCGGGCGTCGTCGACGGCGTCGTCATCCACCCCCAGGTCCTCACACCGGCCGAGATCGACCGGGCGCGCGGGGACACCGCCGTCGTGTTCCTGGGCGAGGACGTCCGACCCCCGGGCGGCGACCTCGTGGCCATCGACAACGTCTTGGCCGCGTCCGAGGCCGTCGCGCACCTCGCCGCACTCGGGCGACACCGCATCGGGTTCCTCGGGCACGAGGTGGGCGAGCAGTCCCGCACCTCGGCCTTCCGCATGGAGGGGTACCGCGACGGCCTGGCCGCTGCCGGGCTGCCGTTCGACCCGTCGCTGTGCGTGCCGCGCGAGGTCGGCGACGCCCGCGGGGCCGAGCAGGCCTTCGGACGCGCGCTCGACGACGGACTCTCGATCGACGGGCTGCTCTGCCGGGACGACCTCGCCGCGGTCGGCGCCCTCCGTGCGATGCGGTTGCGCGGGCTCGAGGCGCCACGCGACGTCGCCGTCGTCGGGTGGGACGCCATCGGCCTCGCCGCGAGCCTGGTGCCGAGTCTGACCTCGGTCGCGCCGGACACCGTCGCGCTCGCCGAGGCGGCACTCGACCGGTTGCAGGAGCGCATCGCCGGTCGGCCGGGCGAGGGGCGTGCCGTGACCGTCGGGCACCGGATCCTGGTCGGGGAGAGCGCGCCCTACCCGGACGGCTCGGTCGACTGACGGGAGGCCCGCCCGTGACGGGCTCAGTCCTCGTCGTGGCCGGATCCGCCGTGCTCTCCGCGTCGGCCACGGTGGCCGGGCTCGCCCTCGTGGTCGACGACGCGGTCCAGCCACTCGGCGAGGACCGACCGTTCGGCCGGGGACAGGGCCGCGAGGTCCGGCGCGACCGACCGGAGGGTGAGCGCGGCCGTCCGGGTCGCGGACGGCCCGTCCGGCGCCGCCCCGCTCGGATCGGGCGTGCAGATCTGCGTCATGACGGCCGCGAACGCGGCGTCGGCGAGGGCGGGGTCCCGCTCGCCCTCGGGCTCCTCGAGGAGGGTGAGCACGGCGCCCGTGCCGGCCGCGTGCAGGAGCCGGACGGCGTCGCGCTCGCGGACCGCGAGCCTCCCGGCCGCTGCGACGCGGCGCAGACGGTCCTCGAGCAGGCGGAGCCCCGCGGCGACGGCCGGTGACCCGTTGCCCCGTCGCGGGTCGCTCATGATGACGAAGAGGTCGGGGTTGTCGAGCCCGAAGCCGATCGTCAGGTCCCACCCGATGCGGAGGTCGGCGACGGGGTCGACCTCGTGCTCGGCGGCTGCGTGGACGGCAGCGGCCTTCGTCCGACCGAACTCGGTCATCGCGTGTTCCGCGACGGCGTCGAGCAGGCCGTCCTTGTCGCCGAACAGGCGGTAGATCGTCGGCGGTTGCACGTGCGCGCGGTCCGACACCGCCCGGGTCGTGACACCGGCCGCTCCGTCCCGACGCAGGAGTTCCGCGGCGGCGGTCACGATCCGGTCGCGGACGTCGGCGCGGGGCAAGGGCGCATCGGGCATGGATCAACGATAACGACTCCTTGCTACCGCTGTGTTTCCGGTGGTAGGTTCGTTCTGTTACCACCGTTAGCACGAAGGAGACATCGATGATCACCATCACCGGAGCGACCGGCGCCCTGAACGGCGCGACGACCGACCACCTGCTCGAGCGGCTGCCCGCATCGGAGGTCACCGTCGTCACCCGTGACCCGGCCCGAGCCGCACGGTTCGCCGAGCAGGGCGTCACCGTCCGGCAGGGCGACTACGACGACCCCGACGGACTGCGGTCCGCCTTCGCCGGTGCCGACCAGCTCCTGCTCGTCTCGTCGAACGACCCTGCCGGCGACACGATCGGCCAGCACCGCAACGCGGTCGACGCCGCGGTGGCAGCCGGGGTCGGACGGGTCCTCTACACGAGCCACCAGGGAGCCGGTGCCGGCTCGCCGTTCCTGCCGGCCCGGCACCACGCCGCGACCGAGGACATGCTCGCCGCGTCCGGGCTGCCGTGGACCTCGCTGCGGAACGGCTTCTACGCGCACAGCATCCAGTGGATGACCGGACCGTGGCAGGCCACGGGTGTCGTGTCGGTACCGGCCGACGGGCCGGTGTCCTGGACCGCCCGCGAGGACGCCGCCGAGGCCGCCGCGCAGATCCTCCTCGCGGCGGAACCCCTCGACGGCCCGGTGACGCTCACCGCGAGCGAGGCACCGACGTTCGAGGACCTGGCGCGCACCGCCGCAGCGGTGTCCGGTACGCCGGTGCGCTTCGAGGTCGTGGACGAGGACGAGTGGGTCGCCCGCGCGGTCGCCAGCGGACAGGACGAGCGCATGGTGCGCTTCCTGCTCGGTATGTACCAGGCGGCGGCGCAGGGTCGGTTCGCGGGCACGGACCCGCTGCTCCGTGACCTGCTCGGGCGCGAGCCGGCGACCGCGCAGGACCTGCTCGCGCGGATGGTGGCGGCCTGACGGACCGCGGCGAGCCCGTCGTCAGCGCCCGTCCGGCTGCACGCTCCCCAGCAGCTCGACCAGGGCGCTCCGCAGGGAGTCCGGCAGCCCGACCGTCTCGAGCTCGACGATCCGGTCGGCCCGCGGCACGTCGCGGTCCACGACCTCCCACGCGGTGAGCTTCTCGGGGTTCCCGGCCTGGGCGCGCTCGAGCAGGTCCCGCGCGGCGTCCCGTGCGTCGACGCCGACCGACGGGGGACCGGCCAACGTGAGGACCGCGCCCTCGTCGGTGGGGACGTCGAGGTCGATCGAGAACCGGTCGGGCCGGACGACCGCGGCCTCCTGCCCGGCGGCAGGCGACCCGAGGAACGTGACGCGCCACCGTCGACGGACCGGGACGACGTCGACGTCCCCGACCGCCGCGTCGACGCGGAACGAGGCGGTGTCCCGGTCCCACGTGAGCGTCGTCCGGCAGGCACCGGTGCCGTCGGCGACGGAGGGTCCCGCGGATCCGCCGGGGTCCTCCTGCCCGGACGTGTCCTCGCGGTCCTCGACGAGCGTGAAGCTGCCGGAGGCCCCGGGCGCGACGAGCACCTCGAGCGCGGCCGGGTTCACCGTCGCGTCGACCTCCTCCGGTGCGGCGAGCGGCAGGATCCCGCCGGCCCGCAGCAGCACGGGGATCGTGTCGAGCGTCCGGTGCAGGTCGACGAAGCGGTCCCCGGCGTAGGTGGTGCCCGTGAACACGTCCGTCCAGGTCCCGGCCGGCAACCAGGCGCGGGCGTGCCCACGCAGGGTCACCGGGTCACGCGGTTCGACGATCGGCGCGACGACCAGCTCGGTGCCGAAGGCGTACTCGTTCGGGACGCGGTACGCCTCGTCCCGGTGCGGCTCGAGGTGGTACATCGGCCGGACGAGCGGGGTGCCGGCCGCGGCGAGGTGGTTCATGGTGTGCAGGTACGGCACGAGGCGGTGCCGGAAGCGCAGGGCGTCGCCCATCGCCGCCCGCGGTTCGGCGGGGAAGACCCACGGCTCCTTGCGGATGAAGGGGTTGTTCGCCGAATGCAGGCGCATGATCGGCGAGAACACGCCGAACTGCACCCACCGTGTCGCGAGTTCGTCGTCCCGGACCCCGCGGGTGTGCCCGCCGATGTCGTGACTCCACCACGGGTAGCCGATGTTCGCGGCGGTGGCGGTGAACTCCGGCTGGAACGCCAGGGACGCCCACGAGACGACGGCGTCCCCGGAGAACCCGACGGCGTAGCGGTGGCTGCCCGGTCCGGCGTAGCGGGAGAACGTCATGCCGGCGCCGCCGTCACGGGCCGAGTCGAGCAGGTGGAAGTGGTTGAGCACCCAGAGCGGGTCGACCCCCGGGACGGAGGACGTCCGGCCCTGCTGCCAGTCGATCCACCAGAAGTCGACGCCCTGCTCCTCGAGGGGACGGTGCAGCACCTCGAAGTACGCGCGGAGGAAGTCCGGATCGGTGGGGTCGAACGGGATCGCCTGCTCGGTGTCCGGGTCGACCCCCATCGCCGCGGCCATCGCGGGGTAGGCGTCCTCGAACGCCCGGACGCCGTCCGCGGGGTGCAGGTTGAGCGTCGTGCGCATCCCGCGCCGGTGCAGCTCGGCCAGGAACGCTGGCGGGTCGGGGAAGAGCGAGGGCTCCCACGAGTAGCCGGTCCAGCCGTTGCCGAACCGGGACGGGACGGACTCCACCCGGTGCCAGTCCATGTCGATCACGGCGACGGAGAACGGCAGGCGCTCCTCGTCGAACCGGTCGAGGAGGGCCAGGTACGACTCGTCCGAGTACGGGTGGTAGCGGCTCCACCAGTTGCCGAGCGCCCACCGGGGCATCAGGGTCGGCGGCCCGGACACCGCGTGGAACGCCCGGAGCGCCGCGGCGTAGTCGCGCCCGTACGCGAAGACGCTGACGTCCCGCCGGCCGGGGACCCGGCTGCCGACCCAGCCGTCGTCCTCGAACAGGAACGACTCGCTGTCGTCCAGCATGACGATGCCGTCGCGCGCCAGGACGCCGGACTCGAGCGGCATCCGCCCGTCCACGTCGTCGAGGGTGCGTCCGGTGCCACCCAGGTCACGGGCCTCCTGGCCGTAGCGCCAGCGGTTCGCGTCGGGTCCGGAGGTCTCGACGACCAGGCCGGCCGACGAGAACGGCCGCCCGTCGTACCGCAGGGTCGCACGGTCGGTCGTCACCTCGACACCCGCGCCGCGGCGCAGCACCGTGTACTCGGGTACCTCGAGCCGCCGACGCACGGCGAACGTCGAGGCACGGTCCTCGAAGCCGCCGTCCTCGCTCCACTCGACCCGGAACAGGCCGTCCTGCAGGACCGTGACCCGCCAGTGGTCGCCGTGCACGACGGCCTCGGCGGAGGCGACGGGGTCGGATCCGGGGAAGGGGCGGATGGTGGGCAGGGGGCCGGGAGGGGGTGTGGTCACGCTGGTGGTCCTGTCTCGGCCGTTCCGGCCGGTGTCGGTCTGGAGGCTCGGTTCAGCTCTTGACGGCGCCCTGCGTCACGCCGCTGATCACCCAGCGCTGCGCGAACAGGTAGACGATGACGGTCGGCGCCATCGCCATGAGGTACGAGGCGAACGCGACGTTGTAGTTCGTGCCGAACTGGCTCTGGAAGATGTTCTGCACGACGGGCAGCGTCTGCAGCCCCGGGTCCGCGGTGATGAGCGACGGCATCATGAAGTCGTTCCACGAGGCGAGGAAGGCGAAGATGCCGACGGTCGCGTTCATCGGTCCGAGCAGCGGCAGGATGATGCGCCAGAAGATCTGCCACGTGGAGGCGCCGTCGATGCGGGCGCTCTCCTCGAGTTCGACCGGGATGGAGCGCAGGAACGCCGAGTAGAGCAGCACGCTGAACGACAGTTGGAACATGGCGTGCAGGATCGCGACGCCGATGGGGTTGTCGAGCGAGATCATCGCGGTGAGCTTGATCTGGGGGAGCGCGACGACCGGGAACGGCAGGAACATCGCCGCGAGCAGGTACACGAACGACCAGCGGAAGAAGCGGCGGTGCCAGTTCCGGACGATGGCGTACGAGGCGAACGAGCTGAGCAGGAGCGTCGCGACGACGGTGAGTGCGGCGACGCCGAGCGACACCGAGAACGAGACCGGGAAGCGGGTGAGCGCCCACGCCTCGGCGAAGCTCGCCGGGTTGAACGGGGTCGGCAGGGACAGCGCGTTGCCGTCGACCGCCTGCGCGCTCGTCTTGAACGCCATGGCGACCGTGACGTACAGCGGGACGAGGACGGTCAGGGACGCGAGCGCCAGGATGATCGTCAGCGGCCAGTTGACGCGCTCGAGGCGGCGGCGGCGCGGCTGGTCGGGGGTGGTGCGGGCGGCTGCGGTGGCCGGGGACCGGGTGTCGATGGCGCTCATGCGAGTCGGAGGTTCCTTCCGCGCGTCACTGCGAGCTGCAGGACCGAGATGAGGACGGTGATGATGAAGAAGACGGTCGCGTTGGCCATCTGGTAGGCGTAGTCACCGCTGGTGAAGCCGGTGAAGATCGTCATCGCGACACTGCTCGTCGCGGAGCCGGGCCCGCCGTTCGTCAGGCCGACGATGACGTCGTAGGCGCCGAGGTAGCCCTTCACGCCGAGCACGGTGTTGATGACGATGAAGCCACCGATGAGCGGCAGGGTGATCGACCGGAGCTGCTTCCACGTCCCGGCGCCGTCGAGGGAGCTGGCCTCGTACACGTCGGCCGGGATCGAGGTGAGTCCGGCGGTGTAGATGAGGAGCGCGCCCGGGATGGTCTGCCACGCCGAGACGATGACGATGGCGAGCCACGCCAGGTTCGGGTCGCCGAGGATGCTCTGCTCGAGCGGGCCGAACCCGACGGACGTTGCCAGGGCCGGCAACGTGTTCGAGAACAGGTAGTTGAAGACGTAGGCGACGATGATGCCGGACACGACCATCGGGATGACGAACACCGACCGGAGGCCCGCGGCGAAACGGACCCGCTTGGACAGGGCGATGGCGAGCGACAGCGCGATCGTCTGCGTGACGATGACGGTCACCACCGCGAAGCCGAGCGTGAACCCGTACGACCCGAGGATCGCCGGGTCGGACACGAGTGCGCGGTAGTTCTCGATGCCGAGGAAGTGCCACTGCCCGAACCCGAGATAGTCCGTGAAGCTGTAGAAGATGCCGACGCATGCCGGCGCGACGACGAACGCCGTGAACAGCACGAGGGCGGGCACGAGGAACAGGTAGTACATGCCCTCGGTGCGGTGCAGGGAGCCGACGCGGCGGTGGACGCGGGTCGCTGCGGTGGCGGGGCCGGGACGGGGGTCCTCGGTCTCGGGGGTCAGGGGGGTCTGCATGGTCATGATCGCTCCTGGGGTCCGGTCCGGCTGTTCCTGGTCGCGCCGGTCAGACCGTCGCCGAGCGGCCGGCGAGTCGTCGCCAGTCGGTGTCGAGCCGCCGCAGCATCGAGTCGAAGTCGCCGCTGCGGATGGCGGTCTGCAGGTAGTTGCCGAGCGGGATGGAGGTGGGGATGAACGTGCCCGCGCCCTGGTAGAACGCGCCGTCGTCGACGTACTGCTGCAGTCCCTGGATGCGCTCGTCGGTCTGCGGGGCGGCGTCCTCGGTGGTCGAGAACGCGAGGTTGTCCAGGTTGTAGGCGTTGATCACGTCGGGCTGCATGAGGAACTCGACGAGCTCCTGCGCCTGCTCGAGGTGCGGGGTGGTGGTCGGGATCCACAGGCCGAGGTCGATGTTGACGCGTGCCTTCCGGTCACCCGGGTCGTTCGAGACCGGGAGTGCGAAGGTCCCGACGGGCAGGTCCTCGTCGACGAGGGCGATCTGGCTGAGCGCCCACGGTCCCTGCAGGTACATCGCCGCCTTGCCCTGTCCGAAGGCGAGGTTGCCGTCCGCGTAGGAGCGGGTGGCGTGGTCGGGGTTGAAGAACGACGAGATCGTCTTCGCGCGCTCCATCGGGAGGGCGAAGTCCTTCTCGAACGACACCTCGGCGTCCGGCCCGACGTCGGTCCCGAGGGCCTTCATCTTCCGGAAGAACGAGCCGGTGTCGACCAGGCTCCCGACCGAGTAGTCGAACAGGCCCTGCCAGAGGGTCCAGGTGTCCCGGTCGGTCGCGTAGACCGGGGTGATGTCGGCCTCCTGGAGCGCGGTGCAGACGTCGACGAACTCGTCCCAGGTGGTCGGGACCGGCAGGCCCTGCTCGTCGAAGATGCGCTTGTTGTAGATGACGCCGGCGGCCGCGAGCGAGAACGGCAGCACGCTCGTGCGGTCCTCGTACTTCGCGTACTGGTTCGTCAGGCCGTCGATGCTCTTCCGGACCCGACCGGCGGAGGGCAGGTCGCTCAGGTCACGGAGCACCCCGCGCTCGATGTAGCGCGCGAGTTCGAGGTTGTCGTTGAAGCAGCCGACGTCGGCCGGCTCACCGCGGACGAACTGCGGGGCGATGGCGACGGTGCTGTCGTGCACGACCCGCACGCCGCGGTTCTCGCGCTCGAAGCGGCGGAGCAGGTCGTCGAAGTAGGCGATGACCTCCTGCTTCTGCTCGTAGAAGCGCAGGGTGCTGCCGCCCGCCGCGGTGCTACCGGCCGAGGGGGCCGAGCACCCGGCGAGCGCCAGTGTGCCGAGCCCGAGCCCGCCGACGGCGCCGGCGAGGAACCCGCGCCGGCTGAGAGCCGATCGTGCCGTTGTGCTGCCCATGCCCATGGTCACTCCCTTTCGCGCTCCGTCGCGCCAGCCCAGTTTTACAGCGCTGTAAACGCAAAGTCAACGCCGCGGCAGCGTTCTCCGGGGAGGGTCACGGGAGGGACGAGCCGCGGGGTGCCGGCGTGTGCTGGAGCTCCTGCCGCAGGGACCGGACGGCCCGCATGAGGTCGTCCTGCTTCCGGGCGCTCGCGCCGAGCGGCGATCCCAGGGCGGGACGCGCGATCACCCCGAGGCGTCCTGCCCCCGTGACGAGGGCGAGCGACCAGCCGCTCTGCCCGGTGATGCTCCTGCGCTCGTCGGGTTCGACGTCGCGGAGGTCCACCCACGGGATCTCGACGACGGGCTCGGCCTGGTCGGGTGTCCAAGCGTGCAGTCCGACCTCGTCGACGGTCCAGAGCGCCGGTCGCGCCCGACGGCGGGGAGCGATGCCGAACGCGGCGAGGTCACCGCGGAGGTTCACGTGTGCCGGCAGGAACAGGCGCGGCCGCACCTGCCACGCCCGGGCACGGGCCAGCGCGGCACGGTCGCGACGGCGGTACCGGGCGGTGCCGACCGCGAGCGCGACCGCGGCGAAGAGGAGGAATCAGGGCAGCAGCCAGCCCCGGGTGCTGCGGCCGTCGCCGGACCCGACACCGACCCCGCTGGCGAGCTCGAGCGCGATGCTGGCGAGCCCGAGCACGCCGAGGACCGCGACGGCGACGACGGTCTTCCGGACGGGCGGGAAGGCGCCGTCGCGGAGTCGTTGCATCCAGGGTTCGGGGACGGTGGTCATCTCCCCAGCCTGGCAGGGGGACGGCCACCCGTCCGGCGTGGATGCGGTCCGGGCCGTCAGGCGTAGCGGCGGGCGGCGCGCAGTGCGGCGTCGGTGTACGAGCCACCGAACAGGAACACGTGCAGCAGGAGCGGGGCGAGCTGGTGCAGCGCCACGCGGTCCTGCCACCCGGGGGCGAGCGGCGACTCGTCGTCGTACGCGGCCAACACGGTCCCGAGCTCCGGGAGGCCGAAGAGCGCCAGCAGCGCCAGGTCCGTCTCCGCGTGACCGCCGTGCGGGGTCGCGTCGATGAGCACGGCGCCGGTCGGTGCGTCCGCCTCCCGCGGCCAGAGCACGTTCCCGGCCCAGAGGTCGCCGTGCAGTCGGGCCGGACCGTCCCCGACGAGCGCCGGCTGCGGGGACCCGAGCGAGCCGTCCTCCAGGCGGTCACAGACCCGCTCGAACACGGCGGCCTCGGCACCGTCGTACCCGCCGGCGTCGACGATCCGCTCGACGAAGTCCCGGATCCGGTATTCGGCGAAGAACGCGCCCCAGGACGTCGGCGCCTCGGACGCGGGGACGAACGGTGTGCGCGAGCGGCCCATCCGCAGCGGACCGTTCGCCGGGAACCCGGGCGACGGGGCACCCCAGTGCGCGGCACCGGCGGCGTGCGTGTGGGCCAGCGAGCGACCGAAGCGCGCCGCCTGCGCACGGGTCGGGGTCCCGTCGGCGATGAGCTCCAGTTCGAGCAGGGTCGGGTGTGGACGCCCGAGGACGCGGGCGATCCGGGTGCCACCGGTCTCCTCGGCCTCGGCGAGCCACTCGAGGCCGGCCGCCTCGGCGGCGGCCTCGTCCGGGTCCGTGAAGGTCTTCGTGTGCGTCGAGGCCATCACCCCATCCTGCCGACCGGGGACGGCTCCGGGTTCAGACGGCGTCGACCAGGGCCCGGGCGAGGGGG
Source organism: Curtobacterium sp. MCPF17_046 (assembly GCF_003224295.1). NCBI lineage: Bacteria > Bacillati > Actinomycetota > Actinomycetes > Micrococcales > Microbacteriaceae > Curtobacterium > Curtobacterium sp. MCPF17_046. The sequence continues at coordinate 12,094 of NZ_QKLB01000018.1, read as the reverse complement.
TGCCACGGCCGCGAGGACGGCCCGCTCAGCACCAGCGTCCGCTGGTACCCGGGCGACATCGGCAGCATGACGAGGTCCGGCGGCAGCATCACGCGGCCGAGCGTCGGCACGATCGAGACGCCCTCGCCGCGCTGGATCATCCCGAACATCGTGCTCATCTCCCGCACGCGGTGGGCGTAGCGGAACGGCTGTCCGGCCCGCTCGTGCATGAGCTGGATCTGGTGCTCGCAGCCACCGCCGCCCGCGACCAGGCCGTCCTCGTGCAGGTCGTCGAGGGTCAGCGCCGGGAGCTCGGCCAGCGGGTGGTCCCGGCGGACGACGGCGGCCATCTCGTCCTGAGCGACGACGACCCCGCCGTCCGGTACCACGGTCGGGTCGACGAGCACCGCGGCGTCGACCGTGCCCGCTTCGAGCCACTCCGGCATCTCGTCGTCGTCGCCCTCGTACACCTGCACGTCGACGTCCGGCAGCGTGACCGCCCAGACCGCGCGGAGCCGGGGGAGCAGCCCCTGGCACACCGTCGGGACGGCGGCGAGGCGCACGGTGCCGCGTGCCGGGGCGGGCCGCACCACGGCCTCCAGGGCGTCGACCGAGGCGAGCACGCTCCGGGCGTGGGCGAGCAGGCGGTCGCCGAGCGGCGTCGGCGCGGTGGCGGCGCCGCGGAGCACGACCGGGCCGCCCACCTCGCGTTCGAGTCCGGCGACCGCGTGCGAGACGGCCGACTGCCCGACACCGAGCACGAGCGCGGCCGCGGTGAAGGAGCCCGCGTCGACGGTCGCGACGAACGCGCGGAGCTGGGGGAGCGATACGGTCATGCGCTTCCTTCATGACGGCATGAGCGTCATGCGTTTGCCGCATGACCGGACACTCCCGAGACTAGGCCTCGTGAACGCCCTCCTCTACGTCCTCGTCGCCCTCACGTGGGGCTCGAGCTTCTTCTTCGCGAAGATCGGGCTCGAGGGCTTGGCGCCCCAGCAGGTCGCCACGGTCCGCACGGTGCTCGGCGCACTGACGCTCGTCGTCGTGCTGCTCGTCACGCGCCGTCGGTGGCCGCGTGAGCGGCGGCTGTGGGGACACCTGTTCGTCGTCGCGGTGTTCCTCAACGCGGTGCCGTCGTCCCTCATGGCGTGGGCCGAGCAGACCGTGCCGTCCGGGCTCGCCAGCATCTACAACGCGACGACGCCCATCATGACGCTGCTCGCGCTGGCCGTCCTGGTGCCGACCGAGCGGTTGGACCGGCGGCAGGTCGGTGGGATCGTGCTCGGCATCGTCGGGGTCCTCGTGCTCGTCGGTCCCTGGGACGTGCTCGGCGACCCGGAGGTCCTCGCGAGCGTGCCGGGACAGCTCGCGCTCCTCGGCATGACCGCGTCCTACGGCATCGGCCTCGCGTGGCTCCGCCGCTTCGGCGTCGGCGGCGGGATCGATCCGACCACCGTCGCGACGGTGCAGCTGACGCTCGCCGCGGTGCTCATGCTCCTGGTCGCACCCGTCATCGCGACCGGTCCGGTGCGGCTGGACTGGAGGATCGGAGCCGCGATGGTGGCGCTCGGCGCCGTGGGCACGGGGCTGGCGTACGCGTGGAACACCCGGCTGGTCGGGGCCTGGGGCGCCGGGCGCGCCTCCACCGTGACCTACCTGACGCCGGTCGTCGGGGTCGCACTCGGCGTCCTCGTGCTCGGGGAGCCGCTGCGGTGGAACGAGCCGGTGGGCGGTCTCGTCGTGCTCCTCGGCATCGCCCTGGCGTCGGGACTGATCGGGTCGCGGCGTCGGTCGGTTCCGGCGCCGTCCGGTGAGCAACGGGCGGCGGCCGCCGGTCGGTGACGAGCCCGAGCGTCAGCGCCCTGCGGCGGACGGCGTCTGCTGCCGGAGCGGCTGCGTGCTGGTGTCGTGCAGCCCCTTGCCCGTCGTCTCGGGTGCCATGACCTGCGACAGGATCCCGCCGGCGACGCAGACGGCCGCCGCGATGAGCATGCACGCACCGATGCCGATCGTCGAGATGCCGACCGGGAGCAGGAACGTCCCCGCGGCCGCGCCGATGCGGCTGCACGCGGCGGCGAACCCGACGCCGGTGGAACGGACCTCGGTCGGCAGCACCTCGATCGGGTAGACCGCGGTCAGGTTGCCCTGCACGGCGTTCATGAACGAGAACACCGCGAAACACAGCACGACGACGACGCCGGGCGCGGATCCCCACAGTCCGACGACGGCGAGCGCCACGGCCATGATCCAGAACGGCGGGATCAGCTGCCGGCGACGACCGAGCCGCTCGATCGTGAGCATGCCGACGAGTGCTCCGACCGCCGCCATCGCGTTCACCGTGATCGTGCCCGCGGCCTCGTCGTGCAGCTGCAGGGACTTCAGCACCGTCGGGGCGAACGTGAAGATCGCGAAGTAGGGCGCGACGTTGCACGCCCAGAAGAGGGAGATGAACGCGAGACGCTGCCGGTTCTCCTTCGAGAACAGCACGCGGTACCCGCCGGCCTTCTGCTGCTCCGCCGCGTACTGCTCGTCGCGGAAGTACGCGTCACCGCCGAGGTGCTCGGCGACGATCGTCCGTGCTTCGTCCACCCGGCCGCGGGCGAGCAGCCACCGCGGCGACTCCGGGAACCCGATCCGGGCGACGGCGGTGACGACGGCCGGCAGCGCGCTCGTCACGAGCACCCACCGCCAGCTCAGGCCGAACGCGTCGATCATCACGTAGGCGGTGACGACGGCGATCAGGTAGCCGCCGTACCAACACACGAGCAACCCGGACAGTCGTCGGCCGCGGTCCTTCGCGGGGGCGAACTCGGCGAGCATCGCGGCACCGATCGCGTACTCCGCGCCGATCGCGACCCCGAGCAGTACCCGGACGACGAACAGCTGCCAGCCGTCGGCGACGAACGCCTGCGCGAGACCGAGGACGATGAACGCCAGCACGTCGATCGTGAAGACGCGCTTGCGGCCGAACCGATCGGTGAGCCAGCCGGCGAGCGGCGCTCCGATGAAGATGCCGATCAGTGAACTCGCACCGATGAGTCCTGCGAGCACCGGGTCCAGGCCGAGCGCCACGGTGATGGCGGGCAGGGCGACGCTGATCACGCCGAGGTCGAACCCGTCGAGGCCCTCACCCCACGCGCAGGCGAAGGTCATCCGGCGCAGGAACCCCCGCCGTCCGGCCGGGATGCTCGTCGTGGTCATGGTGATCCCTCCCGCGTGCGCCCCGTGGTCGACGCCCATCGGACCCTAGGCCGGAGGTGGTCGTGTGCTCGTCCAGGTTCTCAGTGTGCGGACCCCACGAGGGGGACCGCCGGCCGTCGCACTGCCCGGTGGCATGGCTCGTGGCGACCGAGCACGCGCCCGCTCCGTACGCTGGCACGGTGACCCCTCCGCGCAGGCCCTCGACCGTCCGCCTGCTCGTCGCGTCCTCGCACCCCGGCCCGACCGTGACGGTGACGGTCCTCGCCACCGTCCTCGCCGCCGCGGTGGGGCACCCGGTGGGGACCGTCGTGCTCGTGGCGCTCGCCGTGGTCGCCGGCCAGCTCTCGATCGGGCTCGCCAACGACTGGATCGACGCCGACCGTGACCGAGCCGTGGGGCGGAGCGACAAGCCGGTGGCCCGGGGGCTCATCGCCGTGGGGACGGTCCGCGCCGCCGCCGTCGTCACCGCGGGCATCGCCGTCGTGCTGTCGCTGTTCCTCGGGCCGGTCGCCGCGGTCGCACACGTGGTCCTCGTCGCGGCCGGGTGGGCGTACGACGCCGGCCTGAAGCGCACGGCCTGGTCGGTCGCGCCGTTCGTCGTCGCGTTCGGGCTGCTCCCGGTCGTCGCGATCGCGGCGGGGCCCGACGTCAGGTGGCCCGCCGCGTGGGCGATCGCGACCGGTGCGGTCTTCGGCGTCGCGATCCACTGCACCAACGTCCTGCCCGACCTCGTCGACGACGAGGCGACCGGGGTGCGCGGCTTCCCGCACCGGCTCGGCCTGCACGCGTCCGGGGTCGTCGCGTTCGGCTCGCTCGTCGTCGCGGCCGTCCTGGTGCTCGTCGGCCAGCTCGGCGGCGACGACCCGGTCCGCGGGGTCGGCGCTGTGCTGGCCGTGCTGGGTGCGGTCGTCGTGGTCGTCCTGGCAGCGGTCGGGGTGCGACTCGTGCTGACCGGGCCGCCGACCCGCACGTTGTTCCGCCTGGTGATCGCATCGTCGCTCGTGCTCGTCGTCGAGCTCGGCTTCGCGGGAGCGGCCCTGGTGGCCTGAGCCGCGGCCGCGGCCGCGGCCGCCGCCGCCGCACACCAGTCCCAGGGCGAGACCGACGCCAGGGCGTGCGGAGTGCCCGATCAGGACCGGCGCAGGAACGGGTCGATGACCGCCCACGTCGCGTCCGGAGCCTCCAGGTGCGGGAGGTGCCCGGCCGCCGGGACCTCGACGAACTGGGCATCGGGAACGGCTGCGGCGACGGCCCTGCCGTACGCGGGCGTGACGACCCGGTCACTGGCACCCCACACGACGAGGGTCGGGACGTCCACCGCCCCCAGACGGCCGAGGAGCGTCGGGTCGCTCATGCTCGTGCCGGCGACGGCTGCCATGGTGCGGCGGTTCGCCTGCTGGACCGCGCGCTGCTCGTCGGTGGAGCCGGCCGGGTCCCGGTACCCGCGCTCGGGGTCGTGCCACGCCACCTCGGCCAGTCGGCGGGCATCGAGGGCGAAGAAGTCGGCGATCGGCTCACCGTCCACCACGACGCCGACGCCGTCGATCACCACGACGGCCCCGATCCGTCCGCGGTACCGGTCATCCGCGGCCGCCTGGACGGCCATCTCGAGGGCGACCCACCCGCCGATCGACGAACCGATCAGGACGACGTCGTGCTCGTCGCGGTCGACGAGGTGGTCGAGGTACGCGTGCGCGAGGTCGGCGACCGAGGCGATGGCCTCCGGCCGGGCGGTGCCGTCCCAGCCGGGGTGGGTCGGCGCGACGGCGTGCATGGTCGCCGCGAGGTGCCCGACGATCGGTGCGACGGTCTGCGGGCCACCGCCGCCGTGGAGGACCAGGGCGACCCGCGCGGCGGGATCGCCGTCCTGGTCGACGGGGAGGTCAGTGGGGAGGGTGCTGGTCATGGTCCACCTGTCTCAACATGTTGATGTAACGATGTTGATACCGTAGCACCATGCCGACGGACCTCGAACTGCTCGGACAGATGCTCAAGCGGGCGCAGTACCGGAACCACCGGACGATGGACGCTGCGCTCCGCGACGTCGGGGTCAGCCTCGTGCAGTGGGACGCGCTCCGTGCGGTCGACCGGATGCCCGGAGCCTCCGGCCACGACCTCGCCGTCGCCACGTTCCAGAGCGACCAGGCGTTCGGCACGCTCGCGACACGGCTCGTCGAACGCGGCCTCATCGAACGGTCGGCGGGACTCGGGCGCCGTCTCGTGCACACCCTGACGGACGCCGGCCGCGCAGCGCTCGACGACGGCCACGCGATCGCGGTCCACGTGCTCGACGAGCTCTTCGCACCGTTGGACGACGCGGGTCGGCGCCACCTGGAGCGCGCGCTGGCTGCTCTCACCGCGGCGGAGTGAAGGGCATCCCCGCAACCGGGTGCGCGGGGCCCTCGACCGTGCGGGCCGTACAGTGCACCATGACCGAAACCACGCCGACACCCCACCTGCTCCGGCTCGGGGTGCTGGCTGTCTCCCGGAAGGCCGACGAACGTCGCCTGCCGATCCACCCCGCACACGTCGAACGCATCGACCCCGACCTCCGCGCCAGGATGGTCCTCGAGCGCGGGTACGGCGATCGCTTCGGCGTCCCGGACGAACAGCTCGAACCCCTCGTCGGAGCGATGGCCACGCGTGCGGAGATCATCGCCACCACAGACGTCGTGCTCCTGCCGAAGCCCCAGGCACCGGACCTCGCCGACCTGCGGGACGGCCAGGTGCTCTGGGGGTGGCCGCACTGCGTGCAGGACCAGGCGCTGACGCAGCTCGCGATCGAGAAGCGCCTGACCCTGATCGCCTGGGAGGCGATGAACCACTGGCGGGCCGACGGCGGCTTCGGCCTGCACGTCTTCCACAAGAACAACGAGCTCGCCGGGTACTGCTCGGTGATCCACGCGCTGCAGCTCTGCGGCTCCACCGGGGACTACGGGCGTCGGCTCACCGCCGTCGTCATCGGTTTCGGTGCCACCGCCCGTGGGGCCGTCACCGCCCTCAACGCCCACGGCATCCACGACGTCCGCGTCCTCACGAACCGCGACATCGCCGCCGTCGGGTCGCCGATCCCGTCCGTCGACATCCTGCAGATCGAGCACGACGAGGACGCGCCGACGGGCAGCACGGTCCGGACCCGGGACGGCTCGGTCCCGCTCGCGCCGTACCTGGCGCGGAACGACATCGTCGTGAACTGCACCCTCCAGGACCCGAACGCGCCCCTGACCTACCTCCGCACCGAGGACCTCGAGGCCTTCCGCCCGGGGAGCCTGGTCGTCGACGTCTCGATCGACGAGGGGATGGGCTTCAACTGGGCACGGCCGACGTCGTTCGCCGAGCCCATGGTCACCGTCGGCGGGTCGACGAACTACTACGCCGTCGACCACAGCCCGTCACTGCTCTGGAACTCGTCGACGTGGGAGATCAGCGAGGCGCTGATGCCGTTCCTCCGGACGGTGATGTCGGGTCCGTCGGCGTGGGCGGAGTCGGACACGATCCGTCGGGCGATCGAGATCGAGCACGGGCAGGTCCGCAACGAGGCGATCCTCGCCTTCCAGGGCCGCGCGGCCGCCTACCCGCACACGGTCACCGCCTGACGGCGGCGTCTGCTCGGGACGCCTCGATGGCTCCGAGACGCCGCCACCTCCCGCGGCGTCCCGACCACTCGGCGGCGTTCCGCTCGGACGGACCCGTCTCGCAGGCCCGTCGGACGGACGGGAGGTCGACTACGCCCAGGCCATCGCGTACAGCCGGGCCAGGGCACGCGCGGTCGGGAGCGCCAGGACGGACCGGAGCAGCGCCTCCCGGCCGACGCCGACCACGTCGGGGACCGCGCGGCCGAGGGCCATGTTCGCCTCCGCCTGCCGTCCGGCCCGTCGTGCGGCGGCCTGCCGCCGGCGCGCGTAGACCGGCCATGGTCCGGCCGCACCGGTGCGCACCGCGTCGGCGAGGACCGGTGCCAGGTCGGCCGCGTCCAGCCACCCGAGGTTCATGCCCTGTCCACCGATCGGGCTGATCTCGTGGGCCGCGTCGCCGACCAGGACCACCCGGCCGAGTCCGACGCGGTCCGCGGTGCGGCGACGCACGCGGAAGGCGCTGAGCATCGAGCAGGTGGCGGGGTCCGGCGCGACACCCGTGCGGTTCCGCACGATCGCCGCCAGCCGGGAGGCCCGGTCCGCCTCCGGCGCGTCGGCTGCGGCCGCGGGGACGGCTGGGTCCGCCAGGGCGTCGTCCCGGGGGAGGAGCACGACGTACCGTCGGCGGCCGTCGGGGAGCGGGAAGGACTCGACCACGCCCGCCGCGCCGACGTCGACGAGGGCGGCCGAACGGGCGTCCGCGTCCTCGGGGTCGGCGAAGTCGCCCATCACGTAGCGGTCCGGGTAGTCCCGGCCGGTCGTCCCGATGCCGAGCAGGTCGCGGACCAGGCTCCGGGCGCCGTCCGCGCCGACGACGAAGGACGCGCGGATCTCGACCGGTCGGCCGTCGCGGTCGGTGCCGGTCGCGTCCACGTGGTCGCGGTGCCGGGTGAGCCCGACGAGTGCGGTGCCGGTCCGGAGTGCTCCGGGTGCACCGGCATCGAGCCGGTCGCGGAGGAGCACCTCGGTCCGGTGCTGGTCGAGCGTCGCCACGTACGGGTGCGTGTCGGACGCGCCGTCGAACGACAGCGTGCCGAGGACCCGACCGCGACTCCGGGCCACCCCGGTCCGCACGAGGACCGCCTCCGCGAGCACCGTGTCGGCCAACCCGACCTCGGCGAACGCGTCGAGCGACGGCGGGTGGATCCCGATCGCCCGCGAGCCGACCGGGTCGGTGGTCCGGCGCTCCCAGACCTGCACGGCGGTTCCCCTGGCCACCAGGAGCGCGCCGAGGAAGAGGCCGACCGGTCCGCCGCCGACGACGAGGACGTCCGTGGTGTCCGTGGTCACGGGCCGAGCCTACGCACGGCCGGACCACCGGTTGCCGGGAACGCCACCACGACCCCCAAAGAGCCCTTTGACGGTGCCGTCTCGCGAGTGTCACCATGACGCCGTGTCGTCGCCTTCGCCGCCGCCGGCGTCGCGATCGAGGTGTTCTCCATCGCCTGGGACCAGTCCCTGCAGACGAACGTGCCGCGCGACGTCCTCGCCCGCGTGTACTCGTACGACGCGGTCGGTTCGGTCGTCGCGGTGCCCGTCGGCGAAGCGCTCGTCGGACCGCTCGCGCACACCGTGGGAACGGTGCCGACCCTGCTCGGGTGCGCCGCGCTCATCGTCCTCGCCACCGTGGCAGCGGCCGCCACGCGGAGCGTCCGGCACGTGACGGTCGAGGAGTCCGCGGGCTCCTGACCGACCGGTTCCCGACTGTCCGCGAACCGCATCAGGTGCCGGATCTGCCAGCCCTCACGGGCGCACCCGAGTTCCGTTCCGGGCGGATCGACCACCAGCACGAGCACCACCGCCAGGAGGCACCCATGAGCACACCCGACGACGACACCCGGCCCGTCCGCGGCACCGGCGCGCACGACGGCACGGGTCGTGACGAGACGCACCACGACGGCGACGCCGCTCACGCGGTCGCCGCTCCCGGTGACGACCGGAACGACGGACGCGACCACGCACGGAACGACGGCGTCGCTGCGGGTGCTGCCGGACGCGCCGAGCGCGGTGCGACCCAGCGTGAGACCGTCCTCGAACGCGAGAAGGAGGAGTTCGCCGGCTTCAAGTGGGGCTCGGCGTTCTTCGGCTGGCTCACCGCCACCGGCACCGCGGTCATCCTGACGGCCCTCCTCACCGCCGTCGGCGCGGGCGTCGGCCTCGGCCAGAACGGCGGCGACGTCGACGACACTGCGAAGGACGTGACGCAGAACGGCGACGTCGTCGGCATCGTCGGCGCCATCGCACTCGCCGTGATCCTGTTCGTCGCCTACTACGCCGGCGGCTACGTCGCCGGCCGCATGGCCCGGTTCTCCGGTGCCAAGCAGGGCATCGCCGTCTGGATCTGGGCGGTCGTCATCGCGATCGTCGTGGCGATCATCACCGCCGTCGCGGGCAGCCAGTTCAACGTCCTCGGGAACCTCAACAGCTTCCCGCGGATCCCGGTCGACGAGGGCACGCTCACCGTGACCGGGATCATCACCGTGATCGTCGTCGCCGTCATCAGCCTGGTCGGCGCGGTCCTCGGCGGCCTCACGGGCATGCGGTACCACCGCAAGGTCGACCGCGTCGGTCTCGGCCGCTGAGCCGAGGCACCGCCCCGGGCGCTCTGCCCCCACGAACCCACCTGACACACCACCGCACGACGAAGGGAACGACCATGATCGACACGAACAACATCAACAGCGTCTTCGACGCCAAGGTCATCGACCCGGACGGCCAGAAGGTCGGCACCGTCAAGCAGGTCTACGTCGACAACACCGACGGACACCCGCTGTTCGCCAGCGTCTCCACCGGCCTCTTCGGCACGTCGGAGTCGTTCGTCCCCCTCGAGGGCGCCGACCTGACCGGTGACGAGCTCCGCGTCGCGTACGACAAGGACCGCATCAAGGACGCACCGCGCATCGACGCCGACGGCGACCTCAGCGACGACGAGCAGGACCGCATCTTCGACCACTACGGCCTCGGCAGCTCCACGGGCGCGACCACCGGTACCCGCACGGACGACGACACCGTCGGCGTGGACCCGGACCTGACGCCGACCGATCCGGCAGCCGCCCACACCACCGGTGACACGACCACCGCGACAGATGACCGCACCGCCGGTGCCGCGGGCTACGACACGACCGCCGACGCCACCGGTGTCGCCGACAGCGACACCGTCACCGGTCGTCACGCCTCGGGTGACGTCACCGACGTCGACCGCAGCGCCGGCCACGACACCTCGGGGGCGAACACGGACGACGCGATGACGCGGTCCGAGGAGCGCCTGGACGTCGGCACCCAGAAGGTCCAGACCGGCCGTGCCCGCCTCCGCAAGCACGTCGTCACGGAACAGCAGTCCGTCACCGTGCCGGTGCAGCACGAAGAGGTCCGCCTCGAGACCGAGCCGATCACCGACGGCAACGTCGGCGCGGCGACCGACGGCCCGGCCCTGTCCGACGAGGAGCACGAGGTGACCCTCAGCGAGGAGCGCGTCGTGGTCGACAAGGAGACCGTCCCGGTCGAGCGCGTCCGCCTCGGCACCGAGACCGTCACCGAGCAGCAGCAGGTCTCCGAGGACGTCGCGCACGAGGAGATCGAGCTCGACGAGGACGGCACCACCCGCCGCTGAATCGCGTTCTGCACGACCGGGCAGGCGTCGGAGGGGCGCCGACCACTAGCGTGAGCGCATGGCAGCAACCGACGAGACACCGGCAGTGGAGCCGACGCCGGCACAGCACATCGATGCGATGATCGCGGCGCACGCGGACTGGCGCGGATCGGTCCTCGCCGACGCACGTGCGGCGGTCCTGGCCGTCGACCCGGTGATCGAGGAGACCTGGAAGTGGCGGGGCGCTCCGGTGTGGGAACTCGACGGCATCCTCGTCGTCGGCAACGTCTTCAGGACGGCCGTGAAGCTCGGCTTCATGTACGGCGCGGCCCTCGAGGACCCGGACGGCCTGTTCAACGACGAACTCGGTGGCAACCAGCGTCGCGCGATCAAGTACTCCGAGGGGGACGACGTCGACGTCCCGGCACTGCAGGCGCTCGTGCGACGGGCGATCGACCACAACCACACGCGACGCCAGGCCAGCCGACGCCGCTGGCCGACCGACGCCGCTGACCGACCGACGCCGCTGACCGACCGTCGCCGCTGACCGACCGGCCCCGCTGTCGGGTCCGCGTCAGCTCGCGGCGCTGCGGGCGGCGTGGTCCTCGGCGACCAGGCGACGGGCCTCCCGGGCACGCGCGCGGAGCTTCTCGACCGGGACCTCGATCGCGTACGCCGCCCCGATGGACACGATGACGGCGGCGGCGAAGAGCCAGACGTTCCCGAACCAGCCGATCGCGAACGTGCCGAGCAGGGCGATCACGAGCGGGTGCCAGAGGTAGGCGGAGTACGACACCCGGCGTCCGAACCAGGCGACCGGGGACCAGGACAGGGCCACGGACACTGGGGTCCGCACCGAGACCAGCCCGCCGATGAGGACCGCCGCCGCCAGTCCGGTGGCCGGCATGAGCAGGCCGAAGGTCCAGGCGTGGTCGGTCCAGTCGTCACCGATCCAGAACTGCACGCCGACCACCGCCGCGGCGCCCGCCCAGGTGCCCACGTGTCCGGCCAGGCCGGAGGCGAACGAACGCCACCGCTCGTCGTCGAGCAGCAGCGCGAGTACGCACCCGGTGGCGAGCGGCACGACGCCGAGCACGGGGGAGAAGTACACGTCCGGGGTCGAGCCGCCCGAGGGGGTGCGGTAGCTGAGCCACGACGCTGCCGACGCCGCCACGACGACGGTGGACAGGCCGAGGACGAGTGTCCGCCGACGACGTCCGAGCGACAGCAGGAGCAGCAGCACCGGTGGCCAGACCAGGTAGAACTGCTCCTCCATCGACAGGCTCCACGTGTGCGCGAAGACCCCCTGCGTGGTGTCCCAGAACGAGCGGAACAGGTTCCCGGTGTAGGTCAGGGCGATGAACGCCGCCGAACCCGCCGAGAGCGACGCGCCCTTGTAGTCGCCGACCCAGTTCCAGAGCAGCAGTCCGGCCACGACGAGGGCGACGAGTGCCGGGTAGAGCCGGAGCAGGCGCTTCCACCAGAACGACACGAGGCGGATCGTGCCGGTCCGCTGCCGCTCGCGCAGGAGCAGCGTGGTGATGAGGTACCCGGAGAGCACGAAGAAGACCGTGACGCCGATCCACCCGCCCTCGAACTGCGGGACGTGCAGGTGGTACAGGACCACCATGACGATCGCGACGGTCCGGAGGCCGTCCAGCGCGAGGGCGCGACCCGGCGGCGACGCCGG
>NZ_QKLB01000017.1:0-71170 GCF_003224295.1 Curtobacterium sp. MCPF17_046 | reverse complement strand
AGATGTGTATAAGAGACAGGTGCACCACCACCTGGCCGGGGACGGTTTCGGTTGGCTCAAGCTGTCGGCACCATGCCCGTGTTTACAGGGATCGGACGCTCGGTGGGGGCAGCTCGGAGGCTCGCAAATGGGTTCAAATCCCACCGGTACCGCCACAGAAAACCCCCGCTTCGGCGGGGGTTTTCTCTTTTTCAGATGGTTTCGGGTGATCGACCTCGAGAAGCTTCGATCCTTGAAACGTGAGCGTCGTTCCCGTCGGCCTAGGGAGTTCTACGCTCCGTGCGTCGATCGTGAAACTTCCCGACTGCGTGATCCTGCTCGTCCTGTCCGCGCAAACGCTGCCTCCAGCCGGCACCCTGCAGGAATCGCTGCGCCGTCTGGTACCTGCCCCCATCCCGATGCCCACTCGCATACGAGCACGAAACCCTGGGCCGGCTCGGAGCCGTCGCCGGGTCACCGAACGGCTGCCGCTCGGCGAGCAGACCGAAGGTCATCCTCGCCGCGTCGCAGCATCTCCTTGTAGTCCCCGTCCGCGCACTGGGACACCCCATGGACCGTGTAGCCGTCGGAGCGTATGAGGAACTCGATCGACCAGGTCGGTCCACCGTGACCGATGACACTCCGGAGTGGATCCGCCCCGCCGCTCTCGTAGTCCGAGGTTGTGATCCCGGAGGAGTCCCAGAGGTCCTTGACCGCCGCCCGGTCCGCCGTCTGGTCGCTGACCTCGTCGCGGTCGAGGATGTAGGTCCAGGTGACCCCGTCCGTCTCCGCGGTCGCCGGGCACTTGCCGAGTGCCGGTCCTCGTCGGACCGTCCATTCGCCGCCGAGCGCTTCCGTCGTTCGGTCGACGACGTCGACGATGTCCTTCTTCGCTTCGTTCGGTTGCACGGTCGGCCCTTGCTGGCAGCTGGTGAGTAGGAACGGGACGGCGACGAGCAGTGCGACGGTCGCAACCGCTCGGCTGGTGAGTGTTCTCATCGAGCCCCCGATGAATGCAGACTGTCAAGGACGGCTTGCTCGTACGGTGTCGGCCCCTTCGGGATGTACCGCGTGACGGAGCCACCCTGGCCGGTCGTGGTGAGTGTGATGTCGTGGAGCGACTCCGTGCCGGGGTCCAGGTGATCAGGTCCCTCCTCGTCGACGTGCACAGACGTCAGCCCCTCGGCAGCACCGCACCCCGCGCCAGCCCGACGACGACCCCGTGCGCAACCCGCGCCGCCCGAGCCGCCGCGTCGTCGAGGTGCTCCCGGAACTCGTCGCCGTCCGGGGCGCACAGGTCGCTGATGCCGCGGATCGACACGAACGGCATGGCGTGCACGGAGGCGAACTGCGCGATGGCCGCCGACTCCATGTCCACCGCTGCGACCGTCGGGAAGGTGCGGCGGAGGTCCCGGGCCCGGCCGTCGGTGACGAAGACCTCGCTCGAGCCGATCGACGCCGTGCGGACGACGTCGTCGGTCGGGACCTCGCGGGCGCGACGGATGAGATCGGCGTCGGCGCCGTACTCGGGAGGCATGCCCGGCACCTGACCGAGCACGTACCCGAAGGCGGTGGCGTCGGCGTTGAGGTTGACGTACGAGTCCCCCACGACGACGTCGCCGAGCTGGACCTCGCGGGCGAGGCCGCCGGCGGTGCCCACGCTGATGACGGGGACGCCGGGGCCGAAGTCGTGGAAGGCGTGCGCGACGGCTGCGGTCGCGTTCGTGAAGCCGATGCCGCTCCGGCGGACGGCGACCGTGGCGCCGTCGACGTCGAGGAGGTGGTGCTCGTCGTGGCCACCGGTCGGGCCGCGCAGGACCGGACCGCCGCCGAAGAGGTCCGTGAACGCCGAGACCTCTTCACTCATCGCGGCGATGACGACGGCCGCGGGTCGTCGAGTGGCGTCCACCCCGCGATCTTCCCACAGGGACGGCCCCGGCGAGCGAGCGAGCAGAGGGGCAGGACGTTCGGGGTACTGCCGCAGACCCCCACCGAGATGTGAGGATGTGCGCATGGTGACTGACGGCACTGCTGACGGTTCGGTGATCTCCGGCCCGGCATGGGAGCGCACCGTGCTGCTCGTCGTGCCGCCGAACGACGTGGACGAGGTGCACGACTCGGTGGACGACCTCTGGCACCGCAACGCCGACCTCGGCCCGGGTGAGCGGATGCGGTTCGAGACCGCGCTGCTCGAACTCGCCGGGAACGTCATCGAGCACGCGGAGGGGAACGAACGGCTGGTGTGCCAGCTGACGCTGCGGCGGACGTCGACCACGCTCGAGGCGGTGCTCAGCGACAGCGGCGCCGAGGTGCAGGTGCCGTTCCGCACGGAGATGCCGGACCCCGAGGAGATGGCCGAGTCCGGCCGCGGGATCGCGATGATCGAGCTCCTGATGGACGACTTCTCCTACGAGCGGGACCCCGAGGGCAACCGGTGGCGCCTCGTGATGGGACTCCCGGAGTCGCTCCAGCGCGAACACGACGTCGCGGAGGACACCGGCGGCGACGCCCCGCGCTGACGCGCCTGGTCGCCGGGCCGACGGCGACGACCCGACGACGGACGGGAGGCCCGGTACCAGCTGGTACCGGGCCTCCCGTCCGTGGGCTGTGACGGCGCGACCGGTCAGGCCGTGGCGGCCGCCTCGCTGCGCTTCGGCAGGACCCAGCCCGGGCGCACGAAGTGGCACGTGTACCCGTTCGGGATCTTCTCGAGGTAGTCCTGGTGCTCCTCCTCGGCCTCCCAGAAGGGGCCGGCGGGGGTGACCTCGGTGACGACCTTGCCCGGCCACAGACCGGAGGCGTCGACGTCGGCGATGGTGTCGAGGGCGACGTCGCGCTGCTCGTCCGAGGTGAAGAAGACGGCGGAGCGGTAGCTCATGCCGACGTCGTTGCCCTGGCGGTTCTTCGTCGACGGGTCGTGGATCTGGAAGAAGAACTCGAGGAGCTCACGGTAGGAGATCACCGACGGGTCGAAGACGATCTCGACCGCCTCGGCGTGCGTGCCGTGGTTGCGGTAGGTGGCGTTCGGCACGTCGCCGCCCGAGTAGCCGACGCGGGTGCTGAGGACTCCCGGTCGGCGGCGGAGGAGCTGCTGCGCTCCCCAGAAACACCCGCCGGCGAGGATCGCGGTCTCGGTGGTGGTCATCGGTACCTCCGTGGTTCGTGACGCTGGCTGCGACAGTACCCGGTGCAACAGAGGGACGGCTCCGTCTGTTCCATCCGAGCGGATGCCGCGTCGGCCGGGCGGTTGCGTCTCGTGGAGGACCTGAGCCCCGCCGCACGCGTCGCGCGTTGACTGGGCGGATGAAGGACATCCAGTACGCAGGTCGGGCGATCCGGACGAGCGACGACGCAGCCGACGCCGTCATCCACTACGCGGCGGTGCTCGGGGCGAACCGGAAGACCGACACCCTGGACGTCCCGACGGTCGACGAGCAGGGACTGCCGGTCGTCGAGACCCTGCTGATCGGTCCGTCGAGCCAGATCACCCTGAGCCCGGCACCCGACGACGGACGGGGTGTCGACGTCGACGACTCCGCGTTCGTGGAGCACGTGCACCGGTTGGCGGACATCGCCGGGCCGGTGCGCCCGGTCCACGAGGACCCGGACGTCCGCCCGGAGGACTACGACTTCGACTGACCGCGGCCCGTCCGGACCGACGTCAGCGGCGCAGCGTGTTCCGTGGGTACTCGCCGTAGGCGTTCCGGTACGCGGCGGAGAAGCGACCGAGGTGCGCGAACCCCCACCGTCGGGCGATCGTCTGCACGGCAGCGGTGGTCGGGTCGGCCTGCAGCAGCTCGCGACGGACCTGCTCGAGGCGCACCTGCAACAGGTACTGCATGGGCGTCAGCCCGAGGTGGCGTTGGAATGCCTCCTGGGTCGCCCGGACGCTGAGCCCGGCGGCACCGGCGACGTCCGAGACGCTCATCGGCTCGGCGACGTGCTCGTGGACGTACTCGACGGCGGCGCGGAGGCGTGCGCGTCGGGGCAGGAGCACGGCCGGCGGCAACGTGGTCACGGTCGGCGGGTACATCCGGAGGAACGCACCTGCGGTCCCGCGGACGAGGGTGTGCCAGAGGAGGGAGTCGACGCCGCCCGTCCGCAGCTCGCGGGAGAGCAGCGCCAGGCTGTTCTTCCACTGCGCCACGGCGGCCGGGTCGAGGGTGCGCAGGTGGTCGAGGCCGAGGTCCGCGACCTGCCCGGTGTGGAACTGCTCGTCAGCGACTTCGTGCACGACCCGTCGGGACAGGTGCACGACGCGCTGGTCGTAGTCCTGGTACTCGAACACGAAGTCCCGACAGGTCGGGAAGAGCATCGGCACGTCACCGGTCATCGGCACGCGGTCCTGCAGGACGTCGGGGACGCCCTGCCCCGCGGTGAGCCACTGGACGATGTACTCGTCGGACGCCGGGATGGCTCCGCGGAGGAACCCGGAGACCTGCGCCCGACGGAGCGTCAGGTCGGCGTCGCCGACCGCGGTGTAGCGGTAGCGGAAGGGCTGCTCGGTCGCTCGGGCGGACCACTGCCGCCCGGCGTAGAACCCGCTGAGGTCGAGGACCGCTGCGTCGGGTGCATGCCCCATGGCCTCGATGCGGACGGTGCTGCGAGGGGCGGTGCCCGTCAGGCCGGGCCGTTCGTCGATCAGTGTCATCGTCGGTCCGATCCTCTCGCTCATGGTGTCGTGCTGGCCCGGGCGGCCCCGCATCGGAAGCGAGCAGCACACGTTCGGTGCCTCCATGAGCACGTTACGGACCGGGAATCATCCCCGCGAGGGGTTGATCGCTTCTCCATGCTGTGGTAGTTGGGCGTCGGCCGTGCGCGGACCCACCTCGATGGGGCAAGGTCGGTACATGCGCACCGAACCCGCCGCCGCCCTCCGCGCCGCCAGAGACGCCCTCATCGCCGCCCGCACCGACAGCGCTGCGGCGCGCGAGACGTTCCGGTGGCCGGACGTCGGTGCCACGTTCAACTGGGCGATCGACTGGTTCGACGTCATCGCGGCGGGCAACGACCGGGACGCCCTGGTCATCGTCGAGGAGGACGGGCGCGAGTCGCGCACCACCTACGCGGAGATGTCCGCCCGTTCCGACCGGCTCGCGGCACGGTTCCACGACCTCGGCGTCGCGAAGGGCGACCACGTGCTGCTCATGCTCGACAACCAGCTCGAGCTCTGGGAGTCGATGCTCGCCGTCATGAAGGCCGGCGCGGTGATCCTCCCGACGTCGACGATGCTCGGCGCCGCGGACCTGCAGGACCGCATCGACCGCGGCCAGGTCGCGCACGTCGTCACCACGCTGCGCGAGACGCCGAAGTACGCGGACCTGACGGGGGACTTCACCCGCATCGTGGTCGGCGGCACCGTGGACGGCTGGACGACGTACCCGAGCGACCTCGGCGAACCCGCACCCGCGGGGGAGTGGAAGCCCGAGGTGGTGACCGCGGCCACGGACCCGTGCCTGGTGTACTTCACCTCCGGGACCACGGACAAGCCGAAGATGGTCGTGCACACGCAGACGTCCTACCCCGTGGGGCACCTGACGACCATGTACTGGATCGGGCTCGAGCCCGGCGACGTCCACCTGGCGATCAGTTCGCCGGGATGGGGCAAGCACGCGTGGAGCTGCTTCTTCGCGCCGTGGATCGCCGAGGCCACGGTGTTCGTGTACAACCAGGAGCGCTTCGACCCGGTGGGCCTGCTGCACCAGCTCGAGCGGGCCCAGGTCACGTCCTTCTGCGCCCCGCCGACCGTGTGGCGCCTGCTCATCCAGGCCGACCTCGGCAGCCGGCCGACCGCCCTCCGCGAGGTCGTCTCGGCCGGCGAGCCCCTCAACCCCGAGGTCATCCGGCTGGTCGAGGAGTCCTGGGGCCGCACGATCCGCGACGGCTACGGCCAGACCGAGACCACCGCGATCGTCGGCAACTCCCCGGGCGACACCGTGCGGCCCGGGGCGATGGGCCACGGGCTGCCGGGAGTCGCGATCACGCTCCTCGACCCGGTGACGGGTGAAGCGGGCGCCAGCGAGGGCGAGGTCTGCCTCGACCTGACGACGACACCGGTGAACCTCATGGCCGGGTACCTCGGAGCGCCCGAGCGGACCGACGACGCGCTCCGCGACGGCTTCTTCCACACCGGTGACGTCGCCACCCGGCACGAGGACGGTTCGCTGACCTTCGTCGGCCGTACCGACGACGTGTTCAAGTCCTCGGACTACAAGGTCTCGCCGTTCGAGGTGGAGAGCGCGCTGCTCCAGCACCCCGCGGTCGCCGAGTCCGCGGTCGTCCCGGCGCCGCACGAGGAACGCCTGACCGTGGTGAAGGCGTACGTCACGCTCGCGTCCGGGTGGGAGCCCACCGCCGAGACCGCGCGGGACATCCTGGCGCACGCCCGCTCCGCGATGCCGGCCTGGCAGCGCGTCCGACGGGTGGAGTTCGGTGCGCTGCCGAAGACCGTGTCGGGCAAGATCCGCCGCGTCGAACTGCGCGCCCGCGAACAGGAGGCGTTCGGCGGCCCGCAGCTCGAGGGGGAGTGGCGCGACGAGCAGTTCCCGGGCCTCCGCACCGGGCGTCGCGACGCCTGACCCGCGGCGAGTGTGACCGGACGGGTCAGGTCCGGTCGGCCCGGGCCTGGTCCGGGAGGCCCGCGGCCTGGTGGCGGCGGAGGGCCCCGGTCACGACGCGGACCGCGGCGAGCTCCTCGGGCGTGAAGGCGTCGACGAAGACCTGTCGGACCGCGCGGAGGTGGGCGGCCGAGGAGCTCCGGTAGAGCCGGACGCCCTCGGCGCTCAGGGTCACGGCGGTGCCGCGGGCGTCCGGTCCGACCCGGTCGCGGGTGACGAGGCCGCGTTCCTCCATCCGCCGGAGGTGGTGCGAGAGCCGGCTGCGTTCCCACCCGACCTCGTCGGCGAGCTCTGCGGAGCGGCGCGTGCGCTCCGGCGCCTCGCTCAACGCGAGCATCACGCGGTAGTCGCCGTCGGAGATCCCGGACGCGGACTGGAGCGCCGCGGCGAGCGCACGGCGGACCGCTTCCGACGTCTCGACGTAGTCGCGCCAGGTCGCCAGTTCGTCGACGGTCGGCGATCGCCGGCCCCGCGTCTGCTGTCCGTCATCACCCATGCGGCCTCCTCTTGACTCCCCGACGGTAGCGGCACATGATTGACGCGTCAATCACTTGGTTGAAGCGACAACGGAATGAGGCACCATGCCCGACATCACCTTCGGCCTCGACACGTTCGGCGACGTCCCCACGGACGACGACGGCGCGTTCGTCAGCCACGCCCGGTCGATCCGGCAGCTCGTCGACGAGGCCGTCATCGCCGACGAACTCGGCGTCGACGTCTTCACGGTCGGGGAGCACCACCGGCCCGAGTACTCCGTGTCCTCCCCCGAGACCGTGCTCGCCGGTCTCG
This sequence comes from Curtobacterium sp. MCPF17_046, assembly GCF_003224295.1. Taxonomy (NCBI): domain Bacteria; kingdom Bacillati; phylum Actinomycetota; class Actinomycetes; order Micrococcales; family Microbacteriaceae; genus Curtobacterium; species Curtobacterium sp. MCPF17_046. Next base: position 63,785 of record NZ_QKLB01000017.1, on the reverse strand, counting down.
CCACGGTGACGAAGCGCATCCGCCTCGGGTCGGGCGTCACGGTCCTGTCCTCCGACGATCCCGTCCGCGTGTTCCAACGCTTCGCGACGGTCGACGCGCTGTCCGGTGGTCGGGCCGAGGTGATCCTCGGCCGCGGGTCCTTCACCGAGTCCTTCCCGTTGTTCGGCCACGACCTGGCCGACTACGACGTCCTGTTCGAGGAGAAGATCGAGCTGTTCGCGCAGCTCCTGCGCGAGGAGCCCGTCACCTGGAGCGGGACGACCCGCGCGTCGCTCGTCGACGCCGACGTCTTCCCGAAGACCGAGCACGGCCTGCGCACCTGGGTCGGCGTCGGCGGGTCCCCGCAGTCGGTCGTCCGGACCGCGCAGTACGGGTTCCCGCTCATGCTCGCGATCATCGGCGGGCAGCCCGAGCGCTTCGCGCCGTACCTCGACCTGTACCGCCGGGCCGCCGAGCAGTTCGGCACGACGGCGCACCCGGTCGGCATGCACTCGCCCGGCTTCGTCGCCGACACGGACGAGAAGGCCACAGAGCTGTTCTGGCCGCACTACCGGGTCGTCCGCGACCGGATCGGGGCCCTGCGCGGGTGGCCGCCGGTGACGCGCGCCGAGTTCGACCGCGAGGTCGCCACCGGCTCGATGTACATCGGCTCGCCGGAGACCGTCGCGCAGCGGATCGCCCACGCCGTCGACACGATGGGCGTCGGCCGCTTCGACATGATCTACACCTCCGGCGGCCAGTCGATGCGGGCCCGCACCCGCGCCGTCGAGCTGTACGGCGGCGTCGTCGTCCCGCGAGTGCGCGAACTGCTCGCCGACCGCGGCGACACCGACCGCGGCGACACCGATCGCCAGGAGGCCGCAGCATGACCGGCACGGACACCACCGGTACCTCCCCGTTCCGGACCGTCGCGGTCCTCGGCGCCGGGAAGCTCGGGACGGTCCTCGGCCGCCTGCTCGTCGGCACCGGCCACCGCGTCCTCGTCGCGGGTTCGGGCGACCCGGACCGCATCCGCCTGATCCTGTCCGTCGTGGCGCCCGGGACCGAGGCGGTGCGCGCCGCCGACGCCGTCGACCAGGCCGACGTCGTCGTGCTCGCCCTGCCGCTCGGACGCCTCGACACGATCGCCGCGGAGCGGCTCCGCGGCAAGGTCGTCATCGACGCGATGAACCACTGGTGGGAGGTCGACGGGCACCGCCCCGACCTCGAGGACGGCCGCGTGTCGACGAGTGCGCTCGTGCAGCAGCACCTGTCGGGAGCCACCGTCGTCAAGGCGTTCAACCACATGGGGTACCACGACCTCGACGCCGGCGCGCGTCCCGCGGGCGACCCCGAGCGGAAGGCGATCGCCGTCGCGGGCGACGACGAGGCGGCCGTGGCGGCCGTCGCGGCGCTCGTCGACGAGCTCGGCTTCGACGCCGTCGCCGCGGGCTCGCTCAGCGACAGCGTGGCGCTCGAACCGCACGCCGAGGCCTTCGGGGCGAACGTCCCGGCTCCGGAACTCGTGGCGCTCATCGAGCGCTTCCCGACCACGGACCGGGGGCGGGCCGTCGCGGCCGCGCGGGCGGGCCTCCCGGCCTGAGCCGGCGAGGACGGCCACCGCGTACGGTCGCGTCCATGAGCGACACGACGAACGGAACCGGCCCGGACGACATCTCCGACGCGGAGGCCCGGCACACCGAGGAGTTGCCCGACGGCTCCGCCTCGGGGAACGCCACGCAGGACCCGCAGCAGGACAGTGACGTGGACTCCGGCGGGGAGCCAGCCGAGCCCGAGGAGGGCTGACCCGTGCCGCGGAACCCCGCGGTCCCGGCCCGTGCCACCGGCGTCACCCCACCGGGCGCGGACCGGGGGTTCCGCCTGGCCCTGCTCGACCGTGGCGCCGACCTGCTGCAGCCGACGGACCCGCTCAAGGGGTTCGACGTCTACGTCGTCGGCTTCCACTGCGTCAAGGGCGAGCCCGACGTGCAGATGGAGGCCCACCACTACTGCAAGGTCGTGAACGCCGAGATGCTCCAGTGCGTGCTGTTCGACGGCAACACCGCGGACGCGAACCTGATCGGCGTCGAGTACATCGTCTCCGAGCGGCTGTTCGACGGGCTGCCCGAGGACGAGAAGCCGTCGTGGCACCCGCACAACCACGAGGTCTTCTCCGGCGAGCTCGTCGCCCCGGGGCTGCCGATCGCGGTCGAGACCGAGCTGATGGGGCACCTCGTCAACTCCTACGGCAAGACCTGGCACACCTGGCACAGCGCCCCGATGGGCGGGCACGAGGCCGACCCGCTGCCCGTCGGCGACCCGATGCTCATGTGGTCGTTCAACCGCGAGGGCGAGGTGCAGTCCGCGCTGCAGGACGACCGGAACACCGCGATGCACACCGACCCCGAGCCGCGGAAGGCCTCGCGCGCGAAGCACCTCGACCGGGCGCACCCGCAGCGCGGCGTCGGCACGATGCGCGACGACTTCACCGGCACGACCCCGACCCCGGGCGTCGTGGACGCGGAGGACGGCCGACCCTGACGCCGGCGCCGGCCTGACCGTCCCTGAGTGGACAGCGGGACGGTCCTCCCAGCCGTGCCGGAGTTCGCTGGCATCCGGTTCCTCGCCCGTCCACCACGGGTGTGCCGGGCCGGTCGATCGGAAGCGGTGCCCAGATGCTGTCGTTGATCTACTCGAGCGTCGCGACGGACACGTTTAATGACGATGCCCTCGCGGACCTGCTCACGCAGAGCCGGGACGCGAACGAGCGGAACGACGTCACCGGCATGCTGCTGTTCCGGAACGGCTACTTCCTGCAGCTGCTCGAGGGTCCCGACGCAGCCGTCCGCGGGAAGATGGCGACGATCAAGACCGACCCGCGGCACACGAAGGTCACCATGCTGGTCGAGGAGCTCATCGAGGAGCGACAGTTCCCCGGGTGGACGATGGCGTTCGCGCCGACGTCCGAGGCCGACCTCGACGACGTGCCCGGGTACCGTTCGACCTTCGAGGACGTCGAGGCCGTCTCGACCGAGTCGCCTGCGCCGGGCACCGTCCCGTCGGTGGCCTCGCCGGCGCTCCGCGAGCTCATCCGCTGGTTCGAGGCACGACCGGACCGCTTCCGAACCGCCTGACCGGGCGTGCGCCGGACGGGAGGCCCGTGGTGAGCGTGCCACGGGCCTCCCGTCCGTCAGGCAGCCACGTCGAACACGACCACTCGCGCGTTGTGCGCGCCGATGTGGTCGGCGACCGGCTGGTGCGCCGGGTGCGGCAGGTAGGCGTCCCGCGCAGCGGCGTCCCGGAACCTGACGACGAGCATCCAGTCGAAGCCGCCCTCGAGCCCCTCGGGGCTGACGCTCGGGCCGGTCTCGACGGACACCACGCCGTCGATGCCGGGCAGGTGCTCGTGTGCGAGCGCCGTCGCCCGTTCCGGCACGGCAGTGTCCTCCGTGTCCCACTCCACCAGCACGACGTGCACGATCTCGGTCATCGGCGACCCCTCCTCCACTGCACCACCGGCCGTCCGACGGTGTCCCGACCGAGCCTGCGCCGCGGGGCCTGGACGTACCCCGGAGCGCCGCCGGACTGGGTGTCCTCGGCACGGCGCGGCCTACCGTCCAGGGCACACCACGACGAGAGGAAACACCATGGCAAGTGGAGTCGCAGCAGTCTGGGTCCCGGTCAGCGACATGGCGCGCGCGGTCGCGTTCTACCGTGACACCCTCGGTCTCACCGTGCAGGACCAGTCGGAGGACTGGAGCGAGATCGATGCCGGTGGGCTCATGATCGGCCTCAACGGGCGCGAGTCGGCCGGCGGGTCGAGTTCCGGCGGCGCGGTCGTCTCGTTCCAGCCCGACGGCAGCATCGAGGACGAGGTCGCCGCGCTGCGGAGCCGCGGCGCGGACATCCAGGGCGAGATCAGCGAGCACCCGTGGGGCAAGATCATCCCGTTCAAGGACAGCGAGGGCAACGACCTGCAGCTGTACACGCCGCCGCAGGGCTGAGCGGCCGCGGACACGACAGAGCCCCCGGGGTGACCCGGGGGCTCTGTCGATGCTGCTGGTGGGGTGCGTCCGACGCTGGGGTCAGCGGGCGGTGCGGGCCCCGGAGCGCGGGAGGACGATGCCGAGGATGATCATCGCGACGGCGAGGATCAGGTGCAGCACGTTGTCGGCGCTGTTCAGCGGCACGAAGTTCGCGGCGCTGGACATGCCGGCGGTGAAGAGGCCGTAGATGAAGAGCACGGCGTAGATGATGCCGCCGACGAGCAGGTACTGGCGCGAGAAGCCGAACGAGCGCGCGGCGATCAGGCCGACGATGCCGAACAGCAGGTGGACGATGTTGTGCAGGACGGACACCTGGAACAGGCCCAGGAGCTGCGCGTTCGAGTCATTGCCGGCGGCCATCATGCTGCCCATGTCCATGGTCAGGCCGGGGATGAAGCCGGCGATGCCGACGATGAGGAAGACGACGCCGAAGACCAGCGCGCCCTTCTGCGTGAGCGTCCGGCCGTAGCCGTGGTCGGTGCGGGTCGATGCGTTGGTGGTCATGAAGGAACCTTTCGTCAGGAGTCGACGCGGTCGGTTGCCATGCGCCTCGCAGGACATTCGGAGTGGACCAGCAGTCGGTTTGGTGGGAGAACCCAGCAGTACACGGAAAGTGGTCGTCATGACCGGAGGAGGCGCTTGATGGCCAGGGTCGCCTCCTGGATCTTCTCCTCCGCAGCCGGTCCGCCATGGGCGACCGCGTCCGTGACGCAGTGGCGCAGGTGGTCCTCGAGCAGGCCCATCGACACCGCCTGCAGTGCCTTCGTCATCGCGGACACCTGCGTGAGGATGTCGATGCAGTACCCCTCGCCCTCGACCATCCGCTGGAGTCCGCGCGCCTGGCCCTCGATCCGCCGCAGCCGCGTGAGGTAGTCGTCCTTCGCGGAGATGTAGCCGTGGTGCTGGTGCTCGGTCGTGTCGGATGCGGTGGGTTCGGGCATCGGGAACAGATCCTCCTCGTCGGCGTTACGGTAGTGGTACCCCCCTAGGGTATCCGCCCGGTCCGGGGCGCACGACGAGGAGGACCGCATGACCGACCAGCAGACCGCCACCTACGGCATCGACGGCATGACCTGCGACCACTGCGTGATGAGCGTCGACGAGGCGTTCCGCGAGCTCCCAGGGGTCACCGACGTCCGGGTCGACCTGGTGGCCGGCGGCCGGTCCACCGCCACCGTGACGAGCACCGGACCCCTCGACCACGACGCCGTCGACGCCGCGATCGACGAGGCGGGCTACACCCTGGTCGCGCGCTGATGGCGGGCACGACCACGGGCACCCCGGTCGAGCTCGCGATCGAGGGCATGACCTGTGCCTCGTGTGCGAACCGCATCGAGCGGAAGCTCAACAGGATGCCGGGTGTCTCGGCCACCGTGAACTACGCCACCGAGACCGCCACGGTCTCGCTGCCGGACGGCACCGCGGTCGACGACGCCATCACGACGGTCGAGCAGGCCGGGTACGGCGCGCGGCTGCCGGAGCCCGAGCAGCCCGACGGCGACGCGCTCGCCCCGCTCCGGCGTCGCCTGGTCGTCTCCACCGTGCTCGCGGTCCCGGTCGTCGCGCTGTCGATGGTGCCCGCGCTGCAGTTCCCCTGGTGGCAGTGGGTCGCACTCGTGCTCGCCGCCCCGGTCGCGACCTGGGGCGCCTGGCCGTTCCACCGTGCGGCTGCGCTGAACGCCCGGCACGGTTCGGCGACGATGGACACGCTCGTCAGCCTCGGCGTCGTCGCCGCCGGGCTTTGGTCGGTCTGGGCGCTGGTGTTCGGCGGCGCCGGTGGACCCGACATGCACATGGCCTTCGCGTTCACGGCGCCCCGGGGTGCCGCCCCGGAGCCGTACCTCGAGGTCGCCGCCGCCGTGACGGTGTTCCTGCTCGCCGGCCGGTACGCCGAGGGCCGCGCGAAGACCCGGTCCAGCGCGGCGCTCCGTGCGCTCCTGGCACTCGGCGCGAGCACCGCACGGGTGCTCCGCGACGGCCGGGAGGTCGAGGTGCCGGTCGGGTCGCTCCGTGTCGGCGACCGGTTCGTCGTCCGCCCGGGGGAGCGCATCGCCACCGACGGCACCGTCGTCGCGGGCACGAGCGCCGTCGACACGAGCGTCATGACCGGGGAGAGCGTCCCCGTCGAGGTCGGACCCGGTGCCCCCGTCACCGGCGCGACCGTGAACGTCGGCGGCATGCTCACCGTGCAGACCGTCCGCGTCGGTGCCGACACCGAGCTCGCGCGGATCGGCAAGCTCGTGACCGAGGCGCAGACCGGCAAGGCCGACGTCCAACGGCTCGCCGACCGCGTCTCCGGCGTGTTCGTCCCCGTCGTGCTCGGGCTCGCCGCGCTCACCCTCGTCGGCTGGCTCCTGCTCACCGGCGACGTCGAGGCCGCCCTCACCGCCGCCGTCGCCACGCTCGTCATCGCCTGCCCGTGCGCGCTCGGCCTCGCGACCCCGACCGCGCTGCTCGTCGGCACCGGTCGCGGCTCGCAGCTCGGCATCCTCATCCGCGGGCCGCAGGTCCTCGAGGCCACGCGGCGGATCGACACCGTGCTGCTCGACAAGACCGGAACCGTCACCACCGGCACCATGCGGGTCACCGAGGTGTTGCCGGCCGACGGCGAGGACCCCGACGCGGTCCTCCGCGCCGGAGCCGCCGCCGAGTCCGGGTCCGAGCACCCCATCGCCCGGGCCCTGGTCGCCGCGGTCCCCGACGTGGGCAGGCCGGAGGCGTTCACGTCCACCGCGGGTCTGGGCGTGCAGGCCGTCGTCGACGGCGTCCTCGTGCTCGTCGGGCGGCCGACCTGGCTGCGTGACGCGTGGTCCGTCCCGATGCCCGGCGCGCTCGCCACCGCGGCCGCCGATGCCGAGCGGTCCGGTCGGACGTCGGTCGCCGTCGCCTGGGACGGTCGGGTCCGCGGCCTCGTCGTCGTCGCCGACACGGTCGCGCCCGGTGCCGCCGAAGCCGTCGGGCACCTGCACGACCTCGGTCTCGAGACCATGCTCCTCACCGGTGACGCCGACGGGGTCGCCCGGAGCGTCGCCGCACAGGTCGGCATCACCCGCGTCACCGCCGGCGTCCGACCGGAGGACAAGTACCGCATCGTCACCGAGCTGCAGGCCGCGGGCCGGACGGTCGCGATGGTCGGCGACGGGGTGAACGACGCGGCGGCGCTCGCCGCTGCCGACCTCGGCATCGCCATGGGCACCGGGACCGACGCCGCGGTCGAGGCCGCGGACATCACCCTCGTGCGCGCCGACCTCCGGGCAGCGGTCGACGCCGTCCGGCTCGCCCGCCGGACCCTCCGGACGATCCGCACGAACCTGTTCTGGGCCTTCGCCTACAACGTCGCCGCGATCCCGCTCGCGATGGCCGGCCTGATGAACCCCGTCATCGCGGGAGCCGCCATGGCACTGTCATCGGTCTTCGTGCTGACGAACAGCCTGCGCCTCCGCCGCTTCCGGTCCGTCGACGGGAGCGCACGGTGAGCGGGCACGCGCACGCCACGACCACGTGGTCCACGGCCGCCCAGGCGACGCTGCACTGCCTGACCGGGTGTGCGATCGGCGAGGTCCTCGGCATGGTGATGGGCAGCGCGACCGGTCTGCACAACGCCGGCACGGTGGTGCTGTCGATCGTGCTGGCCTTCGTCTTCGGGTACGCGCTCACCATGCGCGGTGTGCTCCGGTCCGGGCTGTCGCTCGGCGCGGCGCTCCGGGTGGCGCTCGCCGCGGACACGGTGTCCATCGCCGTCATGGAGGTCGTCGACAACACCGTGGTCGTCGCGATCCCGGGGGCGCTCGACGCGGGGCTCGACCAGTGGCTGTTCTGGGGCGCCCTGGCGCTGTCGCTCGCGATCGCCTTCGTGGTCACGACGCCGGTGAACCGGGCGCTGATGCGCCGCGGGCTGGGGCACGCGAAGGTGCACGCGCACCACTGAGCGGTGGACGTCGCCGACGCGACGGACCACGGAACGGACGGGAGGCCCGGTACCAGCTGGTACCGGGCCTCCCGTCCGTCGCATGGTCGGCGCGTGCGCCGCGTCGCTCAGGCCTCGGAGTCACCCTCGGCGGCGTCGTCCTCTTCGGGGTTGAAGTGCGACGCGTCGCCGACGAACCCGGCCGCGAGGCCCTCGGGCTCGTTGGGGACCGTGCCGTCGTCGCCCAGGCCGTCCGCCTTCGGCGTGCCCTCGGGGTCGTGCGCCGTGCTGTCGTTGCTCATCGTGTGCTCCTTCGCAGTGCTGGCCGGGTGCGACGACCGTCAGAAGGCGGGGGTGCCGCCGGCGATCGTGATCGTCGACCCGGACTGGTAGCTCGATTCTGGACTGACGAGGTGGACGTACGCCGCACCGAGCTCGGCCGGCTGACCCGGTCGGCCGAAGGGCGACTGCTGCCCGAAGGTCGAGACGGTCTCGGCGTCGTCGGAGCCCGGCTGCAGCGGGGTCCACACCGGACCGGGCGCGACCGAGTTGACCCGGATGCCCTTCGGTGCGAGTTGCTGGGCGACGGCCTCGGTGAAGAGCTTGATCGCGCCCTTCGACACCGCGTAGTCGATCTTGTCCGGCGACGGGGTCGATGCCTGGATCGAGCCCGTCGTGACGATCGTCGAGCCGGGCTCGAGGTGCGGCACGGCGGCCTTCGTCAGCCAGAACAGCGAGTAGATGTTCGTCTTGAAGGTCGAGTCGAACATCGACGTCTCGAGGGTGAGGATGTCGTCGTTGCTGTCCATCCGGCCCGCGACCATCACGAGCGTGTCGAGGCCGCCGAGCTCGTCGACGCCCTTCTGCACGAGGTCGATGCAGTACTGCTCGTCGGAGATGTCACCCGGGAACAGCACGGCCTTGCGGCCCTCGCCCTCGAGCAGGTCACGGACCTCCTCGGCGTCCTCCTGCTCGTCCGGCAGGTAGGACAGGACGAGGTCGGCGCCCTCGCGGGACAGCGCGATCGCGGCGGCGCGGCCGATGCCGGAGTCCGCCCCGGTCACGATGCCGCGGAAGCCCTCGAGCCGACCCTTGCCGACGTAGCTCTCCTCGCCGTGGTCCGGCTTCGGGTCCATCTTCCACGCGGCCCCCGGCAGCGACTGTTCCTGCTTCGGGAACGGCGGCACCGGGTAGAGGGTGGTCGGGTCCTTCTTCTCGTACTGGCTCATGGGGCCACTGTCCTCTCGGTCGGCTGACGGGGCTCTAGTGCAGTGCGGTGAACGAGGCGTCGCGGACGAGCAGGGTCGTCGCGTCGCCGTTCACGGCCTGGTCGGGGTCGCTCGACAGCCCGAGGGTCCAGGTGCCGCCGCCCGGACGTTCCGGCAGCGTGAACTCGACGGTCGTCTCCGAGGCGTTCAGCAGCACCGCGACCGAGTCGTCGCCCTCGCTGAGGACGAGGATCACGGCACGGTTGCCGCCGTCGGTCCAGTCGCCCTCCTCGAAGTCGTTCGCGTCGGCGCGGAGCACCTGCACGGTCGAGGGGGAGATGCCGGGCGCGGTGCGGTACCACTGCGGGCGCAGTGCGACGTGCTCCTTGCGGAACGCGATCGCGGCGGTGGTGAAGGCGAGCAGGTCCTGGTCCGCGGCCGCCCAGTCGAACCACGAGATCTCGTCGTCCTGGCAGTACGCGTTGTTGTTGCCGCCCTGCGAGCGGGCGATCTCGTCACCGCCCAGGATCATCGGCACGCCGGCCGAGAGCAGCAGGGTGCCGAGGAAGTTCCGGCGCTGGCGGTTGCGGTAGTCGTTCACGCTCTCGTCGTCGGTGGGGCCTTCGATGCCGCCGTTGAAGGAGGTGTTGTTGCTCTCGCCGTCGTTGTTGTCCTCGCCGTTCGCCTCGTTGTGCTTCTCGGCGTACATCGTGAGGTCGGCGAGCGTGAAGCCGTCGTGTGCGGTGACGAAGTCCACCGAGCAGAGCGGCGAGCGGCGCGACCCCTCGTACACGTCCGGGCTGCCGAGGACGCGCTGCACGGCGTCGCCGAGCGTGCCCTCGTCGCCGCGCCAGTAGCCGCGCAGGTCGTCGCGGTACTTCCCGTTCCACTCGGACCAGTCGGCCGGGAACCCGCCGACCTGGTAGCCCGCCGTGTCCCACGGCTCGGCGATCATCTTCACCTCGCGCAGGACCGGGTCCTGGTGGATGATGTCGAGGAACGCGGAGTGCTTCTCGGCCGCGCCGTCCTGGCGGGTGAGCGTCGTCGCGAGGTCGAACCGGAAGCCGTCGACGTGCATCTCCTCGACCCAGTACCGGAGCGAGTCGGTGATGAGCTGCAGCGCGGACGGGTGCGACACGTTGAGGCTGTTGCCCGTGCCGGTGGTGTCGAAGTAATTCGCCTCGTCGCCCTCGACCAGGCGGTAGTACGACTGGTTGTCGATGCCCTTGAAGGACAGCGTCGGGCCCATGTGGTTGCCCTCGGCGGTGTGGTTGTAGACGACGTCGAGGATGACCTCGAGGCCCGCGGCGTGCAGGGCCTTCACCATCTCCTTGAACTCCGCGACCTGCTGGCCGGCGGTGCCGGAGGCGGCGTACTCGTTGTGCGGGGCGAAGAAGCCGATGCTGTTGTAGCCCCAGTAGTTCCGGAGGCCCTTGTCCTGCAGGGTGGAGTCCTGCACGAACTGGTGGATCGGCAGCAGTTCGACGGCGGTGACGCCGAGGTCGGTCAGGTGCTTGATCGCGGCCGGGTGCGCGAGGCCCGCGTACGTGCCGCGGATCTCCTCGGGCACGTCGGGGTGCTGCTTCGTGAAGCCCTTGACGTGCACCTCGTAGACGATCGTGTCCGCGAACGGGGTGTCGAGGCGGGTGTCGCCCTCCCAGTCGAACGAGCGGTCGGCCACGACGGAGCGGGGCATGGCGGCGGCGGAGTCGGACTCGTCGATCTGGTCCGGCTCGTTCATGTCGTGGCCGAACAGCTCCTGGCCCCAGGCGTAGTCGCCGTCGATCGCCGTGGCGTACGGATCGAGGAGGAGCTTGGCCGGGTTGTGGCGCAGGCCGTTCGCCGGGTCCCAGGGGCCGTGCACGCGGAAGCCGTACTTCGTCCCGACGGTCACGTCCGGCACGACGTCGTGGAAGGTGTAGCCGGTGCGGTTCGTCAGCTCGGTCCGGTGCTCGGTGCCGTCGTCGTCGAAGCGGCAGAACTCGACGCGTTCGGCGGTGCTGGAGAAGACGGCGACGTTGGCGCCGCCCTCGACGAGGGTGACGCCGAGCGGGTTCCGTGTGGAAGAGGTCATGATCCGTTCTACCGGTCGCCGACTGAGCCCGCCGCCGATCCGCGTACCCCGGGCCCGGGCGTACCGCCCCGTGGCGACGGGCCTGGTCCGGCTCGGGGCCGCTCGCGATCGGTGCACGGGCATGGGAAGATCAGATCGTGACCCATCTCCACCCGGTACCGGGGAGCCCTGACGGGTTCCGTGCCGTGCGCCTCGAGGGCACCAGTGCGACCCGCCCCGCGGTCCTCGACGAGGCCTACGGCACCGGTGCCGGCATCGGGGACGAGCGGTCCGCGTTCCGGTACACCGGTGCGGGCGACGCCGACCTCACGCTGAGCGGCTCCGCGGTCGAGGGCCGGCGCTCCGGCACGATGGAGCCGCGACCGACGCACATCCTGTTCTGGATCGGCGACGGCACCGCGACGATCACGGACGAGGACGGCACCCGTGACGTGGTCCGGCCCGGCCGACCGTTCCTCCTCGCCGCCACCGCCCGCTACCGGTTCGAGGCCGCGACGAGCCGCGTCTCGATGATGCACCTGTCCGACCGGCTGCTCCGGGCGGCGCTCACCGCGGAGGGCACGCAGGTCGTCGGGCCGCTGCGGTTCCGCCGGACCACCGCGGACGCCGACCTGGCGGAGCTCCGGACCGTGCTGCAGTCCCTCGGGCGGACGATCACCGACCCGGACGTGGCCGGCAGGCAGCGGGCGGAGTTGAACGCCCGGGTCGCCCGGGTCGTCGTCGGCACCTTCCCGGTCGACGTGCCGGCGACCACGAGCAGCGAACGCCTGCGGGACGCCCTGACGTACATCCAGGAGCACGCGCACACCGTGGTCACGCTGGCGGACATCGCCGCCGCCGCGGGGATGAGCGCACGCGGACTCCAGCAGTCCTTCAACCGGTCGGTGGGCGTCTCCCCGCTCTCGCACCTGCGGAACGTCCGGCTCGACGCCGTGCACGACGAACTCGTGCGCTCGGAGCCGCTCACGGCGTCGGTCGCCGAGGTCGCACGGCGGTGGGGGTTCGCGCACCTGGGTCGGTTCTCCGGCGCGTACCGCGACCGCTTCGGCGAGCTGCCGAGTGCGTCCCTGCGTGCCGACCGCGGCGGCAGCGCGGACACCGACGGGGTGGTCGGCACCGGCACCGGCACCGGCGCCGGCTCCTGAACCGGCTCCTGGCTGCACCGGAGGCCGGGCGCGGTTCGTGTCGACCGGTCCCGGTCAGGGCACGCCGCCCGTCGCCAGCCCGGTCAGGCCCGGTACGCGTCCACCGCCGCCCGCGCTGCCCGGACGACCTCGGCGTCGGTCTCGAAGTGCCCGGTCCCGGTGTCCCCGGCGCCCATCGGGACGCCGCCGTGCGCGGTGTCGGCGAGGCGCTTGGCGGACAGGTGCACCGCCGCCGCCCCCGTGCCGAGCAGGACCGGGACGTCAGCGGGTGTGACCCCGGCGCCCGCCATCACCTGCACGTCCCCCGCCACGGCGACCATCCGCGTGATGGTGTCCGCGCCGACGAGTGCGGTCGCGGCGCCGCCCGAGGTGAGGACACGCGCGAAGCCGAGGTCGCCGAGGCACGCAGCCGCGGCCACGGGGTCGGCCGCGTGGTCGATCGCCCGGTGCAGGGTGACCTCCGCACCGGGCACTTCCGACCGGGCGACGTCGATGAACCGGGCGAGCGTGTCCGTGTCGAGCGTGCGGTCCCGGCGGAGCGCGCCGACGACGACGCCGGCGGCACCGGAGCGGAGGACGGCGACGAGCTCCCGCGCCATGAGGTCGACCTCGTTGGGGTCGTGCACGAACCCGCCCGGGCGGCAGCGCACCAGGACGTGCACCGGCGGTCCGACGGCGACGGCGGCCTCGACGAGCCCCTGCGAGGGCGTCAAGCCGCCGAGCTCGAGCGCGCTGCACAGCTCGACCCGGTCGGCTCCGGCAGCGCGCGCGATCGTGGCGCCGGTCGGTGAGGTGACGGCGATCTCGAGTGTCGGTGGCCTGGTCGGCGCCGGGGCCCGGCGGTCGTCGGTGCTCACGCGTGCACGAGCGGTCGGTCCGACGCGGGGATGATCCGGGCGTGCAGGTCCGGCGGCTCCGGGAACGTCCGGTCGAAGGGGAACACCGGCCGTTCGATCCGGTGGTGGCCCAGGCGTTCCAGGTCCTGGTCGACGCCACCGGGCGTGAGCGCGAGCATCCAGTCCGCGGCCATGTCGTACAGCTCGGGTTCGAGGTAGCCGATCTTCACGACGACCAGGTCGGCGCTCCGCGGGTCGAGGTCCAGGTCGGTGAAGTCGTGCTCGTGGTGGTACGGCTTCCGCAGCTCGGTGAGGACGGCGAAGACGCTGCCGACCTGCAGCACGACCTCGGTCCGGGCGTCCCGGTCGCCGTGCTTGACCGCGTGCACCCGTCCGGTCATCGTGAGCGGCCCGGCGTGCAGGTCGTCGACCTCGGCGCCGGCGGTCACGGTGACGGTCGCCCCGACGCCGGCCTCGACGCAGGCGGCGACCGCGGCGGGGCCGGGGACGCTGGCGTAGAGGACGACCGGGCCGTCGGCGCTCCGGAACTCCTCGCGGGCGAGCAGCTGCGTCAGCCCCCACGTCATGTCGCCCGAGCCGCCGGCGGTCGGGTTGTCGCCGGAGTCGGACACGAAGTACGGACGTGCGGCACCGGGGGCGAGGGCGGCGGCCAGGCACTCGTCGAACGTCCCGGTCGGGGCGACGAAGGCGAAGTCCTCGCGGGCGTCCCAGAACGCCCGCGCCAGACGCTCGGCACCGGCGGTGACGGTGGCCTCGTCCCACCCGGTGACGACGGTGACGGCACGGTTCCGCGGCTGGTCCGCCCAGGCGTACCCGACCCAGATCGCTGCGTCGAGCACGCCGTCGGTCGCCTCGACGTCGGTCACCTGTGCGTAGACGGACGCCGCGGGCTCGATCCGGGTGGAGGTCTTCTCGCCCGGCAGCAGGACCGGGACCGGAATCCACGCCTTCACCGGGCGCCGTGCTCCGGCCGGGCGGGTGGTGAGCACGTCGACCAGGTTGCGGACCGCGCGCTCCTTCGTCTCGAGGGCGTCCTCGTGCGGGGCCATCCGGTAGCAGGTGACGAGGTCGCACTGGTGGGCGAGCTCCCGCGAGACGTTGCCGTGCAGGTCCATCGACGCGGAGACGACGACGTCCGGTCCGACGACGGCGCGGATGCGCTCGAGCAGTGTCGCCTCGGCGTCGTCGAGCCCCTCGACCACCATGGCGCCGTGGATGTCGAACCACAGGCCGTCGATCGCGGTCTCGGCGGCGATCGCGGACAGCCGGTCGGTGATCTCGGTGCTGAGCTCCTCGAAGGACTCGCGGAGGACCACGCCACCGGGCAGCGCGTGCCCGATCAGTGCACCACGGAAGTCGGCCCGCTCGGACAGCGGCGCGAGGAAGTCGTAGCGCGCGACCACCTCGTCGCCGCGGTCCGGGTGGAAGGCGGCCGCCGGTGTGCGGGTCGGCGTGAACGTCGACGTCTCGATGGCCAGGCCGGCGATGGCGATGACCGGACGACGGGCGCCGGGGGTGGTTCCGGTGTCAGACACGGGTGCTCCTGTTCCTGGTGGTGCGCAGCGGGACGGGGGTGGACAGCTCCTCGAGCGACGCCGCCAGGCCGCGCTGCAGGGCGAACTGGCCGGCGCCGACGAGCCCGGCGTCGGCCCCGAGCGAGGCGCGCTCGATGACGAGGTGCTGTGTGACGAGCGGGTGGCAGCTCTCGTACAGCTGGCTCCGCACGGCGGCGACGAAGGGGTCGAGGGTGGAGAGGATGCCGCCGAGGGAGACGGCGTCCGGGTTGAAGAAGTTCACGTTCGCGGCGAGGACCTCGCCGAGGTACCGGCCCGCGAGCCGGACGGCACGGGTCGTCTCCGGGTGCGCCTCGGACGCCAGGCGGACGACGTCCTGGGTGGTCGCGACGTCGACCCCGGCCTCGCGGAGGATCCGCACGAGCGCGGCCCCGGATGCGACCGTCTCGAGGCACCCGGTGTTGCCGCACGAGCACGGGGTGTCACCGGCGGCGTCGATCCGCACGTGGGTGATGTCCCCGGCGGCACCGGTCGAGCCGCGGTACAGGTGCCCGTCGATGATGATCCCGGCGCCGATAGCCGACCCGGCCTTGACCGTGATCGCCTGGCGACGGGTGGCCGGCTGCACGGTCTGCTCGCCGGCGGCCATGCAGTTCGCGTCGTTGTCGATCGCGGCGGGCACCCCGAAGTGCTCGGTGAGCCACGCGGCGACGGGGAACCCGTTCCACCCCGGCATCCGGCTCGGCAGGTCGACGACCCCCGCCTCGACGTCGACGGGACCCGGGAGGCTCAACCCGACCCCGCGCAGACCGTCGCGTCCGCGTTCGGTCACGAGCGCGTCGAGGAGCTCCGCCAGCGAGGTCAGGCCGGCGGACGGGCCGTCGGCGAGGGCGAACGGGACGGTCGAGACGGACTCGAGCGCGCCTCCCGGCAGGACGATGCCGATCCGGACGTGCCCGCCACCGACGTCCGCGGCGACCGCGTACTCGTCCGTCCCGCCGATCCGGAGGACCTTGCGCGGGCGGCCGCCCGTGGAGACGTCGGTGCCCTCCTCGGCGAGGATGCCGTGCCCGAGGAGCTGACCGACCACGTGGGACACGGTCGACGGGGCGGCGCCGAGGAGTTGCGCGATCTCGGTGCGACTCGACGCCTGCCCGCTGGCGATGAGTTCGAGGACGCGGGAGCTGAGGTCCGGCACGACTTTCTCCAATCCGCGGCGACGGACGCGCTGACCGCCCGACCCGCCCGAGCCTACGGGGCGGACGGGTCGATCGACGCTTTCCGTCGATCCGCAGAAACACACTATTTACACGGGAACGTTTGTTTTTCCAACGACTTCGGCCATTGACTGTGCGGACCACGCCGACCCTCGCTCAAGGAGTCCACATGACCAAGCCCCGTCGCTGGGCCCTCTTCACCGGAGCCGCGCTCGCGGTGAGCGCACTGCTCGCCGGGTGTTCCGGAGGCGGTTCCGCCACCACCGGCACGAAGTCCGACGAGATCAACTACGCGTTGCCGGCGAACTTCACGCCGAACTGGATCCTGCCGATCGGCACCGCGGCGCACCTCAACACGAACAACGGCTCGATCGCGCAGTCGCTGTACGAGCGCTTGATCGCCTACGACGGGTCCACGGGCAAGATCGCGTGGAACAAGGCCGGGTCCGTCGCGACCGATGCCGACTTCGCCGACGACGGCAAGAGCGTCACGATCACGCTGGGGGACCGGCACTGGTCCGACGGCGAGGCGATCACGAGCCGCGACGTCGAGTTCTGGTTCAACCTCATCAAGGCGAACGCGCAGGACTGGGGCTCCTACTCCGAGGGCAAGGCCCCGGACAACTGGAGCTCGTTCACGACGGTCGACGACACGCACTTCACCATCGCGTTCGACCAGGCGTACAACCAGGACTGGATGCTCGCAAACCAGCTGAGCTACATCATCCCGCTGCCGCAGCACGCCTGGGACAAGACGAGCGCCTCGGCCGAGGTGACCGACGCCGACCGCACCCCGGCCGGCGCCAAGCAGGTGTGGAAGTACCTCAACACCGCCGCCGGCAAGATCGCCGACTACGACTCCGACCCACTGTGGAAGACGATCTCCGGCCCGTACGGCTTGTCGTCCTTCACGACCGCGGGGAAGGTCCAGCTCACCGCGAACGGCAAGTACGACGGTGGCGAGAAGGCGTCCATCACGACGGTCAACCTGCTGCCGTTCACCACCGCCGACGCCGAGACGAACGCGCTGCGCTCCGGAGCGGTCGACTACGGCTACATCAACGCCACCGACCTCGACCAGGAGGACTCCTTCACGGCGAAGGGCTACGAGGTCGACCCGTGGACCGGTTGGGCGATCACGTACATGCCGTACAACTTCAACAACCCGGACATGGGCGCCGTCTTCAAGCAGCTGTACGCCCGCCAGGCCGTGCAGATGTCGATCGACCAGGAAGCGCTGTCGAAGGTCGTCTTCAACGGCACCGCCACCTCGACGTACGGTCCGATCCCGCAGGCACAGGAGTCGGACTACGTCTCCGACGTGCAGGAGGACAACCCGTACCCGTTCAGCACGAAGAAGGCCAAGGCCTTGCTCACCAGCCACGGGTGGACCGCGAAGGGCGGCACCATGGTGTGCACCGACGCCGGCAGCGGCGCGGACCAGTGCGGCGAGGGCGTGGCCGAGGGCACGGAGTTCACGATGCAGGTGCTGTCGCAGTCCGGCTCCACCGTCACCGACAACATGATGAGCGCCGTCCAGTCGTCGCTCGCGAAGACCGGCATCGCCTTCACGATCAAGACCGCGCCGGTGTCGAGCGTCCTCTCGCAGACCCCGACCTGCACGTCGGACGAGGACAGCTGCGACTGGGACCTGTCGTTCTTCGGCACCGCGGGCAGCTGGTACTTCCCGGCGTACCCGACCGGTGAGTCGCTCTTCTCGACCGGTGGTTCGGCGAACTTCGGCAGCTACTCGAACGAGGAGGTCGACGCGCTCATCGACGCGACCACCACCTCGACCGACACGAGCGCCGTGCAGGACTACAGCGCCGCGGTCGCGAAGGACCTGCCGGTGATCTGGCTGCCGAGCCCGGACTACCAGATCTCCGTCAAGAAGAGCGGCCTGACCGGGTTCGACCAGGACTCGCTCGCGAACTTCCACCCCGCCCAGTGGAAGTGGAGCAAGTGAGCCGCTGACGCGGCCACTCCGGGAGGCTCGGTGCGCGCCCGTCGCGCACCGAGCCTCCCGGGTCCTCACCATCCACCCCGACGACGGAAGCAGCATGACCACTGCCCTCTACCTCACCCGCCGCGTCCTCCAGGCGCTCGCGGTGGTGCTCATCGTCACGATCGTCGTGTTCTGCCTGCTGCACGCGCTGCCCGGCGGACCCGCCCGCGGCGTGCTCGGCGTCGCGGCCACCCCCGCGCAGATCGCCGCGTTCAACCAGGCGCAGGGACTCGACCAGGCGCTCCCCGTGCAGTACCTCCGCTTCCTCGGGCGGCTGCTCACCGGCGACCTCGGCACCTCGTACACGCTCAACGAACCGGTGTCGCAGCTCATCCAGGAGCGCATCCCGAAGACCCTCGTGCTCACCGGGCTCTCGGCGGTGCTCGGGCTCGTCGTCGCCATCCCGGTCGGCATGTGGCAGGCAGCCCGACGCAACGGTGCGATCGACTACGCCGCCACCGCACTCGCCTTCGTGTTCTACTCGACGCCCGCGTTCTTCCTCGGGCTCGTGCTCATCGTCGTGTTCAGCCAGCAGCTGCCGTGGCTGCCGTCCCAGGCGCCGAGCGGCACGACCCTCGCCGAGGTGTTCCAGCAGCCGGCCGGACTCGTCCTGCCCGTGCTCACCGGCGCCCTCGCGATGATCGCCGTCTTCAGCCGGTACATGCGAGCCGCGACGCTGGAGAACCTGCAGGAGGACTACGTCCGCACCGCGCGCGCCGGAGGCTCGTCGACGGCGACGATCCTGCGGCGGCACGTGTTCCGGAACTCGCTGACCCCCGTGGTCGCGATGCTCGGCTACTACCTGCCGGTGCTGTTCGGCGGCGCGCTCGTCACCGAACAGCTGTTCAATTACCCCGGCATGGGGCTGCTGTTCTGGAACGCCGCCCAGACCTCGGACTACCCGACCCTGCTCGGCTGCGTCCTCGTGATCTCCGTCGCGACCGTCATCGGCACGCTGCTCGCGGACGTCGCCCAGTCCCTCATCGACCCCCGTGTGAAGGCAGGCCGCGCATGACCACCGTCCAGCTCGCGCCCGAGACCCCCGGCGCCCCCGTCACGGCCGCCGCCACCGGCTTCCGGCTCGCCGCGCGCCGGTTCCGCCACAAGACCCTCGCCGTGATCGGCCTGGTCGTGCTCGTCCTCATCGTGCTGTTCTGCTTCGTCGGGCCGTTCCTGTACCCGACCGACCAGACCCACACGATGCTCGAACAGGCGAACCAGCGCCCGGGCGGCGGCCACCTGCTGGGCACCGACGCCGTCGGGCACGACGTGCTCGGCCGGCTGATGTACGGGGGCACGGTGTCGCTGCTCGTCGGCATCGCCGCGGGTCTCCTGGCGACGGTCGTCGGCACGCTCTGGGGCTCGGTCGCCGGGTACGTCGGCGGCTGGGTCGATGCGACGATGATGCGCGTGGTCGACGCCGGCATCGCGATCCCGGCCCTGTTCATCCTCCTCGTCATCTCGGCGATCACGACCCCCGGCGTGTGGGGGCTCGTCGTGATCCTCGGGTTCGTGTCCTGGCTCGTGCCCTCCCGGCTCATCCGTGCCGAGACGCTGACGCTGAAGAACCGCGACTTCGTGCTCACCCTTCGCGCGATCGGCGGCTCGCACGCCCGCGCGATCGGTCGGCACCTGCTGCCGAACTCGGTCTCGACGATCGTCGTGGCCGCGACCTTCCAGGTGGCGGACGCGATCCTCCTGGTCGCCTACGTCTCCTACCTGGGGCTCGGCGTGCAGCCGCCGGCCACGGACTGGGGCGGCATGCTCTCGGCGGGCCTCACCGCCGCCTACTCCGGTCGCTGGTGGCTCATCGTGCCGCCGGGACTCGCCGTGATCCTCGTCGTCTGCGCGCTGAACGCGGTCGGCGACGGACTCCGGGACGCATTCGACGTGAAGGGCCGCGGATGACCGCCACCGAACCGATCCTGGCCGTCGAGGACCTCGGCGTGCACTTCCGCACCGAGTCCGGTGACGTGCACGCCGTGCAGGGCGTGTCCCTGACCGTGGCACCCGGCGAGACCCTCGCGCTCGTCGGTGAGTCCGGCTCCGGCAAGTCCACCGTGGCGCTCGCCGCGATGGGGCTGCTCTCCGGCAACGCGACCGTCACCGGCAGCGCCGTCGTCGACGGGCACCAGGTCGTCGGCGCCGCCGAGACGGCCCTCCGCGGGCTGCGGGGGAAGACCGTCTCGATGGTGTTCCAGGAGCCCGCGACCGCACTCGACCCGCTCACCCGGGTGGGCGCGCAGATCGCCGAGGTCATCCGGAACCACCGGCAGGTCTCCGCGGGGGACGCCGCCCGCCAGGCTGTCGACCTGCTCCGCCGTGTCGGCATCCCGTCGCCGGAGGAGCGCGCGAAGGCCTTCCCGTTCCAGCTCTCCGGCGGGCAGCGGCAGCGCGTCGTCATCGCGATGGCGATCGCGAACGAGCCGGCGCTCCTCATCGCGGACGAGCCGACCACCGCGCTCGACGTCACGGTGCAGGCCGAGATCCTGGAACTCCTCCGGGCGCTCGCCGCCGACACCGGCACCGGCGTGCTCCTCGTCACCCACAACATGGGCGTCGTCGCCGACTTCGCCGACCGGGTCGCGGTGATGCTGCGCGGGCGGATCGTCGAGACCGGCGGCGTCGAGGACGTGCTCCTCCGCCCGCAGCACGAGTACACCGAGCGGCTGCTCGCCGCGGTGCCGCGGCTCGAGACGGCGGCGTCGGCGCAGGACGCCGCCGGGTCGTCCGCACGCCGCCGAGAACCGCGGCGTGCCGAGGTCACCGAGGCGTCTCGCGTGCCCGACGCTGCCGCGCCATCGGACGGGAGGCCCGACCGCACCCCGGTGGTCGACCTGCGCGACGTGTCGGTCACCTTCGGCCGCGGCGCCCGCGCCGTGCACGCCCTCCGCGGCATCGACGTCGAGGTCCACGCGGGGGAGACCGTCGGTCTGGTCGGCGAGTCCGGCTCCGGCAAGTCGACCGCGGCCCGCGTCGCCCTCGGCCTCGTCCGACCCACCGCCGGCAGCGTCCGGCTGTTCGGGTCCGACCTCCGCCGCACCCGGGGCCGCGACCGCCGCGCGCTCCGGTCCGGCATCGGGGTCGTCCTGCAGGACCCGGTCGCCTCGCTCGACCCGCGCATGTCCGTCGCCGATTGCATCGCCGAACCGCTCGCCGTCCACCGCCGCGGGACGTCCTCGGCCGACCGACGCCGCCGGGTGGACGAGGTGCTCGACGCCGTCCGGCTGCCGCGCTCCCTCGCGACACGGGCCCCGCGGGAGCTCTCCGGCGGGCAGCGTCAGCGGGTCAGCCTCGCCCGGGCGCTCGTGCTCGACCCACGGCTGCTCGTCGCCGACGAACCGACCAGTGCGCTCGACGTCAGCGTGCAGGAGGCCGTGCTCGAGGTCCTCACCGAGCTGCAGGGCGACCTCGGCTTCGCGTGCCTGTTCGTCTCGCACGACCTCGCCGTCGTGCAGCAGTTCGCCGAGCGCGTCGTCGTGATGCGGGCCGGTGCCGTGGAGGAACAGGGGCCCACCACGTCGACGCTCCTGCACCCGACCACCGACTACACGCGACGGTTGCTCGCCGCGGTGCCCGTCCCCGACCCGGTGGTGCAACGGCAGCGCCGGGCCGAGCGCCTGGCCTCCCTCGCCGCGGTGGCACCGTGACGGGCGCGGTCCTCGCCGGCATCGACGTCGGCGGGACGAACACGAAGGTGCTCCTCGCCACCCCCGACCTCGGGGTCCTCGACCGCATCGACCTGCCGACTCCCGCGCACGACGGTGGGGACGCGATCCTCGACGCGGCCGAGGCGGCGGTGCGGTCCCTGCTCGACCGGCACCGGGCCTCCTTGGCGGGGGTCGGGGTGGGCGCCGCCGGTGTCGTCGACCCGACCACGGGCACCGTGCTCGTGACCGCGAACTCGTTCACGGGATGGGCCGGCTACGGCGTCACCGACGCCGTCGCCGCACGGCTCGGGGTCCCGGCGACCCTCGACAACGACGTGAACGCGTTCCTGCTCGGTGAGGTCGCCGCGGGGGCGGTCGCCGGGGAGCCCGACGTCCTCGGCATGACGCTCGGCACCGGGGTGGGCGGTGCGCTCGTCCTGGGCGGGACGCTGTTCGGCGGGCCGCACGGTGCCGCGGGGGAGATCGGCCACGTCCCCGGCTTCGGTGACACGGTCTGCACCTGCGGGGCGCGCGGGCACCTCGAGACCGTCGCCGGTGCCCGGGGCATCGCCGACCGGTACGCCGAGCGCACCGGTCGCCGGATCGGGACGCACGAGGTCGCCACGGCGGCCCGCGCGGGCGACCGGGACGCGCAGGACGTGTTCGCGACCGCGGGGTGGGGCATCGCCCGGGCCGTGCTGCTCACCGCCGGCATCCTCGACGTGACGACCGTCGTCATCGGCGGCGGGGTCGCCCGGTCGTGGGACCTCCTCGAACCGGCCGTCACGGCGGCGCTCGCGGCCGAGCCCCCGGTCAGCGGGGCGGCGATCCGCGTGGAGCAGTCGGTGCTCGGCGCCGACGCCGTGGCGCTCGGGGCGGCGGCGCAGGTGCGGCGGGTCGTGCTCGGGGGCTGACGCCTCAGCGCGGTTTCACGCCCGGACGGTGCGGTGGATGAAGTCGGCCATGCCGGGCACGGTGAAGGCGAGGTATCCCCGGTCCGGAGCGTAGACGTGCCCGTTCTTGATGAGCTCGTTCCGTGAGACCGAGAGGTCGCTCGTTCGTGTCTTCCCGGTACGCGTCACGAGGTCCTGGATCGCTGACGGCCGTCCGTCATCGACTGCCATGGCCTGCATGAGTTCGCGCTGCTTGGGCGTGGCCCGGTCCCAACGCGACTGGTAAAGCCCCTGATCGACTTCGTCCCGTGCTCGGAGCACTCCGGCCGCCGCCGATTCTGCATCGATGCGGTCCTCGACCGACCGTGCGTCCCACACGTGCTTGCCGCACGCCTGCGCGAAGTAGGGGTATCCCTGGATGGACTCGACCGCGAGGTCGAGCGCGTCGTCTGCCCACTCGACGCCTGCTCGCTCCGATGGGTCGGTCAAGGCGAACCGAGTCTCTGCGTCGGTGAGGAGGTCGAGCCGCCGGTAGTCGTACAGGCGTTCCGCGTAGCTCGTTGCGTCGGCGAGTACCGACGGCAGCGACGGTAGTCCGGTGCCGATGAAGAACACGGGCACCGGCCACGACTCCTGGCCGAGAGCGTGCAGTGCCAGGTTCACGGCGTTGAGGTCGTCCTTGGGCGCTTCCTGGAGTTCGTCGATCGCGATGAGGAGTCCCTGTCCGATCTCCCGGAACGCGAGGCCGACCTCTCGCAGGAGATCCTCGAGGTCACGCTCGAGGTCACCGCTGTCAGCGACACCAGCAGTCGGGGCGACGTCGAACCCGAAGTTGTAGGTGCCACTCGGATCGACGCTGATCTGGAAGGAGCGGAACGCACCCAGAGCACGTCGGAACTTCTCCGCCACGGCGGTTCCGAGAGACACCGTGCCGCGGAGCGTCGAGTGGAGCTGTCGGACGACACCTTGCTGGAGACTGCGTTGCCGAGACGCTTCGAGTTTGACGACCGACCAACGCCCGGTCTCGATCGCCCGACGGGCGACCTCGTTCAGCAGGACTGTCTTGCCGACTCCTCGAAGTCCGGAGACCACCACTGGCCGGGCGCCTTCGGCCGTCTCGAGCGTCTCTGCGAGGGTCCGCTCGATGCCGGCGAGCAGCGCATCGCGGCCGGCCAGTACCGGCGGGACGCGACCCGCGCCCGGCTTGAAGGGGTTGATGACGTGTGCACTGCCACTCACTCGGTAAGCCTATCTCAGTGCGTATAAGCAATCTCCTTATACGAGCTCAGAAGACCTTACCGGTTCCCCCCAGGGCTGAGCGCTCTCTGATCTCCGCCCGCTGGTCTCCCGGCTCGGCCCGGTCGGTCGACTGGGAGCATGGCCGGATGACCGATGCGCCGCTCGTGACGCCTGCCCGCCGGAAGCCCGCGCAGCGCGGCATCCTCGTCCCGACGCCCCATCCGCTCAGCACCATCGCGATCGCGGTCGGCGCGGTGGTCCTCATCACGATCGTCGGCTTCGTGCTCGGGGACGTCGACCTCGGGCTCGCGCGGGCGCTCAACGCGCTGCACGTCGGCGCGCTCGGGGCGTTCACGACCGCGGTCTACCACGTCATCAGCCCGGTGCCGGCGATCGGCATCACGATCGTGGTCACGGGCGTCGTCTGGCTCGTCCGTCGGGACGTGCGGCCGGCGGCGGCGTTCGCGGGGACGGTGGCGATCACCTGGGTGCCGTCCGACCTCGTGAAGGAGTTCGTGCAGCGGCCCCGTCCTGACACGTCCGCGCTCCCGCACCCCTTCGCGACGCAGCCGGACCCCTCGTACCCGAGCGGGCACACCGTCTTCGTCGTCGCGTTCGTGATCGCCCTGGCGTGGGTGCTCCGGGACACGCGGTGGCACCGACTCGCGGTGGTGCTCGGCTCGGTCGTCGTCATCGTGGTCGTGCTCGCGCTCACGATCGACGCGGTGCACTTCCCGACGGACACGGTCGCCTCGGTGCTGTGGGCGCTCGCCGTCGCGCCGGCCGCACGGCTCGTCTGGGTGGACCTGGCGATGCCGCGGCTCCCGGTGCTGCGCCGCGCCGAGTACGGGCTCAGCCGACCGCGCGCCTGATGAGCTCGGCGACGGTCCGCTCGTCGTCGAGCGAGAACTCCGGCGTCACCGAGAACGACGTCGGCCAGAACGACCCGTCGTCGAGCGCCGCCGCGTCCTGGAACCCGAGGGTGGAGTACCGCGCCTTGAACTTCGCAGCGTCCTGGAAGAAGAACACCACCGAGCCGTCCTTCGCGTACGCCGGCATCGCGTACCAGAGCTTCGGCGCGAGGTCGGGAGCGACCTCGAGCGCGATCCGGTGAATCCGCTCCGCCAGGCCGCGGTCCGGCTCGGGCATCGCGGCGATCTTGTCGACGACGGACTGCGCGTCGAGGGCGGCCTTCTCGGCCTTCGAGGTCCCGCGCTTGCGACTGGCCTTCACCTCGGCCGCGTGCTCGCGCATCGCGGCGCGCTCCTCCTCGGTGAAGGTGCTGTCCGAGGTCTCGTCGCGTGCTGCCATGGCGGGTCCCTTCGTCGGTGGGCATCACGGTAGCGCCGTGGCAGGCTCGGGTCCATGACCTACATCGCTGCCGACGACCGCTACGACTCGATGACGTACCGCCGCACCGGCCACTCCGGCCTCGACCTGCCGCTGCTGAGCCTCGGCTACTGGCACAACTTCGGCGACGACGTGCCCTTCGAGACGCAGCGCGCCGTCAGCCGCCGGGCGTTCGACCTCGGCATCACCCACCACGACCTCGCGAACAACTACGGCCCGCCCTACGGTGCCGCGGAGGTCAACTTCGGCCGGCTCATGCGCGAGGACTTCGCCCCGTACCGCGACGAGATGGTGATCTCGACCAAGGCCGGTTGGGACATGTGGCCCGGCCCGTACGGCCAGGGTGGCGGTTCCCGCAAGTACGTGCTCGCCTCGCTCGACCAGTCGCTGCGCCGGACCGGCCTCGACTACGTCGACGTCTTCTACTCGCACCGGCTCGACGCGTCCACGCCGCTCGAGGAGACGATGGGCGCCCTGCACACCGCCGTCCAGCAGGGCAAGGCGCTCTACGTCGGCATCTCCTCGTACGACGCCGACCGCACCCGCCAGGCTGCCGCGATCCTCCGGGACCTCGGCACGCCGCTGCTCATCCACCAGCCCTCGTACTCGATGCTCAACCGCTGGATCGAGACCGAGGGACTGCTCGACGCCGCCGGGGAACTCGGCTTCGGCGTGATCGGGTTCACCGCCCTCGCGCAGGGGCTCCTCACCGGCAAGTACCTGAACGGCGTGCCCGACGGCAGCCGGGCCGCAGCGGGGAAGTCGCTCGACCCGTCGACGATCACCCCGGAGGTCGTCGAGCACCTGAACGCGTTGAACGCCGTCGCGGAGGCGCGTGGGCAGAGCATGGCGCAACTCGCGCTCGCCTGGGCGCTCCGCGACGAGCGCGTGACCTCGCTCGTCATCGGGGCGTCGCGCGTCGAGCAGCTCGAGGACAACGTCGCGGCGCTCGCGAACACGACGTTCTCCGACGAGGAGCTCCGCACCATCGACGAGCACACCGTCGGCATCGCCGACGTCGACCTGTGGGCGGGCGCCCGCGCCGGCGAGGTCTCCTGATCCGACGCGGGCCGTCCCGCGCCGTTCCGAAGTGTCACCGACGCACCTGCATTTCGACACCTAGGACGCCGGGTGTCGACGACCGGTCGGAACGGATCGACCGCGGGAATCGCCGGACGGGAGGCTGGGCACCAGCCCGGAACGCGCCTCCCGTCCGGCGGGTACCCTGGACAGGCAATCCAGCAACAACCGTGTATCTACCGGACGCCGGCACCCCGGCGGACAGCGGCGGCACCCGATGGGTCCGCCCGACAGGGGCGGGCCGAGAAGGCACACCCCCACCATGCTCCAACCGCGTTCCACCAGCGCGTCCCTGATCACCCTCGCCGGGCGGTCCTACTTCCCCATCGCCTTCATCGCGCGGCTCCCGTTCGCGATGATGGTCGTCGGCGTCCTGACCCTCGTGGTCGCCGCTCGCGACTCGGTCGCCCTCGGTGGCGTCAACTCCGCGTCCGTCGGCATCGGCTCGGCGCTGTTCGGTCCGCTCGTCGGCGCCGCCGCGGACAAGTACGGCCAGCGGGCGGTGCTCGTCCCCGTCGGGCTCGCCAACGCGGTGCTGCTCGGGGCGCTCCCGTTCGTCGTGCAGAGCGCCGCGCCGGACCTCGCCGTCCTCGCGATGTCCTTCCTCATCGGTGCGAGCGCACCGCAGGTCGCGCCGATGTCGCGTACCCGGCTGGTCGCGATCATCCGCAACCGCATGGACCCGAAGCGGCACGAACGGGTCCTCAGCGGCACGATGGCCTACGAGTCCGCGGCCGACGAGACCGTCTTCATCGTCGGGCCGTTCCTGGTCGGTGTCCTCGCGAGCGCGATCGCGCCGTGGGTCGCCGTGGCCGGGGCCTCCGTGCTGACCTTCGTCTTCGTGACGGCGTTCGCGCTGCACCCCACCGGTCGGCTCACGATCGCGCACGCGTCCGACCCCCGTCCCGCGCCGGCCCGGGAGCTCCTCCGGCCCCGTCTGGTGGTCGTGGTCGTCGGCATCCTCGGCATCGGGTTCTTCTTCGGGTCGACCCTGACCTCGCTGACCGCGTTCATGGCCGACCACGGCGGGTCGTCGCGCGCCGGCCTGCTCTACGGGCTGATGGGCATCGGCTCGGCCGGGCTCGCGCTCGGGTCGGCGGCGTTCCCGCGGGCCTTCCGGCTCGGCTGGCGGTGGCTGGTGTTCGGCGCCGTGCTCCTGGGCTCGGCGATCGTCTTCGCGACCGCGGACTCCGTGCTCGCGGTCGGGATCGTCCTCGCGGTGATGGGCATCGGCATCGGTCCGACCCTCGTCACGCAGTACAGCCTCGGGTCCGACCGCTCGCCGGTGGGCCGGTCGGCGACGACCATGACGATCCTCGGCTCGGCGGTCATCGTCGGACAGTCGATCGCCTCGGCCGTGGTCGGTGAGGTCGCGGAGCGTGCGGGTACGCCCGCTGCGATGGCGTTCCCGGCGATCTCGGCAGCCGTGGTCGTGTTGGCCGCGGTGGCGAACCTGGTGCTGTCCCGTCGGGTCAGCGTGCGCTGACCCGAGGGCGCTCGGGTACCTGCGCCGGTTCTCAGCCGACGGGCCTCCTCCCGCAGAGCGGTCGTCGGGATGATGAGCCCGTGCGTCGCATCACGGTCGTGGGTCTCGGGTCCGTCCTCGCCGTCCTGGTCGCCGCGGGCGTCGTCGTGTGCGTCCCTGGCAGATCGGGGCCGTCCGCGCCGCTCCCACCGGCCGGCGCCTCGGCGAGCACGGTGGGCCGGGCCTTCCTGGACGCCGCCGTCCGCCGCGACTGCGACGGGATGCGGGCGCTGTCGAGCCCCGACGACACGAGCTGGTGCCCTGCGAGCCTGTGGGCCCGGTGGACCGGCGAGGGTGACCCGACCATGCACTCCTGGGGAGGACTCCGGGACGTCTCGGCTCCTGCCGACGCCGGCCGGTGCTTCGTGTACTCCCTCCGGGAGTCCGGGCTCGTCGGGATGGCGACGGGGGAGGGCACCTGGGGGTTCTGCGAGCGGCACACCCGGCACGGATGGCGGATCGTGTCCGAGGGCCAGGCCTAGTTGCCCATCAGGTAGATTTGCCCAATGGGCAAGTTCGGTCTACGTTGGCGGCATGGCAGACGAGGTCTCGTTCCGTGAGCAGAAGAAGGCAGCGATCCGTGACGCGTTGAGCGTGACGACAGTGCTGCTCGCCCGGGAGCACGGGCTCGACAACATCCGTGTCGAGGACATCGTCGGCAAGGTCGGGGTGTCGAGACGGACGTTCGGGAACTACTTCTCGAGCAAGGAAGACGCCATCGCAGACCGCCACGTGCAACGCGTCCGCGCGGCGGCCGTCGAGCTGCTGCAGCGGCCGCGCGAGGAGCCGCTGTGGACTGCTGTCACGGAGGCGCTGCTCGCTCCGTACGAGGCGGAAGAGACGACGGTCCCCTCGCAGGAGGAGCAGAGCGGGCTGCTCGCAGTGCTGTCGACGCCAGGCATGCAGTCCGCCGTCGACCGAGGTGCCCGCGCAGCGAACGCCGTCTTCACGAGCGCCATCGCGGCGCGCTCTGACGCAGCACCGGATGACCCCGTGCCGGGTCTGGTGTCCGCCGCGGCGCTGTCGACCCTGTTGACGACGCTGGAGTCCTGGGCGGCGCGCGCAGAGCCGCAACCCCTGCAGCCGTTCCTCCGAGCTGCGTTCCGACTCCTCGGCGACGGTTTCGACCACCTCCGCTGACCACTGTTCCCACGGATTCCGGCAGAAGGAAGATCACCATGTACGACGTCGTCATCGTCGGAGGCGGACCTGTGGGCGTCTTCGCCGCCTGCGAGCTGAAGCTCGCGGGTGCGAACCCCCTCGTCCTCGAACGCCTCCCCGAGATCAACCAGTGGGACAAGGCGCACGGCTTGACCGGACAGGTCATCCGACTCCTGGACCACCGCGGCTTGTTCGAGCAGTGCGCTGGGACGGCCGTCCCGGCGCCTGCGCCGAGCTTCTTCTTCGGAGCACTGCCCCTTCCCCTCCACGTGCTCGGCGACCACAACCCGATGTACCTGCTCCACATCAACCAGCGTGACCTCGAGCGCGTCCTGAACGACCGTGCGGCAGAACTCGGTGTCGAGATCCGTCGCGGCGTCGAGATGCGCTCCTTCGCGCAACACGACGACACCGTCACCGTCGACGTGGTCGACGCCGCGACCGGTGCGGAGCGGACCCTTTCGGCGCAGTACCTGGTGGGGAGTGACGGGGCGCGGAGCACTGTCCGGAAACGCTCCGGTATCGGCTTCCCCGGCAACACCGACGAGCACATCGTCGACCGCACAGCGCTCATCGCCCCGACTCCGCAGCTGACACCCGCCGGCCCCGGGAAGGTGCACGTCGCCGGTCTGGGGGAGATCGCCGAGAGCTTCCACCGCACCGAGACCGGCGTCGTCACCATCGCCCTCCGCGACCCGGAGCACCCGCTGGTCTACACCGCCGAATGGGAGGACCACCCCGACCGCAGCTTCCCCGGCGACGGAGCAGCCATGACGCTGGCCGAGATGGAGGACAGCCTGGAGCGCGTCCTCGGTGTCCGCGTCGACCTCCAGGCGCCGGCCGCCGGCGAGCCGACGTTGCTGCGCCGTCTGACCGGTCGGAACACCCGCGTCGCCGACCGCTACCGCGACCGGCGGGTGTTCCTGCTCGGTGACGCCGCACACGTGCACTCCGCCGCCGGCGGACCCGGCCTGAACCTCGCACTGCAGGACGCGGCGAACCTCGCCTGGAAACTCGCCGCCGTCCTCCACGGCTGGGCCCCCGCGGGTCTGCTCGACACCTACGAAACCGAGCGCCGCCCGCTCGGGCAACGCGTCTTCATGCAGACCCAAGCACAGACCGCGCTTATGGCGCCCGGCTCGGACGTCACCGCCCTCCGCGACCTGTTCGCCGAGATGCTCACCGACACGACCACCGTGCAGCGCATCGCAGACCTCCTCGCCGGGTCGGACGTCCGCTACGACATGGGTTCGATGGACCCCGACGGCCCCACCGGACGGTTCGCGCCGTCGACGACGGTCGAGCTCGTCGACGGGACCACCCGCAGGATCCCGGAACTGCTCCGCGACGCCCGCCCCGTCCTGCTCGACGCGACGGGCGGACACCGCGACACCATCGCCCCGTGGCATGACCGCGTCGACCACGTGCCACTGGCCACGACGCACGGACAGACCTCGATGCTGGTTCGACCCGACGGCTTCATCGCCTGGTCCGACACCGACCCTGCCTCCCTCACCGAGGCGCTCTCCGCCTGGTTCGGAACACCCGAGCACAACTCCACCGGAACGGTGTGAAGCGTGGACCTCGACGTCATCGGAGCCGCGATCGTCTCGATCAGCGGTGCGCTCTTCGCGACCGCTTCGATCTGGTGCCTGGTCGGCCTCTTCCTCAGGACCCGCGGGGAGTCCGTCCTCCCGGCAGCTTCCAGAGCCCACCTGTCCACGTCGGCATCGACGGTCGTCGCCGGGCTCGTGGTCCACGTCATCGGCTTCTTCCCCGAAGCCTTCGTGCTCGTCTACGCGGGTGCGACGTCGACGCTCGTCGCCGTCGCCGTCGCACGGACGGCGGAACGCACCACTCCCGCCCGGGTCGCGGGACCGGCACTCCTCACGGCGAGCGGGATCGTCACGCTCACGATCGGGCTGCTCATCTGACCGCTGCCGTCCGGGACGGCGGTCAGGCCTCGGTGTCGTCGACCAACAGGTCGTCGTGGCGGTAGTCGCCCGAACGCAGCCCGGCCCGGGCGATCATGTGCGTCGACACCGGCACGAGTGCGAGCTGGAACACCATCGCCGGCAGGACCACCCAGAGCGCCGTCCACGTCCACACGGCGACGACGACCGCCGCCAGACAGCAGGCGAGGCCGAGCACCTGCGGCTTCGACATCGCGTGCAGCCGGACCAGCGGGTCCGGGAAGCGCACGATGCCGATCGCCGCGGCCAGGGACAGCGATGCCCCGACGAGCAGCAGCGCGAGGGCGATCCAGGCGCGGATCCCGGCGGCGTCGAGGAACGCCTGGAGCATGTCCGTCATCTCGGTCATCGCTGGCCTCCTGCGGTGTGGCCGTGGTCGTCCTCGGCCGCTGCGTCGTCGGCCTGGCCGGCGACCGCCGCTTCGTCCGCTGCCTGGACGGCATGCTCCGGCGTGGTGGCGTTCATGCCCTCGTCCTCGGGGTCGGTGGAGGGCGTGACGGCCCGCGCGACGGCGACGGTCGCGAAGACACTGGTCGCGGCGATGACGACGAGCACGGGGACCGCGCTGAGGTCCTGCCGGATGACGATCGCCGCGGCGATGACGAGCAGCACGGTGGTGAGCACCATGTCCGACCCGATCATCCGGTCGAGGATCGTCGGTCCGCGCACGATCCGGCCGACCGCGAGCGCGAGGGTCGCGCCGAGGAGCAGCAGCACGAGGGCGACCCCGACGGCCATGACGACGACGGCGGCGCTCACCGGGTCACCTCCGGCAGCGGCTCGGACAGCTCGGACACGTCCTGCTGCGACCCGATCGCCCTGATGACGAGCGCCTCGATGGTCATCGCTTCCCGACGGGCGTGGTCCACCTGTCCGATGCGCTCGGTGTCGAGCACGTGCAGCAGCAGGCGTCGGCGCCGCAGGTCCTCGTCGATGACGTAGGAACCGGGGACGAGCGAGATCGCGATCGTCGACAGCGTGAACGTCATCTCCGAGGTGGTGTGCAGCTGCACGAGGACGATCGAGCTCTTCCGCACCCCTCGCGGCCGGACGGCGACCCAGGCGACCCGGAACGACGCCGCGACGACGTACCCGGCCCACACGACGAGGAACCGGAGCACGTGCAGGACGGAGAACCGTGCGGACAGCGGGACCGGTGGCAGCGGCAGCAGCTGCGTGACGAGCAGCGCGACGACGATCCCGCAGAGCAGGGTCAGCGGCGTCCAGTTGCCCCAGAGCAGCGCCCACAGCACGGTCAGGCCGGCGACCAGGGGCACGTCGTACCGCCAGGCCAGGGCCATCCGGCGCGCGTTCGTGTAGCGGCGGGCGTCGCTCATCGCTCGTCACCTCCGAGCACGGCCTGCACGTAGCGGTCGGGCGACTCGAGGGACTCGGCGGCGCGGGTCGCGTACCCGTAGAGCGGACCGGCGACGACCGTCAGGGCGACCGAGCCGAGGACGGCGACCGTCGTCACCGCGACCATCATCCGCGGGAGCGAGGACCGGGCGTGCTCGGAGGACGGGGCGTCGCCCGTGCTGTGGGCGTCGGACCGCGTCGGGTCGTCGAGGGTACCGATCGAACCGTCCCCGGCCGGGGCGCGGACGACCGCGCCGGGCACGCCGGCGGGGGCCGTGCCTCCCGTCCGCTCGTCCGTCGCGTCCTCGGGCACGGTGACCGGGGCGGGCTCGGGTGCCCGGAGGTGCTCGTGCGGCTCGGCGACGCTGGCGTGCGGTGCGGCCGCCTCGGCGGCGGGCTTCGGCCGCCAGAAGGCGGCGTCCCAGACGCGCATCAGCGCGTACAGGGTCAGGAGGCTCGTCACGACCCCGGCGCCGATGGTCACGTAGGCGAGTGGCGAGCCGTCCTCGGCTGCCGCGCGGAACAGGCCGAGCTTGCCGATGAAGCCGGAGAACGGCGGGATCCCGCCCAGGTTGAACGCGGGGACGAGGTAGAGCGCCGCGAGCAGCGGGGCCGCCGTGAGGAGACCGCCGAGTGACCGCGTCGACGTCGTGCCGCCGACCCGCTCCATGAGCCCGGAGACGAGGAACAGTGTCGTCTGCACGACGATGTGGTGCACCGTGTAGAAGACCGCCGCCGCGGTGCCGACCACCGACCCGAGCCCGATGCCCATCACCATGAAGCCGATGTGGCTGATCAGGGTGAACGACAGCAACCGTTTCACGTCCGTCTGCGACACCGCGCCGAGCACGCCGACGATCATCGTCAGCGTGGCGACCACGAGCAGGACCGTGTTCAGCTGGGGCCGGGGGAAGATGATCGTCTCCAGCCGGATGATCGCGTAGATGCCGACCTTCGTCAGCAGGCCCGCGAACACCGCCGTCACCGGCGCCGGGGCGGTCGGGTACGAGTCCGGCAGCCAGAACGCGAGCGGGAAGACCGCTGCCTTGATGCCGAACCCGATGAGCAGCATGGTGTGCAGCAGGAGCTGGACGTGGTCGGGCAGGTCGGCCACGCGCTCGCTGATCTGGGCGATGTTCACCGTGCCGGTCGCGCCGTAGACCAGGCCGATGGCGGCGAGGAAGATCGACGACGAGATGAGGCTCGTGATGATGTAGGTCGTGCCGGCGCGGACCCGCTGCACGCTGCCGCCGATGGTGATGAGCACGTAGCTCGCGACCAGGAGCATCTCGAACGCCACGTACAGGTTGAACAGGTCACCGGCGATGAACGAGTCGAGGACGCCCGCCGCGAGCACGAGGTACGTCGGGTAGAAGATCGTGACCGGTGCGTCCTCGTCGTCGTCCGCCAGACCCTGGCCGATCGAGAAGAGCAGGACGACGAGCAGCACCGACGCCGACACGGTCAGGAGCAGGGCGCTCAGGCGGTCGACCACGAGCGAGATCCCGTACGGCGCCTGCCACCCGCCGACCTGCACGACGATCGTGCCGTGGCGGTCGACGAGCACCATGAGCGTGACGGCGACCGCGACGGCGATGACGAGCACCGCGACCGTGATGGCGCGCTGCAGCTGCTGGTGCCGGAGCAGCCCGAGGGCGACGGCGGCCCCGAGGAGCGGGACGAGGACGAGGAGCGGGACGAGGGCGGTCACGGGCGGGCCTGCTCTCGGTCGGTGTCGTGGGGAGCGCTGACGTGCGGGTCGTCCTCGTCCTCGGGGGCCTTCGGGTCGCGCGGTGCGGCGTCGTCCTCCTCGGCGAGCTCCGGGTCGTCGTCGGCGGGGTCCTGGCGGTCCTGCCGGATCGCGACGTCGGCCTCGTCGACCTCGACCTCGTCGGCGCGGGACAGCCGCCAGGAGCGGTGGATGAGCGCGAGCAGGAACGCGCTCACCGCGAAGGTGATGACGATCGCGGTCAGGGCGAAGGCCTGGGGGAGCGGGTCGGCGATGCCGTCCGCCGACTTCCCGATCGGCGGGTCGCCCGCGGCACCCGACATCGTCAGGAGCAGCAGGTTCAGCGCGTTGCCGAGCAGCAGGAACCCGAGCAGCATCCGGGTCAGGGAGCGTTCGAGGAGCAGGTAGACGCCGCACGAGAACAGCACGGCCATCGCGATGACGAGGACGAGGGTGACGGTCATGCGTTGGTTCCCTCCATGGTGTCGGCGGCGGGTGTGCGGCGGTCCTCGATGCGCTGGCGGTCGACCTCGGCGCCGAGCGAGCGGAGGACGTCGAGCACGAGTCCGACGACGACGAGGTACACGCCGATGTCGAAGAACGTGGCGGTGACGAACTCGACGTGCCCGAGCACGGGGACGGTCGCCTCGAAGAACTCGGAGTACAGCGCCTCCTTGCCGGCGACCATCGGGACGATCGCCGTGACCGCCGCCGTGGCGACGCCGAGCCCGAGGAGTCGTCCGGCCCGGATCGGGGCCGCCGCGCCGAGTTCGGCCGGTCCGCCGGCGAGGTACCGGGCGGCCAGGGCGATGCCGGCCACCAGTCCGCCCGCGAACCCGCCACCGGCCGAGTTGTGCCCGGCGAAGAGCAGGTAGAGCGACAGCACGACGAGCCCGTGGAACAGCAGCCGGACGACGATGTCGAGCAGGGCGGAGCGGCCGGTGGGGATCGCTGCGCTCGTCGGCAGCCAGGCGCGCGGTTCCCCGTCGGCACGGTCGTCGCCGTTCGCCACCCCGGCCGGCATGTCCCGCAGGCGGGGCAGGGTGTCTTCGCGTGACTTCACGAAGATGAGGCTCGCGACCCCGGTCGCGGCGGCCACGACGACGGTGAGCTCGCCGAGTGTGTCCCATCCGCGGAGGTCGACCAGTGCGACGTTGACGACGTTGAGCCCGTGGCCGAACGAACTGGTCAGCGCGGGCAGGTCCGGCCACAGCGGTCGGGCGGTACGGGCCGAGGCGGCGACGATGACCACGGTCGCCAGGGTGACGCCGGCGAGGGCCGCGAACAGCGCCCGGAGGACCCGGAAGCGCGAGGGGTTGGCGGTGCCGATCTTCGGGGGCAGGCGTCGGAGCACGAGCACGAAGGCGATGAGGGTGACGGTCTCCACGACGAGCTGCGTCAACGCGAGGTCGACGGCGCCGTGCAGCAGGAACAGGATCGACGTCCCGTACCCGGTGACCCCGACCAGCACGGCGGCGGCGAACCGGGTCTTCGCGGCGAGCACGGACACCGCGGCGGCCGACATCACGACGACCACCGGGAGTTGCCCCCACGTGTCGGCGAAGCGGACGTGGAACTCCCACGGGCCGCCGACGACGAGGTTCAGCAGCGCGCCGGCGACGAAGACCGACAGGATCACCGTCAGGTAGTACGGCAGCGAGCCGCGCTGCAGGCTCGCGGTGAGCCAGGTCGCGAACCGGTCGAGTGCCCGCATCAGGCGGCGGTAGGTGCCCGACGCCGAGGGGGACCCGGCCAAGCGGTGCTGCACGGCCTCGACCCGGGCGCGGACGAGGAACAGCGCGATCCCGGCGACGAGCGTCAGCGCGGAGAGGCCGAGCGCGGGCTCGAGCCCGTGCCAGAGGGCCAGGTGCGGGACCTCGCCGGAGCCGTGCCGCGCGGTCTCGGCGGCGGACTCGAAGCCGTGCGCGACGAACGGGGTCGCGAGGCCGAGCACGAGTCCGGTGACGCCGAGCAGCGACGGGACGACCCCCATCCCGTGCAGGGCGTGCGGCTCGGTCTGCGGGACCCCGGCCTTGCGGGCGAAGGTGCCCCAGAAGAACCGGCAGGAGTACGCGACGGTCAGGGCCGAGCCGACGGTGATGCCCACGAGCGCGGTCCAGGCCCACACCGCGTCCGTGCCGTGCAGCTCCTCGACGAAGCCGGTGAGCACGGCCTCCTTCGCGACGAACCCGACGAGCGGCGGGATCCCGGACATCGACGCGAGCGCGAGCACGGCGACCGCGGCCAGCCAGGGGAGGCGTCGGCCCAGACCGCTGAGCTTCCCGAGGTCGCGGGTGCCGGCGACGTGGTCGACCGTCCCGACGACCAGGAACAGCGTCGACTTGAAGGTGGCGTGCGCCACGAGCAGCACGACGCCGCCGAGGGCGATCTCCGGCGCTCCCCACCCGGCGGCGAGCAGCAGGAAGCCGAGCTGGGCCACGGTGCCGTAGGCGAGCAGGAGCTTGAGGTCGGTCTGCCGGAGCGCCCGGTACCCGCCGACGAGCATCCCGAGCACACCGAGGATGGTGACCGTCTCACGCCAGCCGTCGAGCAGCGCGAACGCCGGGGCGAGGCGCGCGACGAGGTAGATCCCCGCCTTCACCATCGCCGCCGCGTGCAGGTACGCGCTCACCGGGGTCGGCGCGGCCATCGCCGCCGGCAGCCAGAAGTGGAACGGCACGATCGCGGACTTCGTCAGCGCGCCGACGAGCACGAGCACGACGGACACCGACACCGCGGTGCCGGTCGGGGGAGCGGCGATGATGCCGGACAGTGAGGTCGTCCCGGCGGCGACCGAGATCACCACGAGGCCCGCCAGCATCGCGAGCCCGCCCGCGGTGGTCACGACGAGCGCCTGCATGGCCGCTGCGCGACTGGCCCGCTTCACGGCGTCGTGGCCGATGAGCAGGTACGAGAAGACCGTCGTGGCCTCCCACAGGACGAACAGCACGATGACGTCGTCGGCGATCACCAGGCCGTACATCGACCCGGCGAACGCGGTCAGCACGCCCGCGAACCGACCGAGCCCGGGCTCGTCGGCGTCGAAGTACGAGGCGCAGTAGACGAGCACGAGTGCGCCGACCGCGGTGACGACCAGTGCGAGCACCCACGACAGGGCGTCCACCCGGAACGCGAGGTCGAGTGCGAGTTGCGGGATCCACCGCACCCGCTCCGTGACACCGCCGCCGAGTGCGGCAGGGGTCTGCGTCACCGTCAGGACGGCGGCGGCCGCGGGTGCGAGGGCGGCGACGAAGAAGACGCGGCGCCCGAGCAGGGGGGTGAGTGCGGGGACGACGAGTGCGATGACGCCGAACGCGATGAGGACGGTGGACAAGCGGACACCTCCTCGGGGGTCGGGCTGCAGTCCGGCTCTCTTGGTTCCTCACAGCCTACGGAGAGGCGGATGAGCAGAGCCTGTACGGGCGGACAGGATGGGCCGAGCCGGAGCAAACTGATCCCTTCCGCGCATCCGTCCGGTGCAGCCCGGCCTGCCGATCTGGGATGATCGGACGGACGGTGCCGATCTCGCGCGCCGCGGAGGGTGACCCGGTGGACGCAGCAGAACAGGTGGTGCTCCAACTCGTCGGCACCCCGTGGGCGTTCCTCGCCGTCGGTGTCGTGCTCGCCGTCGGCAGCGTCGCGGTGTTCCTGCCGAGCCAGGCGATGGTGGTGGCGATCGGCACGCTCCTGGTCGGTGGCGACGGCGGGCTCCTGCCGGTGCTCCTCCTCGTCGTCGCGGCGACGACCGGCATGGTGCTCGGTGACCTCGGGCTCTACCACCTGGCGCGCTCGGCGGACCTCGGATCGAAGTCCTGGTTCACGCGGCCGAAGGTCAGGAAGGCGCGGGAGGCCATCGACGAGCGCTACCGGTCGGCACCCGGGCGCATCGCGGTCCTCGGCCGGTTCATCCCGATGGGCCGGCTCACCACGAACCTCGTGGGTGCCGACAGCGGGCTCGACGCCCGGCGGTTCCTGCTCGCCTGCCTGCTCGCCGACGTCGTGTGGGCCGCGTACTGCGTCGCGATCGCGGCGGCGACCGGGAGCTGGAGCCGCGACCAGCCGTTCCTCGTGACGGTGGTGGCGGTCGTGGCGTCGATCCTCCTCGGACTCGGCATCTCCGCGGTCGAGAAGGCCCTGCGCCGGCGGAGCGAAGCGGTCGCCGCGCGCTGAGCGCGAGCGGCGGCCGACCAGCCGCGACGGACTGGATGCCGCACGGACGCGCGCCCGTAGCGTGGTGGGACCGTCCGCGTCCGGAGGAGGACCCGTGCCCGATCTGCGCACCGCCGAGCTCGTCCCCGACCCCACCGCGCTCGAGACCCTCGACACCGGCAGCACCTGGGCCGAGGGTCCGTGCTGGATCCCCGCGACCCGGACGCTCCGCTGGTCGGACATCCCCGGCGACCGGATCATGCAGTGGTCCGCGGCGGAGGGCACGGTGTCGGTGTACGCCGACGGCGTGGAGTACACGAACGGCCGGACCCTCGACCGGGACGGATCGGTGGTGCAGTGCTCGCACGGGCTGCGCCGGGTCGAGCGTGACCGGGACGGCACCGTGACCCCGATCACGTCGTCCTGGGGAGGGGTCCGCTACAACTCCCCGAACGACGTCGTCGTCACCCGGGACGGCAGCGTCTGGTTCACCGACCCCGCGTACGGCATCACCCAGCCCCGCGAGGGACACCCGGGCGTGCGGGAGTACGGCGACCACTGGGTGTTCCGCTGCGGACCCGCCGGCGAGGACCTCCGCCCGGTCGTCCTCGACGTCGACGAGCCGAACGGCCTGGCGTTCTCGCCCGACGAGCGCGTGCTGTACGTCGCGAGTTCGGACCGTACCCGCCCGGTGATCCGCGCGTACGACGTCGTGGTGGACGCCGACGCGGCCGGAGCCCCGGCCGTGCGGGTGAAGAACGGCCGCGACCTCGTGCGCTTCGCTCCGGACGAGGGCGTGCCGGACGGCATCCGCGTCGACGAAGCCGGACGGATCTGGTCGTCCTCCGCCCTCGGGGTGGTCATCAGCTCCGCCGACGGGGTCCGGATCGGGACGGTCCCGGTCCCCGAGGTCGTGTCGAACCTCTGCTTCGGCGGCGACGACGGCCGCACCCTCTTCATCACGGCGACGACCTCGGTGCACCGCATCCGGACCACGACCCGGGACGCCGCCCGCCGCTGACGTATCCTGACCCGGCCATGCAGTGCGACTACTTCGACCGCGGGGTGTGCCGGTCGTGCACCCTCATGGGTCAGCCATACGGCGACCAGGTGCTCGACAAGGAACTCCGGACGCGGGAGCTCCTCCACGACGCGGTCGAGGCCGCCGGCGGCCCGGGAGCGGTCGAGTGGCTCCCCGCGGTCACGAGTCCGGAGTCGGGGTACCGCAACAAGGCGAAGATGGTGGTCGGCGGCTCCGTGCAGCACCCCACCGTCGGGATCCTCGACGACCGCCAGCGTGGCGTCGACCTGCGGCACTGCGGGATCTGCACGCCGGGCATCCAGCGGGCGCTCCCGGTGCTCGCCGACTTCGTCTCGACCGCGGGGCTCATCCCGTACGACGTCCGCCAGCGCCGTGGTGAGCTGAAGTACGTGCTCGTCACCGAGTCGCCCGACGCCGAGCTCATGGTGCGCTTCGTCCTCCGCTCGGAGGGACAGCTCCCGCGCCTCCGCGACCATCTCGACGTGCTCCGACGGGTGCTGCCGCAGGCGGTCGTCGTGACCGCGAACCTCCTGCCGGAGCACAAGGCCGTCACGGAGGGGGACCGGGAGGTCGTGCTCACCGAGCAGCAGACCCTCCCGATGCGCCTCGGTCCCGTGACGATGCACCTGCGCCCGCAGAGCTTCTTCCAGACGAACACGGCCGTCGCGACGCAGCTGTACGCGCAGGCGTCCGCGTGGATCGACGAGGTCGACCCGGCGTCAATGTGGGACCTGTACTGCGGGGTCGGCGGGTTCGCCCTGCACGCGGCCCGGCCGGGTCGCGCGGTGACCGGCATCGAGACGAGCCGGGAGGCGATCGTGTCCGCCAAGCAGTCCGCCCGTGAGGCGGGTCTGGCCGACGTCCGGTTCGCCGCGGACGACGCCACGGCGCACGCCCTCCGCGCTCGTCCCGGCGCCACCCCGGAACTCGTGGTCGTGAACCCGCCCCGGCGCGGCATCGGTGCCGAGCTCGCGGGGTGGTTCGAGGCGTCGGACGTCCGGCACGTCGTGTACTCGAGTTGCAATCCGGTCACGCTCGCGCGTGACCTCGCGGCGATGCCGTCGTACCGGTTGCGGCGGGCGCGCGTGCTCGACATGTTCCCGCAGACGGGGCACCTCGAGGCCGTGACGCTGCTCTCGCGGGCCTGACGGCCGGGAGGCGCGGTGCGGGCCCGTCCGGGGCCTCCCGTCCGCCTCGCACATCGTCGGGCTGGGATTGCCAGGGAACTCGGAAGGTCGTGTACCCGGGTACACCCCGATCGCCGTAGGAGCGGCGATCGTGACACCCAGGTTCCGCCGAGGGGTACATACCACTGATGGGCAGAACCATTTGTCTCGGTTTGATAACGAGCCAGAGTTTCCTATGGTGGCCGACCGTGACACCGGCGCGGAGGCTGCCCCCGGTGACGCCATCAGACTGACCGCGATCGGTCGGGGTGGGCAGCCGGCGTCGGGAACGACGAGTGCGGCCCCGGTGGAGCAACGACATGAAGAACCACACCCGAACCCGCGCCCTCGTCGGCGGACTCGCCTTCGCCGGCCTCGCCGCGACGGGCGTCGGTCTCGCGGCTGCACCGGCGAGTGCGGCCAGCGGCTCGACCTGGGACGCCCTGGCAGCATGCGAGGCCAGCGGCAACTGGGCCGCGAACACCGGCAACGGCTACTACGGCGGACTGCAGTTCACGCAGAGCACCTGGGCCGCCAACGGCGGCACCGGCAGCCCGGCCGCCGCGAGCCGCGAGACGCAGATCGCGGTGGCCGAGAACGTCCTCGCCTCCCAGGGCTGGGGCGCATGGCCGGCCTGCTCCGCGAAGCTGGGCCTGAGCGGCACCACCGGCGTCGCTCCGGCACCGGTGCCGCAGCCGGCCGCGCCGGCACCGGCCCCCGCCGCCCCGGCGGCCCCCGCGCAGCAGGCGGCCCCGGCCCAGCCGGCGGCTCCCGCACCGGCCCCGGCTCCGAAGGCCGCCCCGAGCACGCCGGCTCCGTCGGCGACCTCGAGCAAGCCGGCCGCGGTGCCCACGAGCGGCAAGACCGTCAAGGTGGTGTCCGGCGACACGCTCGACACCATCGCGACGAAGCTCGGCATCGACGGTGGTTGGAAGCAGCTGTGGGCGGCGAACACGTCGACCATCGACGACGCCAACCTCATCTACGCGGGGCAGACCCTGCAGCTCCCGGCCTGACGTCCAGCGTCACGCAGCCGATCGGAAGCGCCCCACGACCTCGGTCGTGGGGCGCTTCGTCGTCCCCGGCCCGAAGGCCCCGGACGGCCGTGTCGCCTCAGCCGGTGGCCGCGGTCCGCCCTGCCGCGTGCCCCGCGAGCCACCCTTCGACGTCGTCGGACCGCAGGGCGATGGTGAGGCTGGTCAGTTCGGCACGGTCGACTTCGACGTAGCTCTGGCCGTCCGGGCTGGTGCCACCCCCGGCGGTCGGGAGCGTGAACGTCTCGAGGTCGTGCGGCCGGATCCGGCGGAGGGACCAGCCGAGGTCGACCAGGGTGGGGAAGGTGAGACCGGGGTCGACGGAGAGGTACGCGCTCGTCGAGCTCACGAACCGCTGCACGGCCCCGGGATCGGTCAGGGTGTCCGCCGACAGGACCCGCTCGAGGAGCGCGCGCATGAACGCCTGCTGGTTGCGGACCCGGGTGTGGTCGGCGTCCGGGAAGGCGTAGCGCTCCCGCACGAACGTGAGCGCCGCGGCGCCGTCGAGCTCGTTCGGTCCCCGGACGAAGTGGTGTCCGCGGGCGTCGAAGGTCGCGGGGGACTGCACCGTCACGCCGCCGAGGGCGTCGGTCATCCCGACGAACCCGGCGAAGTCGATCTCGGCGACGTGGTCGATCCGGACCCCGAGGAGCTGTTCGACGGTCTGCACGGTCAGTGGGACACCGCCCCACGAGTAGGCGGCGTTGATCTTCGCCCTGCCGTGTCCGGGCACCTCGACCCAGGAGTCGCGGAGGATCGACATCAGGGAGACGTGTCGGCGGTCGGCCGAGACGTGCGCGAGCATCAGGGTGTCGGAACGGCCACCGCCCACGCCGTCGTGCTGCGGGTCGAGCCGCTCCCGTGCGTCCGACCCGATGAGCAGGACGTCCAGTGCGTCCCCGTCGTCGTGCGGCCGTCCTCCGCTCGGGAAGGGGTCGTCGAGCACGGTGCGTCCCGCGTCGTACCGCTCGGCCAGGCCGCCGATGAACACGCTGGCGACGACGGCGAGCACCGTGGCGACCGCCGTGAGGGACCCGACGGTCGCCAGCAGTGCGACGAGCAGCGGGCGGCGCCGGATGGAGCGCGCTGCGGCGCGGCGTCCGGTCACGAGACCCCCTGGGGACAGGTCGGCCCTGGTGCCGACCCGTCCAGGGTGTCATATTCCAGACGTCAGACACAAGTACCAGCGTCAGGGTGGGGTCGGCCGCGTCCCTGCGAGGATCGCGCCGAGGCGACGGCGCAGCTCCGGGTCGTCCGGCAGGACCTCGCGCTCGATGTGCCGTGCGGTCTCCCACATCTCCCGCCCGCGCTCGGTGACCGTCACCACCCGGCGACGCCCGTCCTCGGGATGGGGTCCGCGGACGACGAGGCCGTCCCGTTCGAGCCGCTCGAGGGTGCGCGACATGGTCTGCGGCTGCACGCGCGCGGTCCTCGCGATGACGTCCGCGCCGGTCGGGCCGTTCCGGAGGGCGATGTCGAGCGCGATGAGCGCCGCGTGGGGCAGGCCGATCGCCCGGAGTCGTTCGTCCCACTCCCGTTCGACGGCTCGTGCAGCGGCCGCCAGCAGTCGCCCGATCGGCCACCGGGAGGGCTCGTCGTCCATGCCGCGAGTCTACGGTCGGGCGGTCCGCTTCCTCCGGCGCGCTGCCGTCGCGCCTCTCGCGCCGACCCCGTGACATGTGACACGCTGAGCGCATGCCAGTGCCCTCGACCCAGCCCGCTGCCGAGCGCAAACTCCTCCGTGACACCGTGCAGGACAGGATCCGGGACGCGATCATGGACGGCACGCTCGAGCCGGGCGAGCGGCTGAACGACGACGACCTCATCGCCTGGCTCGGCGTCTCCCGCACTCCCATCCGAGAGGCTCTGGCCGAACTCGCCCGCGCCGGTCTCGTAGAGATGGCCCCGAACCGCTACACCAAGGTCGCCGCACCCAGCGCGGCCGAGCTGCTCGACGCCTACCAGACGCTCGGCGTGATCTACGGCGGCGTCGTCCGGCTCGCGGTCCCGCGCTTCACCGACGCCGAGCGCCGCCGGGTGGTCCGGACGCTCGACGACGTGCTCGAGCGCCTCGGCGAGGGCCAGCAGGCCGAGGTCGCCCACGACGGCGCGGACCTCTACGCGATGTGGGCGGAGGCCTGCGGGAACGCGTCCCTCGCCCAGCTGTGCCGGGCCACCACCGACGGACTCGCCTTCCGGTTGCGGGTCCCCGAGCTCGCCGAGGTCGTGCCGCCCGAGGCGGTCACGCCCCGCGTGCGGGAACTCCGCGACGCCGTCGCGGCGAACGACCCGATCGCCGCGGAGCTCGCCATGGAGGCCGCCCACCTGCTGCCCACCAGGAACTGAAGCGGCCGGCACTCAGCGGGGCAGGACCCCCGTGGCGAGCCCGAGCGACCAGAGTGCGACGATCGCCACCACCGCCGCGAGGTGCCACCAGCGGTGCATGACGAGCACGGCGGCGAACTCCCGCAGGAACGCGCTCGGGACCGCCTGCCGTGCCGTCGGGGCGCCGAGCACGCGGGCGTCGAGACCGGTGCGCCGGGCCGTGATCGCGGTGCGCATCACGTGGTAGTCGTTCGTGACGACG
This sequence comes from Curtobacterium sp. MCPF17_046, assembly GCF_003224295.1. Lineage (NCBI taxonomy): Bacteria > Bacillati > Actinomycetota > Actinomycetes > Micrococcales > Microbacteriaceae > Curtobacterium > Curtobacterium sp. MCPF17_046. The sequence goes on along the minus strand of NZ_QKLB01000017.1, from coordinate 19,899 downwards.
AGCGTCCGCCCGTCCACCCCGGCGTCCTGGAGGACCGCGGAGGAGAACCGGAGGTTCTCGCGGGTGTTCCGGGAGCGCGGCTCGCGGAGGACGAGGTCGGCGGGGACACCGTGCCCGACCAGGTACCCGGCCATGGCGTCCGCCTCGGTCCGGTCCTCGTCCGCGCCCTGCCCGCCGGACGCCACCACGACCGGGGTGCGGCCGGCGGCGTCCGACCGCCGGAACACCTCGACCGCGCGGTCGAGCCGGGACCGCAGCATCGGCGACACCTGCCCGTGCACGAGCCCGCACCCGAGCACGACGAGCGCCTCGGCCTGCTCGGACACCCGCACGTGCCCGTACGCGAGCGCGGCGCCGAGGAACACGAGGAAGGCGACGGCGACGTACCCGGCGACCGCCAGGACGAGCACGAGGACCGCCGAGCTGGTCGGGGTGTCGACCCGCGCGAGCACGACGACGAGGGCGTCGAGCGCGAGCAGAACGGTCCCGGCGACGAGTGCGAGGAGCCTGGTCAGGCTGCGGGCACCGCGGTGGAGGGCGCGGACGCCGTTTCCGACCAGGAGCACGGCGACCAGGGCGCAGCACACGGCGAGGACGGACAGGAACACCCTGCGACCGTACTGGGCGACCATGTGCGGACCGCGCCCGCCGCAGGGCCGCGAGCGGGGCCTCCCGGAGGGGTCCGTACAGCTCGTCCAGCCGGAACCCATGTCATCCGCGAGCCCCACCGTTATGGTTCTCCCCGTGACGAACGCACCCGAGGAGACCAGGCCCCGCCGTGCCGACCGCGCCGTGCCGCCCCGCCACGGGCGCCGGAAGCGCCACTGGGGAGCCGTCCTCCCTGCGGTGGCAGGCGTCCTCACCATGGCCGTGCTGCTGAGCGGTGGGTACGCGGCCTACGCGTACAACCGGCTCGCGAGCAGCGTCACGAAGGTCGACGCGATCGGCAGTGCGCCGCCGGCGGAGGACGACGTCGACGGCAGGGCGATGAACATCCTGCTCGTCGGTGACGACCACCGACCGGACAACGCCACCCCCGAGCAGCTCGCCGAGCTCAGCACCGAGTCGGACGGCGGCGCGACCAACACCGACACGATGATCGTCCTGCACATCGCCGCCGACGGCCGCAGCGCGACGATGATCTCGTTCCCGCGTGACTCGTACGTCGACATCCCGGACGTCGGCAAGGGCAAGCTCAACAGCGCCTTCGAGTACGGCACCCGCGACGGCGGCGGCGACTCCGGTGGTGCGAGGAAGCTCATCGCCACGATCCAGGACCTCAGCGGGCTGACGATCGACCACTACGTGCGGGTGTCGCTGCTCGGCTTCTACGAGATCGTCAAGCAGCTCGGCCCGGTCAACGTCTGCCTCAACCAGCCCGCCAAGGACGCCTTCTCCGGCGTCGACCTGCCCGCCGGGGTCTCGCAGCTGGACGCCAAGCAGGCGCTGTCCTTCGTCCGCCAGCGGCACGGCCTGCCGGGAGGCGACCTCGACCGCCAGGTCCGACAGCAGTACTTCCTCTCGCAGGAGGCGCGCAAGATCCTGTCGGCCGGCACGCTCCTCAACCCGGTGAAGACCACGAAGATCATCGACGCGATCGGTGACTCGGTGGAGACCGACCAGGGCCTCGACCTCCTCGCGCTCGCGCGGCAGATGAGCAACCTCCGCCCGTCGAACATCAAGTCCGCGACCATCCCGATCCTCGGCACCCCGACGGTCTACCCGAACGGGTACGCGCTCTCCGTGGTCGAGGTCGACACCGCCGGCATGCCCGCCTTCGTCCAGGGCCTCGTCGGGGAGCCGCCCGCGTACACCGATGCGAAGGCCGCTGACCCGGCGTCCGTGTCCGTCACCGTCACCAACGGAAGCGGTGTCACCGGCGCCGCGGCCACCGCGAGCGGCGTGCTCACCAGACGCGGGTTCCAGGTCGGGACGCCCGGCTCCTCGGCGACGACGGCCACGACGATGGTCCAGTACCCGGCCGGCCAGGAGGCCCAGGCCAAGGCCGTCGCGTCCGTGGTCCCCGGCGCGGTCCCGGTCCAGAGCACTGCGGTGCAGGGGGTCACCCTGGTCCTCGGCACGGACGGCGCGATGCCCTCCGCTCCCGCTGCGGCGCAGCCGTCGGAGGAGGCCCAGCCGTCCCAGCCGTCGGAGGAGGCCGAGGCGTCGAAGCCGGCCGAGCCCGCGGAACCCAGCCCCTCGTCCACCGCGGTGCACGAGTTCGGCCAGGAAGGCGTCTGCATCAACTGAGGGTGGCACACCGACGCACGACGGGCGGCGGCGCCCCGGTGCCTCCGGGTAGGTTCGACGGGTGACCAGCACCGCGCGCCCGATCACCCTCATGACCTACAACATCAAGAACCCGGACCCGGCGCACGACTGGCCCGCTCGCCGCCCGGTCGTCCTCGACCTCATCCGCCGGCACGACCCGGACCTGGTGTGCGTGCAGGAGGCGTTCGACCACCAGATGGACGACCTCCGCGCCGGGCTGCCCGACCACGCCGACATCGGTCAGGGTCGCGAGGGCGGCACGGCGGGCGAGCACGCCGCCGTGTTCTACCGACGCGACCGCTTCCGTCCCGCCGCGTCGGGGTCGTTCTGGCTGTCCGACACCCCGGACGAGCCGGTCTCGAACACGTGGGGCAGCAAGTACCCGCGCATCGCGAACCACGTGGAGTTCCTCGATGCGGAAGGCCCGGCCTTCACGCTGCTGACCACGCACCTGGACCACGAACCGGGCCCGCACGGGGACGAGGTCCGCGGGCGCAGCGCCGCGCTGATCGTCCAGCGGCTGTCGGTCGTCGACGGACCGGTCGTGTTCGCCGGCGACTGCAACGAGCCGTCCGGGTCCGGTCCGGCGTCGCGGGTCTTCGCCGAGGCCGGGTACACCGACGCGTGGATCGTCGCCGGTGACCCCGAGGACCGGACGGCGTCCTACAACGAGTGGCAGCCGCCGGTGCCGAGCGGGGAGCGCATCGACTGGGTGCTCACCCGCGGGGTGGCCGGTGTCGACCGCGTCGTGATCGACCACGACGGCCCCGAGAGCTGGTTCGCGAGCGACCACTTCCCGGTCGTGGCGACGATCCGCATCTGAGCGGGGCGGCGACGTCGGGCGGTCAGCAGCCCCGCGTCGCGCGGACCGGCATCGGCGACCCGATGACGGTCACGGTGGACTCCTGCGTCAGGACGGACACGCCGTTCTCGCCGGCGCCCTTGCGCTCCGACGGCCACCCCGGAGCGAGTAGCAGCTGCCAGGCCTCGGCGTCCTCGGAGCCCAGCGACTCGCGCTCGTCCGCCGCGGCGTCCTCGATGCGGGAACGGACGTCGTCGCCGACCTGCACGCCGTGCGGACCAGAGAGTTCGACGGAGGTGCCGAGCCGGGAGCGGACGTGGTCGCGCAGGACCCGGATCTCGACGCGGTTGCCGGCCGCTGCGGGCTCGCGCAGCGCGGCGACCCGGAGGGCTCCGCCCCAGGTCGAGGTCGTGCTCGCCGGGACGCACCGACCGGCGTCGCCGACCGCGGTCTGCGTGCGCGCCGGCGTGCCGAGCAGCCGGTTCAGGACGCCGACCGTGTGCTTCGCGTCACGCATCGAGACGACCGAGACCATGCGGTCGTCGGCGCGCAGGACGATCGACTCGGCGGCGAGTTCGACCGAGTCGACGGTGCGGAGCGCGGCGCCGGACACGGGACGCCAGCTGGGGACCGGAGTGGACGTCGCGGTCGGGGTGGCCTCCGCCGCCGCCGCTCGGCCCGCGTCGTGACCGGGCAGACGGTCCACGGAGGCGCCACCCGCCACGAGGGCGAGCACCACGGCGCCGATCGCCGTCACGGTCCTGGGAGTCACCCGCTCGACGGTAGCCGCCAGCGCCCTGGTGGACGACGGGTGTTACCGAAACGGAGCCGCACCGTCACCGGACCGTGACATTCCGGGCCTGCGGTCCCGCCGGGTCCCGGACGCGGCCGGGGACCGTCGCGTAGCGTCGTCGACATGGCGGAGTACGTGGTGGACAGCACGGGTGACAACGCGGCGCACGGCGTCGACCTCGTCGACGGCGACGCGCCGCCCGTGCGGATGATCGTGCACGGTGACCTGCCCGACACGCTCGACCACGACGGCCGGACCTGGGCGCGCACGGGCGACGCGGAGGACCAGGGCGACGACGCGCCGCCGATCACGGTCTACCGCCCGCTCTGAACCACAGCCGGCCCGGCCCGGACGTGATCCGGACTGCGCGGCGGGGGACAGCCTCCTGAGCGGGGGCGGGTGCGCGGGTGCGTACCGTCTGGCGCATGACGGACCAGCGGATCGACCAGTACACCATGCAGGACCCGACGAAGCTCTACGCCGACAAGAAGCCGGACGAGCAGTACCTCGAGGGTGCCGGCACCGACGCCGAGATGGCGGAGAACGTGCCCGCCGACCACGGCGAGGACACCTACCGCGGCTCGGGTCGACTCGAGGGCCGCAAGGCGCTCATCACCGGCGGCGACTCGGGCATCGGTGCCGCCGTCGCCATCGCCTACGCCCGTGAGGGTGCCGACGTCGCCATCGGCTACCTCCCCGAGGAGCAGGAGGACGCCGACCGCATCGTCGCCCTCATCGAGGCAGCCGGTCGCAAGGCCGTCGCGCTGCCGGGTGACATCACGGACCTGGCGTTCTGCGAGCAGCTCGTCGCGTCCGCCGTCGAGCAGCTCGGCGGTCTCGACATCCTCGTGAACAACGCCGGCAAGCAGCAGAACGTCGACGACATCACGAAGATCTCCGACGAGGAGTTCGACGAGACGTTCAAGACGAACGCGTACGCCACCTTCCGCATCACGAAGGCCGCCGTGCCGCACCTCAAGCCGGGTTCGACGATCATCAACACGACGTCGATCCAGGCCTACGCGCCGTCGCCGCACCTGGTGCACTACGCCGCCACCAAGGCGACCGTCAACAACCTCGCGAAGGGCCTCGCCGCGCAGCTCGCGCCGAAGGGCATCCGCGTGAACGCCGTCGCACCGGGTCCGATCTGGACCCCGCTGCAGCCGGCCGGTGGCCAGCCGTCCGACGCGCTGCCGTCCGCGGGTGAGCAGACCTACCTCGGCCGCTGGGGTCAGCCCGCCGAGCTCGCGCCGGCGTTCGTGTTCCTCGCGAGCGGCGAGTCGTCCTACGTGGTGGGCGAGACGCTGCACGTCGACGGCGGCATGCCGACGCCGTAATCACTGCTCGGCGGGACGCCGACACGACGGGAGGCCCTCGGCTCTGCAGCCGCGGGCCTCCCGTCGTCCGGGCACCCGACGATCAGTGTGTCCCGCAGGTCCGCGCCATCGTCTCGAGGAGTTCCCGGGCGGCGAGGGCCGCCGCGAGCTCGACCTCGACGGGGTTGATGCCGACGGCCTCCTCGAACTCGCGGCGCCGGGCCTGCAGTGCCACGGGCACCTCGGGGCGTTGCGGCAGGACGGCGATCGCGGCGGCCGCGGCCTCGAAGGCACCGTCGGGACGGCCGAGGTGCTCCCACATCGTGCGGACGTCGTGCGCCACCTGCTCGGGCGTGCTGCCGAACTCGAAGCCCGCGGAGGCCATCGTCGCGAGTCCGTGGGCGGTGGAGTCGTTCGGGGACATGGCGGCATCGTCACACATCCGGACGGGACACGCCCGTGCCGGACACCGCCGCTCGCCGTACTCCGTTGTCCCCCATCTTGCCGACCCCCGTACCGGGGATGCTCGTCGCCCGCGATCTACGGGAGGATCGAGGTGCGGACAGGACGTCCGCACCCCCGGACGCCTCGGCCACGACCTGACCGTGCTCGTCCCGGACACGGAGGGCACGATGCTCGAGGACACCAGCGCCGACACGATGGCCGCAGCTGCGGCCGCGGCGACCCTGCACCTGCGGATCAGGATCGTCGGTGCGACCGTCGACCTGCTCCGTGACATCCCCTTCCACGAGGCGCGACCCGAGCACGTCGCCGAGCGGCTCGACATCAGCACGTCCGAGCTGCACCAGCACTTCCCGTCGTGGGACGGCCTCGTCCTGGCCGCCCTCGACCGGTGGAACGGCGCGCGGATGGACGAGGTGACGCGCGAGGTCGGTGACGGCAGCACCGTCGAACTCCTGCGCGCCATCGTCGCCTCGAACGCCGAGGACCCCGCGCTCATGCGGTTGCTCGTCGCCCTGCTCAGCGTGGCCGGCAACCCGGAGCACCCGATGTCGAGCTACCTCCGCTCGCGTTACCAGCTGTTCTTCGCGCAGGTGAAGCGCGGCCTGGAGCACGACATCGCCCTCGGCCGTGCGCCGCACACGATGGACCCCCGCCGCGGTGCTGAGCAGCTCATCGCCCTGTACGAGGGGCTGCAGCTGCAGGCGCTCCTGCGCAGCGAGCTCGACCTCGTCGCGGCCTTCGACCGCGCGGTGGCGCGGCTCGAGCGCGGCTGGATGGAGCGGTACGAGGCGCAGGCACAGCGTCGGCTGTCGACCTGGTCCGACGTGTCCTGGTCGGACGACGAGAACTGGTCGGTCTGACGCTCGTCGCCGACGTCCGGCGCTGACACGGCGCCGGCTGGCCGCTGCCCGCATCCGCTGGGTCGGTGCCGAGGGAGCTCCGGGTAGGCCGGGAGGCCCAACGGAAGGAACCGATCGTGGCAGCACCGAACCCCATCCAGATCCAGAAGTACCTGAGCGGCATCGACTACCCCGCCTCGAAGGACGACGTCGTGTCGACCGCCGAGAAGGAGAGCGCCCCCGACGACGTGCTCGAGGCGCTCCGTGCGATCCCGGACGGTCAGTACGACGGCCCCACGGACGTGTCCAAGGCCGTCTCGGACGCGAACTAGCGCGCCACCGCCGGGCCCGCAGGGGCAGCATCCGCGCTGAGCGACAGCGCACGTGGGATCGACCCCGTGCGGTGTCGCTCAGTGCGAACGGCGGGCAGTGTGTGCGGGCGCGGGCGTCGGACGCGTCACCATCGCGGGACGGACCCGTTCCCGGGGTCGTAGCCGGAGTCGCGGATGACCGGCAGCGCGGTGGTGTCGCTGTGTACCGAGTGCACATGGATGCGGCGGCCGCGACGCAGGGCGCGACGTGCCCCCGGCGTCGCGAAGAGCCCGCCGAGCACGAGCCCCGCGCCGATGGCGAGCGCCACGGTCACCGCCGACCCGAAGTCGAGCACCGAGCTGGACGACCCGCTCATCACGTTGAGCAGGGCGTTCGACACCGCGACACCGGGCAGGAGCGCGCCGCAGAAGGCCGGCACCGCGATCGCCGCGACGGCCGTCCGCATCCGCACCGCGGCGTACGTCGAGAGCACGCCGAGCAGCACCGAGGCCAGGAAGGTCGCCCCGAGCAGCGGGAGCCCGAACGCCTTGAGCTGCCAGAGCGCCGCCCCCGCCGCCACGGAGAGCACCACCGCGACCGGGATCACGCGGGCGCTCGCCTGCTGCACGAAGCAGTTCGCCCCGGCCGAGACCACGGTCAGGGACAGGGACGCCCACAGCGGCAGGGCCTGCGTGACGATGCCGGACGGGTCGACCTCGAGCCGCAGCCAGTGCGTCATCGCGATGCCCGCCGGCACCCCGACGACGATCGCCGCGATGAGCATCCCGATCGTGAAGGCCCGGGCCACCGCCATCGCCCGGAACCCGGAGATCGCGTCCTGCGCCCACGTGACGAGTTGCACGTGCGGGAGCAGGAGCACCACGAGGGCGGCCACCATCGTCGCCGCGCCGGTCGGGGTGAGCACGTCCGCCCAGATCGCGAGCGTGCCGATCACCGAGGCGACGGCACCCTGGGCACCGGAGACGAAGAACTGCGGGTAACCCCGTCCGGTCAGCCACCGCCCCGACACGATGATCCCGAGCATGAGGACGAAGGCCCCGACACCCGCCCGCCAGCCACCACCGGCCTGCATCGCGATCGAGGTGCCGAGCACGGAGAGCCCGACGTCGGCGAGCCACGTCGGCCACCGCGGCGGCATCCGGAGCACCGCGACGAGGGCGCTCACGGCGCTGGTCATGTCGCGGTCGTCGTGGATGACGTCGTCGACGATCTGGTTCGCCCACGCCAGCCGCGCCAGGTCCGCGCCGTCGGACCGGGTGCTGCGCACCTTGACGAGCGGCGGACCCTCCACGGGGGAGTACTGGATCGTCACCGCGCTGCCGGAGAAGTCGAGGTCGAGCGGCGCGAGGTTCCACTTCGTCGCGACCGCGATCACCGCCGTCTCGACGCTCCGGGTGTCGGCACCGGACGCGAGCATCACCTCGGCCAGGTCGAGACAGAAGTCGACGATCTGGCGGGCGGAGTACTGCTCCCGCAGCGACCTGGTGTCCGGCGCGACGTGCTCGTAGATGGTGCCGCGGAGCCGTGCGCGGATGTCCCGCATGTCGTGCTGGGCGACGCTCCGCGCCTTCGATCGCGGTCGGGGTGGACGGCCCGGCCGCGGGCCGGGCAGGAGCGGTTCGGCCATCAGACCATTGTGCATCCCACCCGTGGGGAGACGGACGGGAGGCTGTCCACCGGTCCGGTGGACAGCCTCCCGTCAGTGCGTTGCTCGGCGCTTACTGCTCGAACGTCGCGTGCAGCTCGATGTCGACGCCGGTGAGGGCCTTGCTGACCGGGCAGGTCGCCTTCGCCTCGTCGGCCGCCTTCAGGAAGGCCGCCTCGTCGATGCCGGAGACCTCGCCGGAGACGGTGAGGACGATCCCGGTGAGCTTGAAGCCGCCGGCCGAGTCCGGGCCGAGCGAGACGTCGGCCTTGACGTCGAGGGACTCGACGGTGCCGCCGGCCTCGCCGAGGATCGCCGAGAACTGCATCGCGTAGCAGGACGAGTGCGCTGCGGCGATGAGCTCCTCGGGGCTGGTGGTGCCGCCGGCCTCGTCAGCGGCGCGCTTCGGGAAGGACACGTCGTAGGTGCCGACCTTCGAGCTGGAGAGTTCGACCTGGCCGGAGCCGTCGTTCAGGCCGCCGTTCCAAGCAGTGCGTGCGGTGCGCGTGGGCATGGCCGCTCCTTTCGTCGGGGTGCGGGCCGGATGCGACCCTCGTGGCCGAGTCAACCGGAGAACGACCGTTCTCGCAACCGATGCACAGGCGGGACGCAGGATGCCACCGCTGCTCGTCCCACGGCCCCCGCACCCGCTCCGCCGAGATGGACGACAGGTGTAGCTTTGCGGCATGCGTGCAGTCGTGTTCGAGCAGTACCAGACGTTCCCCTCCCTCACCGAGGTCGAGAAGCCCACGCCCGGGCCCGGCGAGGTGCTCCTCAAGGTCGCCGGTGCCGGTGCGTGCCACTCCGACGTCGCCGTCTACCGCGAGTTCCAGGAGGGGCAGCCCGGCGCACAGCGGCCCGGGTTCGTCCTCGGGCACGAGAACTCCGGCTGGGTCGAGTCCGTCGGGGAGGGCGTCACCGGCTTCGCGGAGGGCGACGCGTACCTGGTCTACGGGCCGGTCGGCTGCGGGCACTGCCGGTACTGCTCGAAGGGGCAGGACACCTACTGCGAGAACGCCGCCACGAACCCGTACATGGCCATCGGCCTGGGGCGCGACGGCGGCATGGCGGAGTACGTGACCGTCCCCGCCCGCAACCTCGTGCCGCTCGGGGACGCCGACCCGGTCGCCGCCGCACCCCTCAGCGACGCGGCCCTCACGCCGTACCACGCGATCAAGAACTCCCTGCCGAACCTGGCCGGCGGCGGGAAGTACGCGCTCGTCGTGGGCCTGGGCGGCCTCGGGCAGATCGCCGTCCAGATCCTCACCGCGCTGACCGGCGCGACCGTCATCGCGACGGACATGAAGGAGGACGCCATGGCGCGCGCTGCCGAGCGCGGCGCGATCACCGTCCCCGGCGGTCCCGACCAGGTCGCGCGGATCCGTGAGATCACCGGCGGGAAGGGCGTCGACGCGGCGTTCGACTTCGTCGGCGCGACCCCGACCATCAAGACCGCGCAGGCGTCGATGGCCGTCGGCGGCCGCTTCACCGTGGTCGGCATCGCCGGCGGCACCACCGAGTGGGACTTCTTCTCGACGCCGTACGAGTCGACGATCACGAACACCTACTGGGGCACCATCGAGGACCTGCACGACGTCGTCGCCATGTACCGCGCGGGGCAGATCGAGCCGGACGTCGAGCGGTACGCCCTCGCCGACGCGCTCGAGGCGTACCGCAAGCTCGAGGCCGGCGAGCTGTCCGGCCGCGCGGTGGTCGTCCCGACGCTCTGACCGATCGGGAAGGGCACCGTCGAGTGGACGGGGCTGGCGACGGTCCTCTCGGTGATCGTCGCGGCCCGCTCAGCAAGGGCACGCGCTTCGGGAAGATGCTCTACGCATCGTGGGAGGACGTCACGATCGGCATCGCCGGCCCCCGCGTGGGGAAGACGACCGCGCTGGTCGTTCCGGCAATCCTCCCCGCTCCCCGCGCCCTGTTGACGACGTCGAACAAGCCCGACACCGTCGAGACGACCCGGAAGCTGCGCGACGAGGTCGGCACGACGTGGGTGTTCGACCCGCAGCAGGTCATCGACGAGGAACCCACCTGGTGGTGGAACCCGCTCGCCTACGTCACCGACGACACCACGGCCGCGAAGCTGGCCGGGCACTTCGCCGCCGGCTCCCGCGAGCCCGGGGACAAGGGCGATGCGTACTTCGACCCCGCCGGCAAGAACCTCCTCGCCGGCATGCTGCTCGCTGCCGCCCTCGACGGCCGCGCGATCACCGACATGTTCACCTGGCTGACCGACCCCGACAACCGCGAGATGGTGTCGGTCCTCCGGAACGGTGGCTACCCGCTCGTCGCGGACGCCGTCGAGTCGGAGACTCGCGCCCCTGAGCGGCAGCGCGCCGGTGTGTACGGCACGGCTCGGAAGATGGCGGGCTGCCTGCAGAACAGCCGCATCGGCCGGTGGCTGACGCCCGTCGGCGGGAACATGCGCGGCGACCGCCGCCCGCAGTCCAACCCCGACGAGTTCGTGCGCGGCACCGACACCCTCTACTCACTCTCGAAGGAGGGTGAGGGCACCGCCGCACCGTTGGTGACCGCGCTGACGGTCGCCGTTGTCGAGGCAGGCGAGCGCCTGGCGAAGACGCAGCCCGGCGGCCGCATTGCCACGCCGCTGCTGTGCATCCTCGACGAGGCCGCCAACGTGTGCCGGTGGAAGGATCTCCCGGACCTGTACTCGCAATACGGGTCGCGCGGGATCCCGATCATGTCGATCTTCCAGTCCTGGTCCCAGGGCGTCGACGTGTTCTCCCTCGCCGGCATGCGGAAGCTGTTCAGCGCCGCCAACGAGGTCGTGTACCTCGGCGGTGTCAAGGAGGTTGAGTTCCTGCGCGAGCTGTCAGGGATGGTGTTCACCTGGGCTGTTTGGTTCTCGTACACAGCTCAGACCGGCTGGGTCGCCTCCTGCCCTGGCTGGCCCCGTACGGCGTCGTAGGATTTCTCATCCTCGGCGCCATTGCACAGCCGTTCTCGCGGACCGCGCTTGCCGTCGACGTACCCATAGGGGTGCAGGTCCTCTGGGTTCTCTGCTCTAGCTACGCCAGCACACGGCGGCGTACCAGTACGAAACTGGAGTGTGCGTGGGGCAGGCCGTCGACTTGCGGCTCGCGAAGTAGTGCTCCGTTATGCAAGGGGAAGACGAGACGCGCGCGAGAATAAGCCACCTCAGCCAGCCTTCGAGCAGGGCCGAAGCAGTGCGGTCGCACGCCTACGGAAGCTGCTGCGATCCAGTCACTCAGAGTGGCCGAGTGGCCGAGTGACCGAGTGACCGAAGAGTCGAAACACGACCAGACGCAGCCCGGTTGCCGATCGCCGATGGGCGTTCCATATGGGGATCGTCTAGCGGACGTCCTCGGCCATGGCGTCGTCCGTGTTCATCGGGTCAGTACAGCTCCCGCTTCACAATTCGCCGTGCCTCGACCGTGCCGGAACAGAATCTCAACTATCCTTCGTGCGACCAGGAGGACTACCAATGAACGACGCGTTGGCGCCGCATCCGAACCTCAGCGGACCCGACAGGCCGAAGCGGACGCTCGGGTGTGGCGCGGTCGCGAGCATCGGTTGCGGAGGAATCGTGCTCATCTCAGTACTCTTCGGCGTGCTTTCGACGATCGGCAACGGTAGTGACGATGACGCCAGCGCTGGGGCGGACGACAGCGCCTCGAAGTACACGCAGACGTGGGGCAAGCAGTACTCCGACACGACCTGCTCCGACTGGAACGGTGAGATGACTGGGCAGCAGCAGTTCGCCGCGGCCGCCGATATCCTCACCTCAGCGCGCAACAAGATCGATGACGGCACCGGGTTGCCGTCAGATGCACTGGTCCGCGAGTTCGAGGGCGGTATTACCACCGTTTGCGTCGAACCCACGATGACCCTGACCGACGCAACTTACGGCCTTTACGCGACCGAGCCGCGCTTCCACCCGTGAAGAACGCTCCGTGAGCCCGCATGTGGCCACAGCGAGTACAGAGCTCGGAACCGCAGGACTCACCACTCAAGCGAGGAGCAGAACATGGGACGACCGAAGGACGACTGGACCGAGCAGCTGATGAACGAGGAGATGGACTCCCTGGGTGAGGGGGCGCGGCGCGAAATGCTCAACTACGGAGACAGTGACGACGACCCCACGCCCGAAGGCTCTTGACCGCGTCACTTAGCTGGAGAAGCGTGCTTGTCGAGCGCCGAGAGGGCCGTCGCGATGCTCGGAGCGGTCATCTGCTGGTCACCGAATGCATCGCACTGACTTAGCTGACCAGTGCAGCGGAACGGCGGGGCTACACGGTTGTTGAAACGGGGAAGACCGTTCCCTATGGGACGGCGACGATCTCGAGGAAGGTCTGCTCAGTCACGATTTCGATCGACTGGCCTGTGGCGGCGAGGTCCTTGGCTCGCTGAACCTTCCCGCTGAGGGTGGTTCCGGAACGCAGGGTTGCGGGATCGAAGCCCCCCATCACGACGAGGGTGGTCTTCTTGGTCACGTTGTTTGCAATGACCGCTCCGAACGAAGCGACCAGTGTCTGTGCTTCGGTGCGGGTGTAGCTATCGAGGTCGCCGGAGAAGCAGACCACCTCGCCGAACAGGGGATGAGCTGGGTCAGCCTCGGCAGCCGGCTGAGGGAGGTCGGCCTTGCGCTGATACGGGCGCCCAGCCCGCGCGGCGCTCTTCGACCGCGTGGGCACTGCCGCCCACAGTTCCTCGACGCTGTCGATTCCTTGCTCCTCAGCGATCCGCAGGATGATCAACGCACACGCGAGCGAGTCAGCGCCGGCTTCGTGGTGGTGGAAGTCCGGCAGGGCAAAGTGTTCAACGACCAGGGGAAGCCGATGGCTGGGCAGCTTGCAGTGGTGCCGTACGACTGCAAGCGCATCCAGGAAGTTCAACTGCGGGTCGGGGGTCTCGGTGAGGGCGTTTGCTGCGTTGTAGACCCCCTTGTCGAAGGGGCTGTACGCGACGACGGGAAGCCCGTTCGTGACGGAGCGCAGATGCTCGAGCGTTTCAGGCCATGTTGGTGCGCCGTCGACGTCGTCCGGGCCGATGCCGTGCAGGTAGGTGTTTGTGAAGTCCAGCCCGGTGGGCGGTTCGACGAACCAGGAGGTGGTGGACTGCACGACCCCATCGATGACTCTGGTGATTCCAACGGCACAGACCGAGGCGCGGTCGAAGTTGGCCGTCTCGAAGTCGAGGGCGACGAAGCTCAGCGTCATGCTCGAAGCATAGGTGAGCACATCTCGCTCGACGGTCCCCAAACGGCGTCCTGCGTTACGCCGCCGCTGCCTCGCCGTCTGCTGCAGCGGGGGCAATGGGGACGGCGGGGAGCGCCAGCATTCGGTAGAGGGTAGTCCGATCGATGCCGAGATCGCGAGCGACGGCAGCCTTCGGGACTCCCGTGCTCACAAGTCGGTGTGCCTCGGCGATCTGGACGTCGGTCAGCTTGCGAACACGGCGTTCGCACTTGCCGGCGGTTCTGGCGATGCGGATGCCCTCGCGTTGCCGCTCGCGGATGAGAGTGCGTTCGAACTCGGCGAAGGCGCCGAGGAGGTTGAGCATGAGCCGGCCGATCGCATCGTCGGTGTCGCGGCTGTAGATTTGCTGCTCCTTGACGAACTCGACCGACGCTCCCTTGGCGGTGATCTCGTCGACGATGTCGCGCAGGTCCCCGAACGCGCGAGCCTGTCCATCGATGCGACTCGGACCGTGTCACCATCGCGGACGTAGCGAATGCAGTCGAGTAACGCTGCTCGGTCAGTGCGGGAGTCGCCCGACACCTTCTCCTCGAACACGCGATCAACGTCTCCGATTGCCTCGAACTGCCGGTCGAGGTTCTGATCCGTCGAACACACCCGCACGTAGGCGACAGTCTGCGTCTTGTGTTGCACCACGTCTAGACCCTCGCGCACATCTGCAGCAGAAGGTCTAAGAGGGACCCCAGAACCACACAAAATCGCTACTCCTACCTCTGTTGCGTTGGGGTATACCTCAGCACCACACCATCGAATGCAGCCCACTCGAGCATGCACATACGTCCGCTTCGGTGAGCCTCCTAGCGGCGATGCCAGCGGCTCCGTACCGCCGGGGACGCCCAGAGCTCGCCGGACGGAACCGAAGCCATTGAACCCGACATAGCACCGATTGAGCGAGTCTTCGTCAACCTCATGTGGAATGATGCGGTCCATGGTCGTAGAAGATGATCTCCTCGCACATCTCGCGAAATTCGAGACCGCACCTTTCCTGTTCGTGGGAAGCGGGTTATCTCGCAGGTACTTATCTACGGATGACTGGATGGGCTTGCTCCGACGGTTCGCGGAGAAAACCGATTACCCGTTCGAGAGGTATCGCGCGGATGCGAGCAAAGATGCGGGACAAATGGCTTCGGCGATAGCGGCTCGTTTCAACCCCATTTGGTGGGAGTCTGACCTCTATCGAACGAGCAGGGGTAGATTTCCCGATCCCGAGACTGCGCAGTCACCCTTAAAGATCGAGGTTGCGAAGCATTTAGGCGAAGCGGTAGCGAGCATTCCGCAGTCGGGAAAGCTTTCCGATGAATTGGCGTTGCTGAGAAGTGCAGTTGTTGAAGGTATTATCACTACCAATTATGACACGCTGCTGGAAACCTTGTTTCCAAGCTTTACGGTTTACGCGGGTCAAGACGAGTTGCTTTTCAATAATTCTTTCGGAATTGGGGAAATATTCAAGATTCACGGCAGTTCGGACATACCTGAAAGCATCATTCTAACGGCCGAAGACTTCTCGCGCTTCAATGACCGTAATAAATACCTGGCGGCGAAGCTGCTGACGATATTCGTAGAGCACCCCATCGTATTTCTCGGCTACTCACTACCGGACCCAAATATCCAGGAAATTTTACTGAATATTGCAGAAGTGCTTACGGCTGAAAATTTCAGCAAGCTCCAAGATCGACTGATATTCATTCAGTGGTCCCCGGAGCCCATTGTGAGCGAAATGATCCATACCTTCCATTCTGTTGATGGAAATACGATTCCCATCATATCCGTGCCAGTCGATGATTTCGAGGGAGTTTTTCGGGCGCTGAGTGGGCTAAAGCCGCGCCTACCAGCTGGCGTTCTGCGGCGCGTCAAGGAGCAGGTCTACGACCTCGTTTCTACGAGCGAATCAAAAGGAACGCTCCTCGTTCGGGATCTGAACGAGGACGTCGACCCGGCCCAGGTCGAGATTGTTATTGGCGTTGGAGTCCGTCAGAAGCTCGCTCTACAAGGTCTTGTGGGGTGGGACCGAAAACAAGTTATGTTTGAGACACTCGAGCATAACCTTTCGGGCAATCAGGAAGCAATGCAGACGGTCGCCCGTGATGTGCTCCCGCAACACCTATCAGGTTCAACAAATTGCACGATATTCTACTATCTTGCTGGAGCGGGACGCCTTGATTCTCATGGCAAAATAACTGACCCAAGCGGCTTGCACACTCGAGTAATTGGCCGTGCGGCCGATGCGGGTGGCCATCTGCGCTTCCCGGAAGGTCTTCCCAAAAAATACGCATTGCTCGGCAAGCGCTTCGACTCCTTCGAGGCAATGTCTGCTGAAGTGGATCCTCAAACTTGCTTGCAAGTGCTTCAGGTCATCGAACTCGAAAAGGTCGACGAAGAACACCTGCGCGGTTACCTGCGGCGACACTATGAAGAAACTCCGGGCGGAAAGCCAACGACTCTCTGGGCGAAGGCGGTCTGTATCTACGATGCTATCGCCTTTGGTTCATTGAGAAAGCAAGAAGCTGCCGTATAGCTACGCTCTGTGAATCTCTCGACCGTTGAGTAGCAATCAGTTGCTGTCGGCGGCGGCGGCCGTCGCTGATTCGCGCACTGACATAAGGGGCGACTATCGGCGCGATCAGCAACGGCCGGCGACCCCGAGGGGTGGCCGGCCGCTGTCGTGTGGGGGAGTGGCGTCAGTGTGCGGCGTCGTACGCGTCGCGGACGGCCTGGCTGATCCGTCCACGGGATGAGACCTCGTGGCCGTTAGCTGCAGCCCACTCGCGGATCTTGCCAAGCTCCTCCGAGTTCCCGCGCTTGGGGGCACTGCCGGAGGAGGTGCGGCCGCTGCGGTTGCCGGTCTTGCGGGCGGCGGCGATGTAGTCGGAGAGCGCTTCGCGGAGCTGGTCCGCGTTGTCGTCGGTGAGGTCAATCTCGTAGTTGGCGCCATCGAATCCGAAGGACACGGTGCGACCCTTGCCGTCTTCAATGTTCTCGCCGGTCAGGTCGTCGACGAGCTGCGTGGTGACTTTCTGCGCCATGGGTACTGCTGCCTTTCGTAGTGGGGGAGGTACACCTCTACTGTGACATATCCAGAGCAGGTCGGGTCGCCCGGGCTGATTGTCGGCGTCACAAAGTGCTGGTGCAGAATGGTTACCGATGACTCAAAGAGCACCAGTTCCGTCCGGGTACGCCATGGCTTTGGCAGAACTCAAGCGGCAAGTGAGGGAAGCGCGTTTCTCTGCGCAGCGACGCGTCAACACTGAACTAGTGCGTCTCTACTGGGGGATCGGGTCGACGATTCTGCAGCGGCAGGAGCAAGAAGGCTGGGGGACCAACGTCATCGGTAGGCTCGCAGAAGATCTCCGTGCCGAGTTCCCGGAGATGAAGGGCTTCTCGCGCGCCAACCTCTTCTACATGCGTCGTGTCGCCGCTGCGTGGCCGGACGAGCAAGTTGTCCAACAGCTTGTTGGACAACTTCCCTGGGGGCACATCACCGTGCTCCTCGACCGGCTTGACGACCAGGAGATCCGCGAGTGGTACGCCGCACAGGCCGTGCATCACGGCTGGTCTCGGACGTCCTCGAGCACCACATCCGTACTGACGCGCACGCACGTCTCGAGGCGGCGCCGTCGAACTTCGCTGCGACGTTGCCAGCAGGGGAGTCGGACCTAGCGCAGCAGCTCACAAAGGATCCGTACGTCCTGGACTTCCTCGCGCTCGAGGGCGATGCAAAGGAGCGGCAGCTTGAGCAGGCACTCGTCGATCGCATCATCGACACACTGCGTGAGCTGGGGGAGGGGTTCGCGTTCGTGGGCCGGCAAGTGCACTTCGATTTCGACGGGGACGACTTCTTCGTCGACCTGCTGTTCTTCCACGTCGAGCAGCTCCGGTACGTCGTTATCGAGTTGAAGACCGGCAAGTTCAAGCCGGAGTACCTCGGACAGCTCGGCTTCTACGTCGCCCTCGTCGACGACAAGCTCCGCCGGTCGCAGCATGCCGACACCGTTGGCTTGCTCCTCGTCGCAGACAAGAACGACGCCGTCGTCCGGTACTCACTCGGCGCACACCAGACACCGATCGGCGTCGCCAGCTACGACCTCCTCCCGCCAGCGGTGCAAGCAGCGCTGCCCTCGGAAGCGGACCTCGTGCAAGCCCTCGAGCAGCCACCCACCGACTCCCCGCCGACTTAACCGACGTCGCGGACCGGGCCTGCTTGGCAAGCGTGTGTGTCCAGAGCTTCACCAGCGCTGCGGCCTGCTCGGCGGCTGCCGTCCAGTTGAGCGTCACGTCAGAAGAAGCGGCGTGGAACTTCGCTCGCGCTCTTGCACTGCGCTCAGCATCAGTGAACCGAGGCTTCTCGAGCCCGACGATTGCAGATAAGTAATCCGGCACTATCGCTTGCAATCGGGCGCTGGTACCTGTTCTTGGGCGAGTTGCGTGGTGGTGAACGCGCTAGCTTGCATGTCGCTATCAGAGTGCTAGCAGTGTGCTTGCATTGCCACGGTGCCGGGTTTGGACTCGAGCGCCCGATGACGCGCTTACAGTGGCTGCTGTGGATGGGGTGACGGCTCGGGCAGCTCTCGTGCACGAACTCGACGTCATCGGAGGTGACCCGGCTGAGCGGTTCGACCGTGTTGCTCGGCTGACGCGAGACGTGTTCGGTGCGCCGATGGCGTTCTTGAACCTGATCGACGACGACACCGTCTACACGCTCACCCCGCAGACATCGACTGTTACGCGGGAAATACCCGCGAGCGAGAGCTTCTGTGCGGAGACCGTGCTTCATGACGAGCCGACGTTGGTACCGGATGCTCGCGCTGATGACCGGTTCGCGGCGCTGCCGGTAGTGCAGACGCTCGGAGTGCGCTTCTACGCCGGCGCACCCGTCAGCGTGCGGGGCACCCGCGTCGGGTCGTTGTGCGTTGTGGACACGCATCCGCGGGTTCTGTCGGACAGTGACGTCGTCCTACTGCAAGACCTCGCGACGTGGGCGGGCCGGATCCTCGGCGATGACGGCAGCGACACTGGTTCGGGAACCGAGATCAGCGTTCTCGCACCTGGTCCGCTTCAGCTTCCCGGCTACGACCTCCGCGCCGAAGTGATCCCGTTCAGTGGTGCCAGCGGCGACTTCTACGACTGGACGCCCACGATCAATGGTGCCGCGATCACCCTCACCGATGTGATGGGCAAAGGCGTGGAGGCGGCCAAGCACGCCGCCTCCATCCGCGCGGCGTTCCGCGCCCAGGACCAGGAACGTCCCGCCGCCGACGTGATCAGTGCCACGGACCGAGAAATCGGCCCGGCGCTTGTGCGAGCGGATTCGTTCGCCACCGCGTTCCATGCGCACCTCGACACCGCCACAGGTTGGGTGGACTTCGGCGATGCCGGTCATGGCATCGCGATGCACCTCTCAGCGCACGGGCAACCGATACGGCTGCTTCGATCACGGGACCTCCCACTCGGGCTGCATCCCGGCGCGATGCGCCACTCCTCTGGATTCCTGGTCCTGCAACCCGGCGACGCGCTGATCGTCTGCAGCGACGGCGTCCTTGACCTGTTCGACGGGACACTCGCCTCGCTCGATCAACTCGCCGAGATGTACTGGGCTGCTCCGGACGACTTCCTTCCTCGAGTCCGTGCACTCGTTACCGAACGCAGCCCTGACGACGATGTCACCACCCTCGTTCTCGCGCGGCACTTGGCGCCAAAACAAGACGCGGCGAGCTGACAAGGACAACGAGGCATCTCGCGGCTGGTCGCGGGCATCGCGGTCAAACCCAGCGGCGTCATGCTGCTTTCCTGCCTGCCCTCGAGCGATCCTGACAATTTCTTGAGGACCTCTCGCGCGCTTGGCCGACGAGGCGTACCGTGCCGCTCAACCACTCTACGTGCGCAGCCGAGATCAGGAGGTGAGCGCATGGACGCGTCGATGCGTCGACCCCTGCGGGCAGTGATCCGGTGGGCCCTTCTGGGTTCCGGGATCGCTGCGGCGGTCGTGCTGCTCTCGCTGCTCCTGGGCGCCCGCCCGGCCGCAGCGGCGGAGGGCAAGCTCCTCGGGGTCTCGCCGAGTGGCGTCACGTCAAGTGTCGGTGGGGCCGTGCAGGGTGTCACGGGCGGTGTCGGCCAGGTGCTCGACAGCGCCGTCGCACCGGTCCGGAGCTGTCTCTTATACACATCTCCGAGCCCACGAGACATCTC
>NZ_QKLB01000016.1:0-71581 GCF_003224295.1 Curtobacterium sp. MCPF17_046 | reverse complement strand
TCCGCGTCGATCTGTCGGTTCCGCGCAGTGGTCCGGCGCTGCGCCAGCGCGCTCAGGCGGTGCGGAGTGCGGCCGCCCCTGCGGTCCAGCCTGCACGGGCCCGCGCGACGACGGTCACCACGAGCACCACGGCGACGGCGACCAGCGCGGCGACGGCTGTGGGCACCGAGACGAGCGGCCCGTCGAGCCGCGCGACCGCGACCCACGCGAGCCCCCAGCCGAGCGACAGGGCCGGGGCGATGCGACCACGGCCGGTCACCCCGACGAGGACGCCGACGAGGCCGGCCACCGCTGCGACCGCCACACCCCACACGTCCTGGCCGAGGCCGAGGCCCCGGAACCCCGCAGCCGTCAGGACCGCGGCCGTGTTGGCCGCCGTCGCCACGCAGACCCATCCGAGGTACAGCCCGAACGTGCCGTCCGTGACGACCGCCTCGACAGGGCCGGACGGCCTGGTGCGCCGGAGCACCACGAACGCCCATGCCAGGACGCCGAGCAGGGCGAGGATGATCGGCTCGCTCAGCCAGAGGAAGCCGAACTGCACGGACAGGATCCACGCCGCGTTGAGGAGCAGGGACAGGGTCGCGGGCACGGCGAGGCGGTCGTGCCGGGCCTGGTCGTCCCGACGGGGGAGGAACTGCCAGACGGCGAAGGCGACGAGCCCCACGTAGATGACGCTCCAGATGCCGAATGCGGGCCCACCGGGGGCGATCGCCGTGGACGATGCCGAGAGCGCGCCGTCGGCCGCCTCGGCGATCGGGGTGCCGCCCGCGGCCCCGGACCCGATGAACGAACCCACCACGGCGACCACCGTGCTCACGGCGATCATGACCTTCCGCATCCAGCGCATCGTGCTCCCTTTCCTCAGCATGCTGATGACCAGGACGCTACGCCGCCCCGTCCGCGATCACGCAGCCGCTGCCCAGGGTGCGTACGGTGGTGCCGTGACCGTCGAGCTGAACACCGTGTACGTGGACCGGATCGCCCCGACGACGAGTCCCTCGCTCGACGAGAGCTTCACGATGATCGCGGAGCACGGTGCCTCGGCCTGCATCGTGCTCGATCGGCCGGACGCCGAGGAGCTCGGTGATGTCGCGGTCGCCCTCGGCCTGCACGAGCTCGCGGTGGAGGACTCCGCCGAGGGACACCAGCGACCGAAGCTCGAGCGGTACGGATCGACGCTCTTCGCGGTGCTCAAGCCCGCGGTGTACCGGGACGCGGCCGAGGAGGTCGAGTTCGGCGAGGTCCACGCCTTCGTCGGCGAGGACTTCTTCCTCGCGGTGGTGCAGGCCGACCCCAGGGGTGAACGAGCGGTCCCGCGCGCCCTGCAGCGGATGAGCGGCAAGCCCGGTCTCGTCACCGCCGGGCCCCAGGCGCAGCTCTGGGCACTCATGGACTCGATCGTCGACGACTACCGGCCGGTCATCGACGGGCTCGAGGAGGACATCAACCAGATCGAGGGACAGCTCTTCTCGGGCGAGGCCGGCGTCTCCCGCCGTGTCTACGAGCTCTTCGGTGAGGTGGTCGACTTCCAGCGCGCCGCACGCCCACTCATCCGGATGATCGAGGACCTGCACCGCGGTGCCGAGAAGTACCACCTGCCCGTCGAGCTCCAGCGCCGGTTCCGGGACGTCCTGGACCACGTCATCCGGGTCGTGGAGCGGCTGGACACCTTCCGGCAGCTCCTGCAGAACGCGCTGACGGTCGACTCGACCCTGGCGGCGCAGAAGCAGAACGACGACACGAAGCGGATCTCCGGCTGGGCGGCGATCCTGTTCGCCCCGACGCTCATCGCCGCGGTCTACGGGATGAACTTCGAGCACATGCCGGAGCTGTCCTGGACGTGGGGGTACCCGCTGTCGATCGTGCTGATGGTCCTGTTCGCCGCGGTCCTCTACGCGGTGTTCAAGGTCAAGCGCTGGTTCTGAGGACCCGACCGCCCACCCGCTCGGACCGGTGTCGTCGCTCCCCGCCGTCGTGCCCGACCGCGTCACCGCGGTCTGACGTCGCAGCCCGGCTGGGAGGCCCGGATCACCGCCTCCGGACCGGTGCCGGACCCGGGACGGCGCGTCGGGCCTCCCGGCCGACCCATTGACGAGCGCGCCGACGCGCGCCGACGCGCGCCCGCTACGCTTGCCGACATGCCACACAACGGTCTCGCCGCTCCGGCCTGGGCGCTCAAGCTCGCCGTGGTCACGGGGCTCGTCGGCGTCGCCGGCGGGGCCGCCGGGATCGCCGTGTGGCTCGCGCTCCAACTCATCCAGTTCGTCGCCTTCGGCTACGCCTTCGGCGGGCACCGGGAGGCGGCGGACGCACCGTCGGCGCTGAACCGTTTCCTCGCGGTCCTGGCCGCTGGCGTCCTGACGGCCGTCGCGTGGTGGGCGATCCGGCGCTGGGGGCGTCCGGTCGTCGGTGTCCCGGCCGCCGTCGCGGGCAGGCGGATGCCCTCCCTGGTGACCGTCGGCAACGCGGGCGTGCAGATCCTCGCGGTGGGTCTCGGTGCCTCGATCGGCAAGGAGGTCGCACCGCGCGAACTCGGTGCGTGGGCCGCGCAGCTGCTCACCGTCCGCGCCGGGTTGACGCCGCGCGAGACGAAGGTCCTGGTGGCCTGTGGTGCTGCCGCCGGGCTCGCAGCGGTCTACGACGTGCCGCTCGGGGGTGCGCTGTTCGCGGTCGAGGTGCTGCTCGGCGAGCTCACCCTGGCGACGGCCCTGCCCGCGTTCGTCACGAGTGCCGTCGCCGCGTTCGTCGCCCGGCTCGTGATCCCGGACGAGGTGCTCTACCACGTGCCGGCGATGCACCTCTCGCCCTCGCTGCTCGTCTGGGCGGTCGTCGTCGGGCCGCTGCTCGGGCTCGCCGGGGTCGGGTTCGTGCGGACCACGAACCGGCTGCAGGCGATCGCCCCGACCGGGTGGAAGCTGCTCGTCGTGCTGCCGGTCGTGTTCGCACTCGTCGGCCTCGTCGCGATCCCCTTCCCGGAGGTGATGGGGAACGGCCGCGCGCTCGGACTCGCCGCGATGAACGCCGACCTCGACGGGCCGACGCTGCTCGGCATGGCGCCCCTGCTCGCGCTCCTCGTCCTCGGACTGCTGAAGACCGTGACGACCGCGGCGACGATCGGTGCCGGCGCCGTGGGTGGCACGCTGACCCCCTCGATCGCGGTCGGATCGGCGCTCGGCGGTTTCCTCGGGGCCGCCTGGATGCTGCTCTGGCCGACCGACGGCGGCAGCCTGGCGGCCTTCGCGTTCGTCGGCGCGGCCGCGTTCCTGGCCACCACGATGCGCGCGCCGTTCACGGCCCTCGTGCTCGTCGTCGAGTTCACGCAGGAGGGCACCGACATCCTCATCCCTTCGCTGCTGGCGGTGAGCGGAGCCGTCGCCGTCGGCTACGTCCTGGCCCGTCGGCGCAGTGCGCAGATGGCCTGAGCCGAGCCGCGCCGCGCCGCGCCGCGCCGCCCCGCGGCACCGTCGACCGGTCCGGTGCTGGGCATCCGGTGGACGGCCCGGACCAGGTGGCCGCACGCTGGTTAGCATCGGCGCCAGGACGCGGGGCACGAGGTCCCGCCCGATCGACGAGGAGCAGGTCATGGCAGGGTTCGACGACATCACGAAGAAGGCCCAGGCGCTGCTGCAGAACGGCAAGGTGCAGGACGCGCTGAAGAGCGAGAAGGCCGAGGGCGTCAGCGACAAGGTGTTCGAAGGGGTCGCCGACGCCGTGAAGAAGGCCACCGGTGGCAAGTACGACGACAAGATCGACGCCGCCCGCGAGCAGGCCGACAAGCGCGTCGGGAACGAGTAGCGCCCGCGCGGTGCCGGCCCGACTGGACGCTGCCGGGAAGAACGACCACCATTGACGGGTTGTCTCCCGGAGACGTACAGGAGGGCCAGCACCGTGACGATCGTTGCACCAACGCCGACGGACGACTTCGTCGCACCGCTCACCGAGGACGAGGTCCTCCGCATCCGGGCGGACTTCCCCATCCTCCAGCAGGAGGTGAACGGGCAGCCGCTGGCCTACCTCGACTCCGGCGCGACGGCCGAGCGGCCCGTGCAGGTCCTCGACGCCGAACGGCGCTTCCTCGAGCAGGACAACGCGGCCGTGCACCGCGGTGCCCACACCCTCGCCGCGCTGAGCACCGACGCCTACGAGGACGCCCGCGCCACCGTCGCCCGGTTCATCGGGGCCACCAGCCCGTCCGAGGTCGTCTGGACCGCCAACGCCACCGACGCGCTCAACCTCGTCGCCTACGGCCTCCGCAACGCCAGCGCCGGACGCGGCGGTCCCGAGGCGGACCGCTTCCGCATCGGCCCCGGGGACGAGGTCCTGGTGACCGAGGCCGAGCACCACGCGAACCTCGTGCCCTGGCAGGAGCTCGCTGCAGCCACCGGTGCGACGCTGCGCTGGGTGCCGGTCGACGACGCCGGGTGCTGGAGCGCCGAGGACGCCGTCGCGCTCGTCACCGAACGCACCCGGGTCGTCGCGTTCGCCCACGTGTCGAACGTCACCGGGATGATCGCCCCCGTCGCGGAGCTCGTCGCGGCGGCCCACGCCGTCGGGGCGCTCGTCGTGCTCGACGCCTGCCAGTCCGCACCGCACCGGCCGCTCGACGTCCGTGCCCTCGACATCGACTTCGCCGCGTTCTCCGGGCACAAGATGCTCGGCCCGAACGGGATCGGCGTGCTCTGGGGTCGGCAGGACCTCCTCGACGCGCTTCCGCCGTTCCGCACCGGCGGCTCGATGATCACCACGGTGACGATGGACCACACCGACTTCATGCCGGCCCCCGAACGGTTCGAGGCAGGCACCCAGCCGGTCTCCCAGGCCGTCGCGCTCGCCGAGGCCGTCCGCTACCTCGAGCACATCGGGATGGACCGGGTGCAGGCGCACGAGGAGCACCTGGCGCAGCGGATGCTCACCGGCCTCGCCACCGTCCCCGGCGTCTCCGTCGTGGGTCCCGCTGCCGGTGTCCCGCGCAGCGGCCTCGCGTCCTTCGTCGTCGACGGGGTGCACGCGCACGACGTCTCCCAGTACCTCGACGCGCAGGGCATCGCGGTCCGCTCCGGCCACCACTGCGCGCAGCCGCTCCACCGTCGTCTGGGGCTCACCGCCACGAGCCGCGCGAGCACGTACGTGTACACGACCGACCAGGACGTCGACCGCTTCGTGACCGCGGTCGGCGGGATCCGTCGCTACTTCGGTGCGGAGGAGTCCGCGTGAACGGCCTGGACGGTCTCTACCAGCAGGTGATCCTCGACCACGCGAGAGCCCGTCGGGGCGACGGTCCGATGCCGGATGCGGACGCCGAGCACTTCGAGCGGAACCCGACGTGCGGTGACGAGATCACCGTGCGGCTCCGACTCGAGCCCGGGACCGACCGGATCGCCGCCGTCGCCTGGCAGGGGGACGGCTGCTCGATCTCGATGGCGTCGGCCTCGGTCCTCACCGACATGGCCGTCGGCCGGACCGTCCCGGAACTCCTGACCCTGACCGAGGCGTTCCGCACGATGATGCGCTCCCGGGGCGTCGGCGAGCCGGACGAGGACGTGCTCGAGGACCTCGTCGCCTTCCAGGGTGTCTCGAAGTTCGTCATGCGGGTCAAGTGCGGCATGCTCGCGTGGGTCGCCGCCGAGGCGGCGGCGCAGCAGGCGGTCGCGGCGGGCTGACACGGGCGCGGGGCGGGCGCGGCCCTCGGCGGCGGTCCACCGGACGGGAGGCGCGGTGCCAGCGGGTGCCGTTCCTCCCGTCCGGCGTCCTGCTTCCCGTAGCCTGCACCGCATGGCGGAAGAGGGGCACGAGCGGACCGGGCGCGAGCTCGTGTTCCTGCACGCGTCGAACCGGAGTCCGAGTCGGGCCTGGTCCTCGGTGGGGACACTGCCCGGCGCTCGCTTCGCGGCGATGCCGGGGTACGACGCCGGTCCACCGGTGTGGTTCGAGCAGGACCGGTGGGAGCGGCGGCTCCTCCGTGCGTGCGGCACCGGCAGTGCGGTCGTCGCCCACTCCTTCGGCGGACCGGTCGCCATGCGCGCCGCTGCGCGTCGTCCGGACCTCGTCAGCGTGCTCGTGCTGTTCGAGCCTGGCGCCTACGCGCTGGCACGGGGGCACGCATCGGTCGAGGAGCACGTCCGACGTGTGCAGCCGGTCCTCGACCAGGCGAGCCTGCTCGCGCCTGCGCAGTTCGCCGTCGCGTTCACCGCGGCACTCACCGGTCGGAGCCCCGCACCACCGAGGGACGCCGATGCCCTCCTCGCGGCGGAGCGGCAACGTCGGCTGCCGGGACCGTGGACGCTGGACACCCCGGAGCGTCCCGGCGTACCGACACTGGTCATCACAGGAGGATGGAACGACGAGTACGAGACGATCGCCTCCCGGATCGCCGACGCCCGTCACGTGACCCTCGTCGGACACGGCCACCGACCGCAGGACCATCCCGACGCCGCGCGGGTCGTTCGCGACTTCCTGTCGCATCACGGGTGACGTCGCGCCGGTTCACGCCGCGACGAGTCACGGTCAGCCAGCGCTGGCGCTGTCGGCCGCGTCGCTGCGCAGTGCGCGCACCATGCTCCGCAGCAGCCGCCTCGCCGCGGCGCGGTCGTCCTCGTCGAGGTCGGCGAGCATCCGGTCCTCCACGGAGCGGACGGCGGCCGTCGCGGCGGCGAGGTCCCGGCGTCCGCGGTCGGTGAGCTGCGCTGGCATGACCCGGCCCGAGCGGGCCCCGGGCGGGCGCTCGACGACGCCGTCGCGCTCGAGGGTCTGCAGTAGGACGTTCATCGACTGCCGGGTCACGAAGGTGCCGCGGGCGAGCTCGGAGTTCGACGACCCCGGACGCTGCGCCAGGAGTTCCAGGCAGGAGTAGTGCGTCACGGTCATGCCGAGCGGGCGGAGCACGGCCTCCATCGCGGTCCGGAGCGCCGTCGCGGTCTCCTTGAGCAGGTACCCGATCGAGGTCGGGAGGTCGACGCCGTCCTGTTGACTCATGTCAGCAGTCTGACATACGCTGCTTGGTGTCAGACAACTGACATGACCAGAAGGAGCACCCATGCCCGCCACCGGCCCCGACTTCCTCTCCCTGCAGGTCCGCGACCTCGATGCCTCGCAGGCGTTCTACGAGCGGTACCTCGGGCTCGAGCGTTCGCCCGCCGGGCCACCGCACGCCGTCGTGTTCACCACGACGCCGATCGCGTTCGCGCTGCGCGACGTCCTCCCCGGGACCGACCTCGCGTCGGTCGACCAGCCGGGACTCGGCGTCGCCCTCTGGTTGCATGCGACCGACGTCCAGGCGGTCCACGACGCCCTCGAGGCCGACGGGCACCGGATCGTCGCGGCACCGATCGACGGCCCGTTCGGCCGGACGTTCACCTTCGCCGATCCCGACGGTTACCACGTCACCCTCCACGACCGCGCCTGAGCGTCGCGCGGACCGCCGGTCGTCCCCGACCGGTGGTCGTGACCACATCGTGTCCCCACCACCGCTCCTCAGGGCCGACGATGGGGGCATGCGGGGGCGACGGGTGTGGGCAGCGACCGGGGCTGCGCTGTCGGTGCTGACGACAGCGGCGTGTGGCATCGTGCCCACGGCCTGTCCGGCGATCGGGTGGACGAACACCGTGGTGGTCACGGTCAGCGGACCGGACGGGTCGGTCGACGCGGTCCGTGACGTCGCCGTCTGCACCGGGACCGGATGCACGCCGCCCGCGCCGAGCGACCCGCCCGTCCTGCCTCCCGAGGTCGCGCCGGCCCCGTCGCCGACGTCGACCGCCGCCGGAGCCGTCTGGCGGCTCCCCGTGCTGATGGGCACGCCGGACCGGGCGGTCGTCGAGCTGCGGGACGCCGCCGACCGGCCGCTCCTGACGGAGACGGTTCGCACGCGGTGGATCCGGTACGGCGGCTCCGAGCAGTGCGGCGGCCCGTCGACGGCGGAGGTCACGGTCCGGGCGCCCCGCTGACCACCGGCACGTCCCGCACCCGGATGCCCGTGTCATGCGGCGTCATCCTCCGTGACGCGGCGGGGACGGCCGACGTACGGTCGCGTCGTGACCACGAACCGCGAGCCCCGGCAGATCCGCTTCAACGCGTTCGACATGAACTGCGTCGCGCACCAGTCCTCCGGGCTGTGGCGCCACCCGCGCGACCGATCCCGGCACTACAACGACCTGTCGTACTGGACGGACCTGGCGAAGATCCTCGAAGGCGGGGCGTTCGACGGCATCTTCATCGCCGACGTCCTCGGGACCTACGACGTCTACGGCGGGACGAACGAGGCCGCGCTCCGCACCGGGTCGCAGGTACCGGTGAACGACCCGATCCTCCTCGTGTCCGCGATGGCCGCCGTCACCGAGCACCTGGGCTTCGGCATCACCGCGGGCACCGCCTACGAGCACCCGTACCCGTTCGCCCGACGCATGTCCACGCTCGACCACCTGACGAAGGGCCGCGTCGGCTGGAACGTCGTCACCGGGTACCTGCCGAGCGCCGCCCGCAACATGGGCCAGACGGACCAGCTCAGCCACGACGACCGCTACGACGTCGCCGACGAGTACCTCGAGGTCCTCTACAAGCTGTGGGAGGGCTCGTGGGAGGACGACGCCGTGGTCGAGGACCGCGAGACCGGTGTCTTCACCGACCCCGCGAAGGTGCACCCGATCGAGCACCACGGTGCGCACTTCGACGTGCCGGGCATCCACCTGTCCGAGCCGTCCGTGCAGCGCTCGCCCGTCATCTACCAGGCGGGCGCCTCGCCGCGCGGCATCCGCTTCGCCGCCGAGAACGCCGAGGCCGTGTTCGTCGGGGCGCCGACCCTGCCGCAGCTCGCCGCGACGGTGGGGAAGATCCGCGACGCCCTGGAGGCCGCTGGTCGCGACCGGTACGCCGCCAGGGTGTACACGCTGCTCACCGTCATCACGGACGAGACCGACGAGGCCGCGCAGGCGAAGTACCGCGACTACCTGTCGTACGCGTCCGAGGCGGGTGCGCTCGTGCTGAACTCCGGCTGGATGGGCGTCGACCTGTCGCAGTACGACCTGGACGAGCCGCTCGGCAACATCGAGTCGAACGCGATCCAGTCGGCCGCCGCGAACCTGTCCGCCGCGACCGGTGAAGACGGGACGACGTGGACGGTCCGGGACATCGCCCGGCAGACGGCGATCGGCGGACTCGGTCCGGTCGAGGTCGGCAGCGGGGCGACGATCGCGCAGCGGCTCATCGACATCCAGGAGCAGACCGACGTCGACGGCTTCAACCTGGCGTACGCGGTGACGCCGGGCACGTGGCAGGACGTCATCGAGTTCGTCGTCCCCGAACTCCGGGCGCGCAACGCCTACCCGGACGGGTACGAGGAGGGCTCCCTGCGGCACAAGCTGCTCGGACGGGGCGACCGGTTGCCGGACGAACACCGCGGAGCGTCGTTCCGGGTACGGGTGCCGGCGACCGCGTGACGGGTGGTCCTCGTGACGCCGTGCCCTGGCGTCCCGCGCACGCAGGAGCCCGGTCGTAGGGTGGTCCGGTGATCGAGTCCTCTGCAGCCGTGCGCGTCGCGACGGCGGAGGCCGGGACGGACACCGCGTGCATCAACCTGTGGGCCGCCGCCGTCGCCGCGCGCGACGGTCGTCCCCGGGACCCGGCGGTCCGGGCGCGAGCCGCCGCGAAGTTCGCCGCCGAGCGGGTCGCCCTCGTGGTCGCGCCCGGGGACTCCGACGACGGCGTCCGCGGCTTCGCACTCGTCACCGCGCCGGGCACCGGAGGGGGAGTGGGACCCGCGGACGCCGCTTACCTCAGCCTGCTCGCGGTCGACCCGGCCGCGCAGGGGAGCGGGCTCGGTCGAGCGCTCCTCGTCGCGGCCGTCGACGCTGCCCGGGACGCCGGGTACGAGCACTGCATGCTGCACGCGCTCGAGGACAATGCGCCGGCCGTGCGCCTCTACCGCAGCGCCGGGTTCCGCCCGGTCGGCGAGCCGTTCCCGCACGCCCTCAGCGGCCGCCCGACCCGGACGTTCGTGGTCTGACCGCGGCTGCGGAGCCGCGGCCCGCCCGGATCAGCGTCGTCGACCGCTCGGCGGCACGGGGGTCCAGTCGCCGTGGGACGCGACCCGCCCGTCACCGGAGGACCGGCCGGTCACGCGCCGCCGGACCCACGGGACGACGTGGTCCCGGTAGTACCGGAGTTCTTCGGTGACCGACGATCGCGTCGCGTCCGGGACGACCGGCGCCGTCACGGTCGGTCCACCCGCGATCTCGTGGAGGGCCAGGTCGGCGACCCGCTGGTGTCCGAGCGGGTTCATGTGCAGCCGGTCCTCGGACCAGAACTCGGCGCGCCGCAGGTGTGGGTCGCGGGACACGTCGACGTAGGGCAGGCCCCGATCCCGCGCGAAACCGGTCAGGGCCTCCGCCCAGGCGTCCCCGCGGGCGTTGATGAGCTTGCCGAGCGGCAGTCGGGCGCTCGGGTCGGCCGGGCTGAGGAGCGCCAGCCGGATCCCGCGGGCGGCGACCGCGTCCGCCGCGGTCGCGAGCCGCCCGAGCAGTACGTCCACGTCGTAGCCCGGACGGAGCATGTCGTTCCCGCCGCCGCAGAACGTGACGAGCGTCGGCGCCGGGTCGAGGGCGAGCGCGGCGTCGAGCTGCTCGTCCAGGACCCCGGCGAGCAGGCGACCGCGGATCGCGAGGTTCGCGTACGAGACCGGGCCCGACAGGTGGTCGGCGAGCCCGGAGGCCAGTCGTCCGGCCCACCCGGGGAAGGGGACGTCCCCGTCGTCGCCGACGCCCTCGGAGAAGCTGTCGCCGATGGTGACGTAGCGGACGGGGTCGGTGCGGGCGGGGACGGTGGACATGGTCCTCCTCTGGGCAGCCGGTGGCGGCGGAGCGTGCGGTCGCGTCCATCGTGCTCCTCCCGCTGCGCAGCCGGTGCGGACCGGTCGTCCTCGGTGGGGAACGCCCCGGTCAGGGGAGCCTTCCCTTGCTGGTGCGATCCCCGCGCAGGTGCTTGGCTCTCCCCATGTCGACCGCAGCTGACCTCGCGCTCCCCGGCACCGAGCACGACGACGCCACGAGCGCCGCCCGCCTCAACTGGTTGCGCGCCGGTCTCCTCGGCGCGAACGACGGCATCGTGTCCGTCGCCGCCGTCCTGGTCGGGGTCGCCGGTGCCGGTGCCACGACCGGCCCCGTCCTCGCCGCGGGCACGGCAGCACTCGTCGGCGGCGCCGTGTCGATGGCGCTCGGCGAGTACGTGTCGGTGAGCGGAGCCCGCGACGCCCAGCGCACCGGCCAGGCCGCCCACCAGGCCCAGCTCGAGGCCGAGTCCGAGGACGCGGTCACCATCGCCGCCCACTACCGCGCGCTCGGGGTCTCGGACGACGTCGCGACCTCCGTCGCCGCCGAACTCGTCCGACCCGAGGTCCGGGACCGCCGCGCCGCCGCCGCACTCCGCGACGCCGAGGAAGAGGTCGTCAGCCCGTGGCGCGCGGCCTGGGTCTCGGCCGCGACCTTCACCGCGGGCGCGGCGCTGCCCTTCCTCGCGATGCTCCTCGCCCCGACGTCGATCCAGATCGCGGTCACGGTGGTCGCCGTGCTCGTCGCACTCGCCGTGACCGGGACGACCGGCGCCGCACTCGGTGGTGCTCGTCGCGGCCGCGCAACCGTCCGCGTGGTGTTCGGCGGGGCGCTCGCGCTCGCCGCGACCTACGCCGCGGGGACGCTCCTCGGAGCACACGCGTTCTGACGCGCACGGGCCCCGTCCCCGCGGTTCCGCAATTCGCGCATCTCGCGGCGCGAGATGCGCGAATTGCGGAACCGGGACGGGCCCCTGGCCCGGCCGGTGGCTACGGCGTCGGCGCCTCGGCCGGCTCCAGCACCGCCTTCGGCACCCGGTGCAGCGTCACGGCGCCGACCGCGTCGAACGGGTGGAGCGGGTCCGGCGCACCGGAGCCCGTCGGCCCACCGAGCTTCGAGTCGCCCACGGCGCTGAGCACCGCGTAGGCGTCGTCCCCGGACCAGCCGTGCTCGTCGACCAGGAACGCGTAGGCGTCCTCGTACCCGCGGCGGATGCTCTCCTGCACGGGCTCACCGAGGCCGACGAACAGCCACTCGTCGGCGGTCTCGATGCGCGGGGCACGCAGTTCGGGTCCGCCCTTGACGAGGTCGACGGACACGACGGCGGTGCCCTGCGCCTCGATGGCGACGAACGACGATTCGCCCTCGGCCATGATGGCGTGGATGTCGCCGATCGACAGCAGGGCGCCGGGCACCCGGACCGGCAGGTACACCGTCGATCCGGGGCGGGCCTCGGTGACGTCCATGTTCCCGCCCTCGGCGTACGCGGGCATGATCGTCGAGTTCTCGCCCGCAGCCGGGGCTGTGCCGATGCAGCCGATCATCGGGCGGACCGGGAACGCGTGCCGGTCGGTGACGTGCACGACGCCGTCCTCGATCGGGCAGCGTCGGGTGAAGACGCGGTCGCCCATGACGTGTTGCAGGGCGCCCGAGCCCGGCAGCGAGACGGACCAGCCGTGGGTGGTGAGCTCGATGTCGTGGATCGTCACGGCGAGGGTGTCGCCCGGCTCCGCGCCCTCGACGTACACCGGGCCGGTGACCGGGTTGATCGGGGCCTGCAGCTGCGCCATGTCGTGGTGGTCGTCCAGCTCGGCGTACACGGCGTCGGTCGTCTCGAACCCGATCGTCTCCCCGGTGCCGGGCGCGATGGTCAGCACGGGCTCGCGGTCGGCCGCGTAGCCGGGGCGGCCGAGCGTGTTCGGGAGGTGGTGGTCCGCGGTCATCGGTGGTCCTCGTCCTTCGTCAGGGTGGTGGCGGCGGTGCGGTCGCCCTCACCCAGCGTGCCCGGCTCCTCCGAACCGACCTCGGTGGAGCGCCCGGTCGCCCGGTAGTACAGGAACACGCCGGCGCCGACGACGAGCCAGATGACGCCGCCGACCTTCGCCTCGACGGCCGCGTTGAGCAGCACGTACCCGATGATGAGGAACCCGATGAGCGGCACGACGAGGTGCAGCAGCCAGTTGCGCGACTTCCCCTTCACGACGTGGTGCACGAACACCGACACGTGCAGGAGCATGAAGCCGAACAGCGCGCCGAAGTTCACCAGTGACGAGATCGTGTCGATCTGCCCGACGAAGAACAGCACGAGGATCGCGGAGAGCACCGAGACGACCAGGATCGCGTTCTGCGGGACCCGACGGCCGTTGAGCTCGTGCAGGAACGCGGGCAGCTGCCGGTCGCGGCTCATCGAGAAGAGCAGGCGGCTCGTCGCGGCCTGCGCGGCCATGGCGTTCGCGATGCCCACGGCCAGGACGTTGACGGCGAAGAAGGCCGTCGCCCACCCGCTCGACGAGGCCTGCTCGACGACGGTGAAGAACGCGTTCCCGGCCTCGCTGTCCGAGAACGAGTCCCGACCGGCGGCCAGTGCGCTCGCGAGCCAGGTCTGCACGACGAACAGGAACGCGACGATGACGAGCGCCAGGATCATCGCCAGCCCGGCACCACCACGGCGGCCGGTCGACTCCTCCGACAGGGTGGAGATGCCGTCGAAGCCGAGGAAGCTCAGGACCGCGATCGACAGTGCCGACGCGATCAGCGGTGCCGACACCTTCGCCGGGTCGAACACCTGGTCGGTGCTGAAGGACGCTCCCGGCACGGTGCCGCCGGTCAGGGCGACGATCGCGATCACGACGAAGACCACCACGAAGACGAGCTCGATGAGCAGGAAGATCCGGTTCGCCAGCTTGAGCGACGACACCCCGGCCAGGTTGATGACGGTGTTGATCGCCACGAAGACGAGCGCCCACAGCCACCGCGGGGTGCCGGGGAAGATGCCGACCATGCTCTCCGCGGCGAAGACGTAGAGCAGCGTCGGGACGAGCAGGTAGTCGAGCAGGATCGCCCAGCCGGCGAAGAAGCCGGCGGTGGGGTGGATGCCGCGGCCGACGTACGAGAACACGCTGCCGGCGAGGGGGATCGACTTCGCCATCTGCGCGTAGGCCAGGGCCGTGAAGATCATCGCGACGAGGCCGACGATGTAGACGAGCGGCACCATGCCGCTCGACGCGTTGTAGACGGTGCCGAAGATCGCCCACGGGGCGATCGGCACCATGAAGACGAGCCCGTACACGAGCAGGTCGGTGGTGGAGACGGAGCGGTCGAGCTCCTGCTTGTAGCCGTAGGCCTCGAGCTGTTGCTGTGCGGAGAGCTCGCTGTGCTGCTGCGACATGTCGGTTCCGTTTCGGGGAGGAGGGACGGTGCAAGGGGTGGGTGTCCGGACGGGAGGCGCGGCACGGGTCGGTGACGGGCCTCCTGTCCGGCGCACGGCCGGCCGGGGTGGTGCCGGCGGTGTCAGTCGGTGGGGTGGGCGTCGTGCTCGGCGAGGAACGCACCGATGACGCGGCGGAACTCCTCCGGCTGCTCCAGGTGGGTGCAGTGGCTGGCGCCGGGGAAGACGTGCTGGCGGGCCCCGGGGATGCGCTCCACGAACGGCTGCCAGGTGGCGGGGGTGGCCTCGTCGTGCTCACCGGCGACGACGAGGGTCGGGACGTCGACCTGGTCCAGGCGGTCGATGACGGACCAGTCGCGCAGGGACCCGATGACGTGGAACTCGTTGGGCCCGTTCATGGTGTGGTAAACCGTCGGCTCGGCTTCCATCTGCTCCTCGGACGCGACGAAGTCGGCGGGCATCGGGACGACGCGGCAGACGTGGCGCTCGTAGAACACCTGCGTCGCGGCGAGGTACTCCGGGTCCTCGGTGGTGCCGGCGGCCTCGTGCCGGGTGAGCGCGTCCTGCACGTCCTCGGGCAGACGGCTGCGGAGCTCCGCGGCACCGTCGACCCACAGCTGCATCGACGCGGGGGAGTTGCAGATCGACAGGCTCGCGATGCCACCCGGACGGCGGACACCGATCTCGGCGCCGAGCATGCCGCCCCACGACTGCCCGAGCACGTGGTGGTCGCCGAGGCCGAGGTGGGCGACGAGCGCGCGGTACTCGTCGACGAACAGCTGCGGTTGCCAGAAGTCAGCGGGGGCGTCCGGACGGTGGCTGCTCCGACCGCAGCCGAACTGGTCCGAGTGGACGACGGTGCGGCCGGTCTCGTCGGCGAACGCCTCGAGGTTCCGCAGGTAGTCGTGCGCCATGCCGGGGCCGCCGTGCAGGACGACGAGGGGCAGCGTCCCCGAGACGGGACGGTCGGGCTCGGTGATCCGGTACCAGGTCTCGCCGTCCAGGAACGGCATCGTGCTCTCGGTGATGCGGGACATGGGGTGAGCATGGCCCTTCGAAAGGTCCCAGGCAAGACCTTTTCTGCTCGTTTAACGTGGCCGTAACAGCGCCGGCCCACGGAGGGCCGTCGGGAGGGGTGCCGTGACGGATCGCGCGACGGAGACGCGGGTGGACGAGGTCGAGGACCGGCTCGTGACCGCGCTCGCCGTGGGGGAGTACCTGCCCGCGGCGCGACTCCCGCCCGAACGCGAACTGGCGGCGTTGCTCGGCGTCGCGCGTGTCACCGTGCGGAGCGCCCTCGCCCGCCTGGTCGACCGCGGGTTGCTCGAGACCCGACGCGGACGCGGTGGCGGCACGTTCGTCCGGACGCAGTGGCCGGCGAGCTCGTCCGAGTCGGTCGGCCGGACCCTGCTCGCCCGGTGGGCCGGCATCCAGGACACCGCCGACGCGATCGCCCTGCTGCACGGGGCCATGGCCGCCGCGGCAGCCGAGCGGATCACCCCGGCGGAGGCGGCTGCGCTCCGGGACCGGCTCGACGCCTTCCGGCAGGCCTCGAGCGGCGCGGCGAAGCAGCAGGCGGACGCCGTCCTGCACCGGAGCATCATCGACGCGGCGCGCAACGACGTCCTCCGCGCGACCCTCGCGACCCTCGAGGCGCAGATCTCGATCGCGGCACCGGCACACCTCTGGGGGACCGAGGAGGGCATGGCGGACATGGAGGCACGTGCCACGCGGGACCACGAGGTCCTCGTCGAGGCGGTGTGTGCGGGGCGGGCGGCGGAGGCCGGCGAGGTCGCACGCCGGCATGTCGGCATCGACGTGGAGCTGCTGGAACAGGCGATGCTGCGCGCGGGGCAGGTCCCGACGGCGGATCCCGCACCACGGTGACGGCGAAGACCGCGTCCGCGGGCACCGGCACGACACGGGCATGATGAGCACATGACCCACCTGCCGCCGCCGCGCCTCCAGCGATCGCCCCGACCGCGGAGGGGCCCGGGGTCGTCGCATCGCCTGATGGTCATCGGGGTGGTGCTGACGGTCATCGGGCTCGTCGGGCACCAGCTCGCGCTGTGGTGGAACAGCATCCCGTTGCCCGAGGGCACGGGAGCGAACATCGGCGCCGGCGTGGCAGCCCTGGCCGCCCTGCTGGTCGCCGTCGGCGGGCTCGTGACCCTCGTCGTCGGCGGGCTGCTGCGCGCCCGCGGTGGCTCGGACCCCCGGGTCGGGGGATGACCGCTCCGGTCGTCGCCTGACGGACGGGAGGCCCGCGGCGGACTCGCCACGGGCCTCCCGTCGGCAGCGACCGGTCACCGGTGTTCCGGTGTGCCGGTGTGCCGGTGTGCTCAGACGTCGCGGCGTCGCGCGACCACCATCGCGAGGGCGTTGACCACGACCACCTCGGCGAGGAGGACGCCCGCACCGCTCCACCCGTTCAGGTCGGAACCGCCCTCGGCCGTCGCCGTCGCCGGGGCTCCGGTCGCGCCCGCGGGTGCGTCGGACGCGTAGGCGTACAGCTGCCCGCCGGCTGCGTCGGGCAGGTACCCGGCGGCCGTGCCGAGCCAGTCGATGCCCGCGAGCACGGACACCAGGCTGAGCACGATCGGCAGCACCAGCAGGATGCCGAGCGTGATGGCGATGCCGCCGGCACTCGAGCGGACGAGCAGGCCGATGCCGAACGCGAGCAGTGCCACGAGCGTCACGTACACGGACGCACCGAGGAGCGGCATGAAGACCGCGGGGTCGGCGAGGTCCGGGTGGACCCCCTTGCCCGCCTGCAGCGCGGTCGAGATCGCGACGCCGATCCAGGTGGCGACGACGCTGACGAGGAACGTCGAGACGGCGAGCACGGTGGCCTTGGCGAGCAGGGCGCCGAGGCGTCCGGGGTCCGCGGTGAAGGTCGACCGGATCTGCCCGGTGGTGTACTCGCCGGAGATGATGAGGACGCCGAGCACCCCGACCACGAGAGCGGACAGGTACACGCTGATCGTGTTCATCCCGACGATGGTCTCGTTCGCCGCGTCGGTGGTGGTGGTCGCGCCGGCCTCGGCCAGGGCGCCGAGGAGGGTCGCCAGGCCGATCGTCAGCACGGCGATGACGGCGAAGCACCAGAACGTCGACCGGATGCTCCAGAACTTGATCCACTCACTGCGCACCAGTCGGGCGAACCCGAGGCGCTTGCCCTCCAGGGAGGCCTTGCCGCGGTGGCGGTGCTGCTCGGTCCCGCGGTGGTCGGTCTGCTGCGGCGCGCTCATCGCGTGCCCTCCGATCGGTACTCGACGTCGTCGCGGGTGAGCGCCATGTAGGCCTCCTCCAGGCTGGCGCC
Source organism: Curtobacterium sp. MCPF17_046 (assembly GCF_003224295.1). Taxonomy (NCBI): domain Bacteria; kingdom Bacillati; phylum Actinomycetota; class Actinomycetes; order Micrococcales; family Microbacteriaceae; genus Curtobacterium; species Curtobacterium sp. MCPF17_046. Next base: position 54,054 of record NZ_QKLB01000016.1, on the reverse strand, counting down.
GGTCGGGGTGAGTTCGTGCAGGACGACACCGGCGCGGGCGGCGATGTCACCGACCGTCGGTGCGTCCGGCCCGACCACGAGGAACGACCCGTCCTCACGCTGGGTGACGGTGGCCGCCGGGCCGATCGCGGCGAAGAGCTGGTCCGGCATCGGGGTCCGGACGACGACCCGGGCGAGTGCCGTGCCGCCGGCGGGACCACCGGCGCCGGCGACGAACTCCGCGATCGGGGCGTCGGCGAGCACCTTGCCGCGACCGAGGACGACCACGCGGTCGGCGGTCTGCGCCATCTCGCTCATGAGGTGGCTGGAGAGGAAGACCGTGCGCCCCTCCGCCGCCAGACGGCGCGCGAGCTGACGGACCCAGAGCACCCCGTCCGGGTCGAGGCCGTTCACCGGCTCGTCGAGGATCAGCGTGTGCGGGTCACCGAGCAGTGCCGCCGCGATGCCGAGCCGCTGGCCCATGCCGAGCGAGAACCCACCGACCCGCTTGCGGGCGACCGACTCGAGGCCGGTCATCTCGATGACCTCGTGCACGCGCTGCTTCGGGATGCCGTGCGTCGCCGCGAGCGCGAGCAGGTGGTTGTGCGCGCTGCGCCCGGAGTGCACCGCCTTCGCCTCGAGCAGGGCCCCGACCTGCCGGAGCGGGTCGCGGAAGTCCTGGTACGGCCGCCCGTTCACCGTCGCGCTGCCGGAGGTCGGGCGGTCGAGCCCCATGATCATCCGCATGGTGGTCGACTTGCCGGCGCCGTTCGGGCCGAGGAAGCCGGTCACCATCCCGGGGTGCACGACGAACGAGACGTCGTCGACCGCGGTCTTCGGGCCGTAGCGCTTGGAGAGGTGCTGTACTTCGATCATCGGTGGCCACGCTAGGGGAGCCCGTCCGGCCGGTGCCTCCCCCTCGAGGAGGAGATCGGCGCCTCCTGGAACGATCGTTCCGATGCAGGTGTCATGTCACACGGTCGTCACACAGGGGAAACGGGCGGTGCGACCGGGGTCCGTAGCTTCCTTCCCAGGCAGACGCCGACCTCACCCTCTCCCACTCCGGAGGACGTCATGGCAACCGAAGTCGCGGCACCCGTCGCACCGCCCCACGCCCCCGTCACGTCGACCGCCCCCGCGGGCGCCGGCCTGATCAAGCCCGGGTACGACCCGGCCCTCACGAACGAGGACCTCGCGCCGCTGCGGAAGCAGACCTGGTCGAGTTACAACGTCTTCGCGTTCTGGATGTCCGACGTGCACTCGGTCGGCGGCTACGTCACGGCGGGGTCGCTCTTCGCGCTCGGCATCGCGAGCTGGCAGGTGCTCGTCGCCCTGGTCGTCGGCATCCTCGTGGTGCAGGTCTTCGCGAACCTCGTCGCGAAGCCGTCGCAGCGGACCGGGGTCCCGTACCCGGTGATCAACCGCGCGGTGTTCGGCGTGCTCGGTGCGAACGTCCCGGCGATCATCCGCGGGCTCATCGCGATGGCCTGGTACGGCGTGCAGACGTTCCTCGCGGCGCAGTCGCTGAACATCGTGTTCCTCAAGTTCATCCCGGGTGCCGCGGCCCTCCTCGAGCCGTCCTTCCTGGGCCTCGACGCGCTCGGATGGATCTCCTACGCCGTGCTGTGGGTCGCACAGGGCGCCCTGTTCTGGATGGGCATGGACGCGATCCGGAAGTTCATCGACTGGGCAGGGCCGGCGGTCTACGTCGTCATGATCGCCCTCGCGGTGTACCTCGTCGCGCGGGCCGGCATCGGCAACATCTCGCTGACGCTGTCCGTCGGCGAGCCGATGTCCTTCGCCGAGAGCATCCCGGTGATGCTGTCCGCGATCGCCCTGGTGGTCAGCTACTTCTCCGGCCCGATGCTCAACTTCGGCGACTTCTCGCGGTACGGCCGGTCCTTCGCGGCCGTGAAGCGCGGCAACCTGCTCGGCCTGCCGGTCAACTTCGTGTTCTTCTCGATCCTGACCGTGCTGTGTGCGAGTGCCACCGTGCCGGTCTTCGGCGAGCTCATCACCGACCCGATCGCGACCGTCCAGGCGATCGACGCCCCCTTCGCGATCCTGCTCGGCGGGCTGACGTTCGTCATCGCCACCGTCGGCATCAACATCGTCGCGAACTTCATCAGCCCCGCCTTCGACTTCTCGAACGTGTCCCCACGCCGGATCAGCTGGCGGGCGGGTGGCATGATCGCGGCGGTCGGGTCGGTGCTCCTCACCCCGTGGAACTGGTACGGCAACGACCAGGCGATCCTGTACACGCTCGGTGTCCTCGGTGCACTGATCGGTCCGCTGTTCGGGATCCTCATCGCGGGGTACTACATCGTCGGGAAGCAGCGCGTCGCGGTCGACGACATGTACTCGATGGACCCGTCCGCACGGTACTGGTACCGGAAGGGATTCAACCCGAACGCGATCTGGACGCTCGTCACCACCGGGGCGGTCTCGGTCGGCAGCGCGGTGCTCCCGCCGGCCCTCGGCGTCCTGCCCTGGCTGAGCACCTACAGCTGGTTCATCGGCTGCGGACTCGGGCTCGTCGTCTTCTGGGCGCTGGAACGTCGGTCGCCGCGGATGCCCGCGCTCGCCGCGGACGACCCGACGGTCGACGACGGCGCCGCCTCCGGCCGCGCCTGACCGCGACGCCTCCCGTCCACAGGGGCACCGGCGCGACGGTCCGAGTCGGCGCCCCTGTGGACGGCCGGGAGGCCCGCCCCCGGTCCGTCGAGGATCGTCACCACCCAGCACCACCAGCTCCATCGGAAGGACCCGCGATGCGCATCCGTGTCGTCAACCCGAACACCACCGCGTCGATGACGGCGGCGATCGGCAGGGCCGCGGCCGCCGTCGTCGGCCCGGGCACGGTCGTCGAGGCCGTGCAGCCCACGATGGGGCCGGCCTCGATCGAGAGCCACTACGAGGAAGCGCTCGCCGTCCCGGGGCTCCTCGAGCAGATCGCCGCGGGCGAGCGGGACGGGGTGGACGCCACCGTCGTCGCGTGCTTCGGCGACCCCGGCATCGACGCGGCCCGGGAGCTCGCCAGCGGCCCGGTGATCGGCATCGCCGAGGGCGCCTACCGGACGGCGGCGCTGCTCGGGCGGCGGTTCGGGGTCGTCACGACGCTCGCGCGGACGACCGGGCGCGCACGGGAACTCGCCGAGCGCTACGGGTGTGCGGCGCTCCTGACGGAGGTGCGGGCGTGCGAGGTGCCCGTGCTCCGGCTCGAGGACCCGACGTCCGGCGCGCGGGACCTGGTCGTCGCCGAGTGTCGCGAGGTCATCGCGAACGGCGCCGACGCGGTCGTGCTCGGCTGCGCGGGCATGGCCGACTTCTGCGCCTCCGTGTCCGAGGACATCGGGGCCCCGGTCGTGGACGGGGTCAGCGCGACGACGCTGCTCGCCGAGTCGCTCGTCCGCCTCGGGCTGACGACCGGGAAGCACGGCGAGTACGCCCCGCCGCCACCGAAGCCGTTCTCCGGGGCGCTCGCGTCCTTCGCGCTCGCGGACGCCCGCGTGACGGTGGGGGCGGGCGCATGACGAGCCTCGGGTCCGTGACGGTGGACGAGGGCCTGGCGCCCGCCGACCTCGTGCTCCGCGCGCAGCGCGCCTGGGTCGACGGTGCCTTCCGCCCCGCGTCGGTCGTCGTCCGTGACGGCCGGATCGTGTCTGTCGGACCGGTCGACGCCGCGGTGACCGGGCAAAATGACGAGACGGTGCCGGACGGGCACGTCCTGCTGCCGGGCCTCGTCGACACCCACGTCCACGTCAACGAGCCCGGCCGCACCGAGTGGGAGGGCTTCGCCTCCGCCACGCGCGCGGCCGCACTCGGTGGTGTCACGACGATCGTCGACATGCCGCTGAACTCGATCCCGGCGACGGTCGACGTGCCCGCCCTCGCCGTCAAGCGGGCGAGTGCGGCCGGCCGGGTGGCGGTCGACGTCGGCTTCTGGGGCGGCGCGGTCCCGGGCAACGCCGGTTCCCTCGGCGACCTGCACGACGCCGGGGTCTTCGGCTTCAAGTGCTTCACGGCACCGTCCGGTGTGGACGAGTTCCCGCACCTCGACCCGGGTGCGCTGCGGCAGGCGATCGGCGAGGTCGCTGCCCTGGACGCGTTGCTCATCGTGCACGCCGAGGACCCGGAGCACCTCGTCGACCACGACGCGCTCGGCGGCCGGTACCGCGACTTCCTCGCCACCCGACCCGCGCAGGCCGAACGCTCGGCCATCGCCCGGGTGATCGACGGCGCACGGGAGACCGGCGCCCGGGTGCACGTCCTGCACCTCTCCGATGCCGGCGCCCTCCCGATGATCCGTGCGGCGAAGGACGACGGCGTGCGCATCACGGTCGAGACCTGCCCCCACTACCTGGCGTTCGAGGCCGGGTCGATCCCGGACGGAGCCACCGCGTACAAGTGCTGCCCACCGATCCGTGACGATGCGAACCGCGACGCGCTCTGGGCGGGGCTCCTCGACGGCACGATCGACATGGTGGTGTCCGACCACTCCCCGTCGACCGTCGACCTCAAGGTCGACGACTGGGGTCTGGCGTGGGGCGGCATCGCCGGGCTCCAGGTCGGCTTCCGTGCCGTGTGGACCGAGGCCGCTCGCCGTGGCCTGCCGCTCGACGCGGTCGTGCCCGCGGTCACGACCGGACCGGCGGCGCTCGCCGGTTTCACCGACCGCGGTCGGATCGCGCCGGGCGCCCTCGCGCACTTCGCGGTGTTCGACCCCGACGCCGAGTCCACGGTCCGGGCCGACGCGCTCGCACACCGCAACCCCGTCTCCGCCTTCGACGGGCTGTCGGCACGCGGTCGGGTCACGGGGACCTGGCTGCGGGGGAGGCGGATCACCTCCACCGCGGACGACGTCACGACCGTGGACGTGGTCGCTGGAGAGCTGGTGGACCGTGCCTGAGACGCTCGCCGCAGCCGACGTGCACCTCGGCTCCACGCCCGACGACGTCCTCTGGGGACGGCTGCCGAGTCGGGACGACGAGCCGGTCCGCACCGTCGCCCCCGGGACCGTCGTGACGATCGACACCGTCAGCCACGAAGGCCTGCTGCCCGACCAGGGGTCCGACCCGGTGGCGTTCTTCGGGCGGCACGGCGTGGCCGCGGCGGACGTGCTGGCGGACGCGGTCGACATCGTCCGGCACGTGGAGCGCGACGCGGCCGACGGTCCGCACGTGGTGTCCCGCCCGGTCGCCGTGCAGGGGGCCGAGCCCGGCGACGTCGTCTCCGTCACGGTGCTCGAGGCCGTCCCGCGGGTGCCGTACGGCGTGATCTCCAACCGGCACGGTCGCGGAGCGCTGCCGGGGGAACTCCCGCGCGGGAACGAGCCCGTCTCGGTCTTCGCGGACGTCATGACCCGTGACGGCGTCGACTTCGGGCGATTGCCGGTCGTGACGGGCGGGCCCCGGGTGGTCACCTTCCCACTCCGGCCGTTCCCCGGCATCGTCGGCGTGACCGTCGACAGCGAGGTCCGGCCGCACTCCGTCCCACCGGGGCCGCACGGCGGGAACGTCGACATCGCCCTGCTCACCGCCGGAGCCACACTGCACCTGCCCGTTCAGGTGCCCGGGGCCGGCGTCTCCGTCGGCGATCCGCACTTCGCGCAGGGGGACGGCGAGGTCGCGCTCACCGCGATGGAGGCCTCGCTCCGGCTGACCCTGCGCCTCGACGTGGTCCCGCGGGCCGTGGCGCTCGCGCGCTTCGGCGCGCTGGTCGGACCCCTGGCGGAGACCACGGAGTACCTCGTCCCGACGGGCATGGACGCCGACCTGGACGACGCCGTGCGCCGGTGCGTCCGTGCCGCGATCACGCTGCTCCGGGCGCGGTGGGGCGTGGAGGAGCACCTGGCGTACGCCTACCTCAGCGCCGCGACCGACTTCCGGATCTCGCAGGTCGTCGACCTCGTGTGCGGTGTGCACGCGACGGTGCGGAAGAGCGACTTCCAGGCGGTACCGACGTGCGGGTGACCGGGACGTGGCCGGACGGACTGGAGACTGCGTTCCGGGCCTACGAGGACGCCCTCATGCGGGACGACACCGCGGTGCTGGACGCGCTGTTCGAGCCCGGCCCGGACACGTTGCGCGGCGACGGAGCCGGGTTGCTCCGCGGGCACGACCGGATCAGCGCGTTCCGGTCCGCCCGTGGTGGTGTCGCCCGGCGCACGCTCGTCGGCGTCGACGTGCAGGAACTGAACGCGGACGAGGTCTTCGTCGTGGGGGAGTCGCGGTTCACGGACGGTGGGCGCGGCCTGCAGACGCAGCTCTGGCGTCGCACGGCGGGCGCGTGGCGCATCCGGACGGCGCACGTGACGGGCCGTGCGGTCGCCTTCGACCGCACGGTGTGGCGGGCCGTCGGGGACCCGCTCGTCCGCGGCGCCGGTGCCGGTGCCGGTGCCGCGTCCGGTGCGGAGGCGGTCGCTGGTGCGTCCGACGCCCGTCCGCTCGCCGGGGTCCGGGTGGCCGTCAAGGACCTCTTCGCCGTCGCCGGCCACGTGATCGGCGCCGGCAACCCGACGTGGGAGTCCGCAACCCGCGTCGAGACGGAGCACGCCCCGGCCGTCTCGGTGCTCCTGCAGGCCGGGGCCGACGTGACCGGGATCGCCCGCACGGACGAGTTCGCCTACGCGCTCGCCGGGCGGAACGCCCACACCGGCCCGCCGCCGAACGGGGCCGATCCGGCGCGCATCAGCGGTGGCTCGACCTCCGGCCCCGCGACGGCCGTGGCGCTCGGGCAGGCGGACGTCGGGCTCGGCACCGACACCGCGGGCAGCATCCGCGTCCCCGCCTCGTACCAGGGGCTGTGGGGTCTGCGGACGACCCACGGACTCGTGTCGCGCGACGGCGTCCTGCCACTCGCGCAGAGCTTCGACACGGTCGGGTGGCTGACACGACAACCCGACACGCTCCGAGCGGTCGCGACCGTGGCGGTCTGTCCCGCGGTGCGGAGCCTCGCGACGCCGCTGCTGGTCTGCGAGGCCCTGCTCGCTGCGGCAGACCCCATCACGAGACGCGCGTTCGAGGACTGGCTGGCACGGACCGGGACGGGCGTCGCGGTCGTCGACCTGCCGGACCTCGACGACCTCGCCGAGACGGTGCGGATCGTGCAGGGTGCCGAAGCACACCGGAACCACGGGGCGTGGGTCGCCGCGCACCCCGGTGCCCTGGGCCCGGACGTCGCCGATCGGTTCGCGGCGGCCGCCCGGATCACCGCCGAGCAGGAGGCCGCTGCGCGGGACGGGCTCGGGCGACTGCGTTCCGCGGTCCGGGCCGTGGTCGCCGACGGCGCGCTGGTCCTCCCGACGGTGCCCGGCCCCGCGCCGCTCCGGACGGCCGACGGCCCGGCGGTCCTCGCCACACGGCGGTCGACCCTGCGGATGACCGCGGTCGCCGGCGTCGGCGGCCTGCCGGCGGTGAGCGCTCCGCTCCTGGTCGTCGACGGAGCCCCGGTGGGCGTCTCCCTCGTCGGTCCGGTCAGGTCGGACCTGGCGCTCGTCGACCGTGCTGCCGGACTGGCCGTCGCAACACTGCTGTAACAAGCGTTCCAATAGGATCATGCAAGGAACGGAAGGTACGAACATGCATCCCGTCAACCCGCCGACACGGCTCCTCATGGGGCCCGGGCCGATCACCGCCGACCCCCGCGTGCTCCGCGCCCTGTCCACACCGCTCGTCGGCCAGTACGACCCGTGGATGACCGAGACCATGAACCGGACGCAGGAGCTGTACCGGCAGGTCCTCGGCACGCGGAACGACGCAACCGTCCTGGTCGACGGCACTTCGCGCGCTGGCATCGAAGCCGTCCTCGTCTCCCTCCTCGCCCCGGGCGACGCGGTGCTCGTGCCGGTGTTCGGGCGGTTCGGGCACCTGCTCGCCGAGATCGCCGAGCGAGCCGGTGCGACCGTGCACACGATCGATACCGAGTGGGGTCAGGTGTTCCCGACCTCGGTCATCGAGGACGCGATCGCCCGTGTCCGTCCGAAGGTGCTGGCGATCGTGCAGGGCGACACCTCGACGACGATGAACCAGCCGCTCGACGAACTCGGGGCGATCTGCGCCCGGTACGGCGTGCTCTTCTACACCGACGTCACGGCCTCGGTCGGCGGCAACCCGCTCGAGGTGGACGCGTGGGGCATCGACGCCGTCAGTGCGGGCCTGCAGAAGTGCCTCGGCGGTCCGTCCGGCAGCGCGCCGCTGTCCCTCTCCCCGGCCGCGGTCGCCGTGCTGGACGTCCGTCGGAGCATCGAGGCCGGCATCCGCGAGCCCGGCGACGACGTCTCCGACGACCCGATCCGGTCGAACTACCTCGACCTCGCGATGATCCTCGACTACTGGGGTCCCCGACGCCTCAACCACCACACCGAGGCGGCGTCGATGCTCTACGCCGCGAACGAGTGCGCCCGCATCCTGCTCGAGGAGGGCCGCGACGCCGTCGTCGAACGGCACGCGCTCGCCGGGCGGGCGATGCTCGAGGGCGTCCGCGGACTCGGCCTGAAGGTCTTCGGTGACGTCGGCCACAAGATGCACAACGTCGTCGCGGTGGAGATCCCGGACACGGTCCGCGGGGACGCCGTCCGCGCCGCGATGCTCGAGGACCACGGCATCGAGATCGGCACCTCGTTCGGACCCCTGCACGGGCGCGTCTGGCGGATCGGGACGATGGGCTACAACGCCCGGAAGGACACCGTCGTGACGACGCTCGCCGCCCTCGAACAGTGCCTGCGGCGCGGCGGGGCGGTCGTCCCGCAGGGCGGCGGCGTCGACGCCGCCCTCGACGTGTACGCGGCGGCGACCGACAGCGCACCGGCGGCCGTGCCCCCGATCCCGGACGCAGCGACGTTCGTCCCCGCCGGAGCGCCCGCGTGAGCGCCGTCGTGCAGGTGCCGCTGGCGAGCGATCGAGCGCGGGCCGCGGCGGACACCATCATCGCCCGCTGTGACGAGCTCGCGGACGTCACCGAGACGCCCGGGCGGATCACCCGCGTGTACCTGTCGCCCGAGCACGCCCGGGCGAACGAGACCGTCGGGGCCTGGATGCGGGACGCCGGGCTGCGCACCTGGCAGGACGCCGCCGGCAACCTGCACGGACGCGCCGCGGGGGCGACGCCGGACGCCCCGGTGCTCCTGCTCGGCTCCCACCTGGACACCGTCGTGGACGCCGGTCGCTACGACGGCGTCGTCGGGGTCCTCATGGCCGTCGAGGTCGTCGCCCGCCTGGTCCAGGACCACGGGGCGCTGCCGTTCGCCCTCGAGGTGATCGCGTTCTCCGACGAGGAGGGCACCCGGTTCGGCAAGGCGCTGCTCGGGTCCTCCGCGGTCGCCGGCGTCTGGGACGAGTCGTGGTGGGACCTGCAGGACACGCACGGCACCACCCTCCGGTCCGCCTTCGAGTCGTTCGGTCTCGACCCCGGCCGGATCGCCGAGGCCGCGGTCGCACCGGCGTCGCTCGTGGGGTACCTCGAGGCGCACATCGAGCAGGGACCGTACCTGGAGCAGGCCGACCAGGCGCTCGGCGTCGTGACGAGCATCGCGAGTGCCCGGCGCTTCACGGTGCAGGCGGTCGGGGAGGCCCGGCACGCCGGTGGGACGCCCTACGATCGACGCCACGACGCACTGCTCGCCGCCGCCGAGGCAGCACTCGCCGTCGAACGGATCTGCCGTGCCGAGCAGCACATCGGCACGGTCGGCACCATGACGGTGGAACCCGGAGCCGTCAACGTCGTCCCGGGCCTCGCGACCTTCGCGGTCGACCTGCGCGGCGAGTTCGACGACGGACGGGACCGCGTGTGGGACGCCGTCGCCGACGCCTTCCGTGAAATCGGGGAGCGCCGCGGGGTCGACGTGACACCGACCGAGGTGCACCGTGCCCCCGCGGTGTTCTGCGCGCCGCGACTCATGCACGCCGTCCGGGCCGGCATCGTCGCGACCGGCGAACCCGCACCGCTCGAACTGTTCTCGCGTGCCGGACACGACGCGATGTCCCTCGGCCTCGTCACCGACGTCGCGATGCTGTTCCTCCGCAACCCGGACGGCATCAGCCACCACCCGGACGAGTTCGTCTCCGCGGCGGACGTCGCCCTCGGCCTCGACGCGCTCGCCACGGCGGTCGAACGGCTCGCTGACGAGCACCTCCTCGCCGACGGAGCGGACGCGTGACCGTCCCGGACGTCCGCGGGCGGATCGACCGGGTGTGGGAGCGTCTCTCGCCCGCCGAGCGCCGGGTCGCCGCGATGATCCGACACGACCCGGAACTCCTGCTCGTCGGTACGTCGGCGCAACTCGCGGCGGAGTCCGGGACCTCGAAGGCGACGGTCTCGCGGCTCGTCCGGTCCCTGGGCTTCCAGGACGCCGCCGAGGTCCGGCAGAACCTGATGTCCGCCCGCGGCACCGGGTTGCCCTGGGCCGCCGAGGACGCCGCCCACGTGGACCAGCGCGCGGTGGAGGCGCGGAACCTCGACGCCGCCTTCGCCTCGCTCGCCCGGGCCGACCGTCCCCGACTCGCCCGCCGCGTGATGCGCGCCCGCCGGGTCCTGGTGGTCGGCGAGCGCGGTGCGTACCCGATCGCCCTGCAACTGCGCGCGCAGCTCGCGCAGGTCCGTCCGGACGTCCGCATCGGCCCCTCGCCGGGGCAACGTCTCGGCGAGGAGGTCGCGGACCTCGACCGCCGGGACCTCGTGTTCATCGTCACCGTGCGACGGCACGCGGCCGGGGTCGACCGCGTGGTGCGGCACTGCGTCGGGACGGGCGCCGACGTCGTCGTCCTCGGCGACCCGACCGCGGCGCTCATCGCGGCACCGGCGGCCACCGCGGTCCTGTGCCCGGTCGACTCGCCGTCGGCCTTCGACTCCATGGCGGCCCTGTTCGCCGTGGTCGCGGCGATCACGAACGACGTCTACGAAGCGTCCGGACCAGCCGGACGGACGCGGGTCGAAGCCGTCGCGGACGCCTACGACACGCTCGGCGAACTCGCCGGGTCCTGAGGGCCGCGCTCCTGTGCCTCCCGCGGCTCCTGCGTCTGCCGGGACTCCCGTCCGGCTCGGAGCTCCGCCACGAGGGAGCGGTTCCGCTCGACGATGAGCGCCCGGAGGTACCGGCGCAGCACGAGCCCCTCGGCGATCGTCCCGAGCGGCCCGAAGGGGGCACGGAACGCGATCTCGTCCACCATCCGGGTCCCGTCCGCCGTGCGCTCGAACCGGTGCTCGTGCCGGAACCGGGCGAACGGCCCACGCACCTGTTCGTCGACGAACCGGTGCGGCGCCTCCAGGACGGTGACCTCGTTCGTCATCCGCCAGACGATGCCGAGGTGACGCGCGCGCCACGTGACCGACTCACCGAGCCCGATCACGCCGCTCGTCCGTCCGGCGACCGCCTGCTCCCCGCTCGCGGCCATCGACCGCAGGTGCGCGCCGATGTCGAGCGAGAGCGCGAAGGCGCGCTCCGGCGGCACCGGCAGGTCGGTCACGATCCGGAAGACAGCGCTCACGCGACGATCCTGCCGTACGGGCGGCAGGATGGTCACGTGACCGAAGCCGCTGTGCGCCCGCTGGACCGAGCCGGGAGGCTCCTGCCCGGACTCGCACTCGCCACCGGCATCGCCGTGGTCGCCACCGTGATCGGGCGCTTCCTGCCCGTCGTCGGCGCTCCGGTCAGCGGCGTCCTCATCGGGGCCGTCATCGGGACGATCCGTCGTCCGGGCGCGGTGTTCCGGCCGGGCATCTCGACCGCGAGCAAGACCGTCCTGCAGTGCTCGGTGGTGCTCCTCGGCGCCCAGCTGTCCCTGCTGCAGGTCGCGCGCGTCGGGGTGGCGTCGTTGCCGGTGATGCTCGGCACCCTCGTCGTCTGCCTGCTCGCAGCGTGGGGCATCGGTCGCGCGCTGGGCGTCGTCGGCAACCTGCGGACGCTGATCGGGGTCGGGACGGGGATCTGCGGCGCCTCCGCGATCGCCGCGGTGGCCCCGGTGATCGGCGCGGTGTCGATCGAGGTGGCGTACGCCGTGTCGACGATCTTCCTGTTCAACGTGGCCGCGGTCGTCGTCTTCCCCGTGGTGGGGCACGCGCTCGGGATGAGCCAGCACGCGTTCGGTCTGTTCGCGGGAACCGCGGTGAACGACACCTCGTCGGTCGTCGCCGCGGCGAGCACCTACGGGGCGGGCGCTGCGGACTCCGCGGTCGTCGTGAAGCTCGTCCGCACCCTGATGATCATCCCGGTCGTGCTCGGGTTGGCCTGGTTCGTCGGGCGTCGCTCGGACCCCGCGGCGGTCACGACCGACGGCGTCGCCCTCGACGGCACGGCGCAGTCGAGCGGAGGAGTCCCCGACGGCGCTCGACCGGGTGCCACGTCACCGTCCGGCACACCAAGCTGGTCGCCGCGTCGGGTGACCCGCCTCGTGCCCTGGTTCCTCATCGGCTTCGTGCTCGCCGCCGCGGTGAACTCCACCGGTCTCGTCCCCGGTCCGGCGCACCCGGTGATCGCCGCGGTCGCCGCGTTCCTCATCACCGTCGCGCTCAGCGCGATCGGGCTCTCCAGCGACCTGGCCGGGTTCCGCCGGGCCGGTCTCCGCCCGCTGCTGCTCGGCGGCGCCCTGTGGATCGTGGTGTCCCTGTCCAGCCTCGGCCTGCAGGCCCTCACCGGCAGCCTCTGACCCGCCGCCGAGCTGCCGCTGACCTGGCGCTACGGTCGGGGGATGGACCTCGACGCCCTCGCCTTCCCCGTCATCGACGGACACAACGACCTGCCGTGGGAACGCCGCGACACGCACGCATCCGGTCTGGACGGCATCGACTCCGAGACCGACTCCCTCCACACCGACCTGCCGAAGCTCCGGGCCGGTGGGGTCGTCGGACAGTTCTGGTCGGTCTACGTACCCGTCGAGGAGCCGGACCCGGTCCGGACGACCCTCCAGCAGATCGACCTCGTGCACCGCATGGTGGACCGGTACCAGGACGACCTGGCGCTCGCCCGCACGGCGGACGAGGTCCGCGCCGCCGTCGCCTCCGGCCGCATCGCCTCGCTCCTCGGCGCGGAGGGCGGCCACTCCATCGGGGACGACCTCGCGGTCCTCCGCGACTTCGCCCGGCTCGGCGTCCGCTACATGACCCTGACGCACACCGAGGACACTCCGTGGGCCGACTCGGCCACGGGAGCGCGGGCGCACGACGGACTGACCGATCGCGGACGAGAGGTCGTCGCCGAGATGGAACACATCGGGATGCTCGTCGACCTGTCGCACACCGCCCCCGCCACGATGCGGGACGCCCTCGACGTCGCCACACGACCGGTCGTGTTCAGCCACTCGTCGACCGTCGCGGTCGCCGACCACCCGCGGAACGTCCCCGACGACGTGCTCGCCCGCCTCGCGGACAACGGCGGCGTGGTCATGGTGACGTTCGTGCCCGCGTTCGTCTCGCGGGCGTGGGCGGACTGGGAGGAGGCCGGTTCACTCGGGGAGCCGCCGCACGTCACCGTGGCGGACGTCGCCGACCACGTCGAGCACGCCCGGGATGTGGCAGGAGCTGCGCACATCGGGCTCGGTGGCGACTACGACGGCACCCCGGTGCTGCCGCCGGACCTGCGGGACGTGTCCCGGTACCCGGTGCTGGCCGAGGAGCTGCGCCGCCGCGGTTGGGGCGACGCGGACCTCCGGGCACTCGCCGGCGGCAACGTCCTGCGGGTACTCGAGGCCACGGACGAGCGCTTCGCGCGGACGGCGCACCTCGCGGTCGCTCCGCGCTGACGGACGGAAGGCGCGGGTCGCCGGCACGCTCGGCACCGCTCCGCGGACCGTTCCGTCACGGAACAGGACCGCCCTGGGTGCGGTCGCTAGGATCGCGAGCGCACCGCGCCTCCACGGGAGGGGCTGCGGCAACCGACGTGAGGACGGAAGCGATGAGCGGCACCATCTACGACGACATCTCCCAGGCCTTCGGCAACACCCCGCTCGTGCGGCTGAACCGTCTGCCGCAGGAGGGTGGGGCCGAGGTCCTCGCCAAGCTCGAGTTCTACAACCCCGGTGCGAGCGTCAAGGACCGTCTGGGTGTCGCGATCATCGACGCCGCCGAGGAGTCCGGCGAGCTGAAGCCCGGCGGCACGATCGTCGAGGGTTCGTCGGGCAACACCGGCATCGCCCTCGCCCTCGTCGGTGCGGCCCGCGGGTACAAGGTCGTCATCACGATGCCCGAGACCATGAGCGTCGAGCGCCGGGCCGTGATGCGCGCGTACGGAGCGGAGATCGTCCTGACCCCGGGCTCCGAGGGCATGAAGGGCGCCGTCGAACGCGCCGGTCAGATCGTCGACGAGACCCCGGGCGCGATCCTCGCCCACCAGTTCGAGACGACCGCGAACGCAGCGATCCACCGCCGGACCACGGCGCAGGAGATCCTCCGCGACACCGAGGAACACGTCGACGTGTTCGTCGCGGGTGTCGGGACCGGCGGCACCATCACCGGTGTCGGGCAGGTCCTCAAGGAGCGCGTCCCCGGTGTGCAGGTCATCGCCGTCGAACCGGCCGACTCGCCCCTCCTGACCAAGGGCACGGCCGGGCCGCACAAGATCGCCGGCATCGGGGCGAACTTCGTCCCGGAGGTGCTCGACCGTTCGGTGATCGACGAGGTCATCGACGTCGAGCTCGACGACGCCCTGCGGGTCGCCCGCGCGCTGGCCACGGAGGAGGGCATCCTGTCCGGCATCTCCTCGGGTGCCATCATCCACGCAGCCCTGCAGGTCGCGGCGCGGCCGGAGAACGCCGGCAAGCGCGTCGTCGCGATCGTCTGCGACACGGGGGAGCGCTACCTGTCGACGGTGCTCTTCGAGGGGCTCTCTGCGTGACGACGGCCCCACGCCGCGGCGTGCTGCGGACGGTCCGGGAGGACCTCGCCGCCGCACGCCGCGGTGACCCCGCCGCGCGCGGGGACCTCGAGAACGCAATCGTCTACTCGGGCCTGCACGCCGTCTGGTCGCACCGCGTCGCGCACCGGTTGTGGCACGCGCGCGGCCTGCCCGGCTCCCGCACGGTGGCGCGCATCCTGGCGCAGGCCACCCGGACCCTGACGGGGATCGAGATCCACCCGGGTGCACGGATCGGACGGCGGTTCTTCATCGACCACGGCATCGGCGTGGTGATCGGGGAGACGGCCGTGATCGGTGACGACGTCCTCGTCTTCCACGGCGTGACGCTCGGGGGTCGAGGCGGAGGTCCGGGGCCGGGTTCCAAGCGCCACCCGACGGTGGGCGACCGGGTCGTCCTGGGGGCGGGCTCCGCCGTCATCGGCGGGATCACGGTCGGCGACGACTCGGTCGTCGGAGCCGGCACGGTCGTCACGAAGGACGTGCCGCCCGGCTCCGTCGTCACCGGCGTCGCCGGGACGGCCCGGCCACGTTCCGGTCACGAGGGCGTGCCGGAACTCTGAACCGTCCCGCCCGGCCGGCCCCGGTGCGCGTCGGAGCGGTCAGCTCTTCTCGCAGGCGATCCCGTCGGCGTCGCGGTCCATCTTCTTGTTCGCGTTGTAGAGCGCGTCGTCCTTCTTCACGGTGCCCTTGAGTGCGCGGTACGACGTCTTCCCGGCGGAGGTCACCTTGTTCTTCGTGACCGACTTCTTCGCGATGCCGCCCGAGTACACCTTGTGGACGGCGGTGCAGTTCGCGTAGGTCTTCGGGGCCGCGGAGGCGCTGGTCGCGGTGCCGACGACGCCGCCGACGGTGAGCGCGAGCGCGAGGGCGGTGACGCCGAGGGTGCGGGTGGTCTTCATGGCGGTTCCTCCGGAGCGATGACCGGCGTCGGGTACGCAGGCAGGACGAGGGTACTGCGAATCGATGAGGCATCTTCACCCCCCGATCGAGGCATGCACCGACCCGGCCTCGACACCGTGACCCGTTCCGTCCCGTCGGTGTCCCTGGTCCCCGTCATCATGGGTGCATGGACGGCAGCACCCTGCAGTCGGTCGCCGCACGGACGGCGATGGCCCTCCCGGCAGTGACCGAGACGCAGCCCTTCGGCGAGGGCACGGACGTCTACAAGGTCGTCGAGAAGATGTTCGTGATGACGACCGAACTCCGCGGCGTCGCGATCGTCACCCTCAAGTGCGCGCCGCCGCACGGCGCCGCGCTGGTGCGGGACCTCGCCGAGGTCACGCCGGGCTGGCACATGGACAAGCGCCACTGGATCACGCTCTCCCCGGGACCCGGACTCGACGAGGCGTTCGTCGAGGACCTCGTCGCGAACGCGTGGGACCTCGTCGTCGCAGGCCTGCCCCGTGCCCGTCGTCCACTCGACCCGACCCGCGGTGCTCAGCAGCCCTGACCCGGCCGTCCCCGGTCAGACGGCGGCGCGCCGGAGCGCGAGCTGGGCCTCCCGGACGACCTTCGGAGCGAGCCCGTCACCCGAGGCGAGCACCGCAGCTGCCTGGTCCGCGCTGAGTCCGGCGAACATCTGCCCGATCGTGACGCCGTGCTCGGGGCGCGCCAGCACCGTCACGGTGTCGCCCGCGGCCACGGGGCCGGAGCGCTTGACGCGGAAGTACGCACCGGGGCGGCCCTCCTCCGCGAAGCGCTTCACCCACTTGTCGATCCCCATCCGCCGGGCGAAGGTGCCGCATGGGGTCCGCGGGATCGTCGCCTCGAGTTCCAGGACCTCGCCGATCCGCCACCGCTCGCCGATCACGAGGCCGGTGACGTCGATGCCGGAGGTGCGCAGGTTCTCGCCGAAGAGCCCGGGCGGGATCGGCCTGTCGAGCTGTCCGGCGAAGTACGCGGCGTCCTCGTCGGCGTACACGTAGACGGCCTGGTCCTCACCGCCGTGGTGCTTCCGGTCCGCCTGCACGTCGGCGTGCAGGCCGAGGGGACGGACGCGGACCGGACCCGGCACCGGTCGCTTGTCGATCGCGGTGATGCCGATCGTGCCGGAGTCCGGGAGCAGCTGGTCGACGCGGCAGACGGCGGTGACGACGGACATGGGGACAGCCTGCCGTACGTCGGCCCGGGCGCGCACCCGTGCGCATCGGGCACGCCGGATCCGGTGTGACGATCCGGCGCCGGCGTCCGTCTCATCGGTGTCCGAGCGCTCCGGACCGCCGACACGCGGGCCGTTCGCAACCGCTCCCAGTAAAAGGAAACTGTGCAGCCGCAGCAACACCGGACGGATCTCGTCGACCTCGACGACGAGGTGCTCGCCGACCGTGCCACCGACGGTGACGTCCGGGCGTTCGAGGTCCTCATCCGACGACACACGCCGCTGCTCCGGGCCTACGCGCGACGCACGCTCGGGTCGACGGACGAGCTCGACGACGTGGTCCAGGAGACCTTCATCACCGCCTGGAACCGACTCGACGGGCTCGAGGACCGCCGGCGGGTCAAGGCCTGGCTGATGCGCATCCTCAGCCGGAAGTGCCTGGACCGCATCCGGTCGCGCCGGGACCACGACGACGTCACCGAACTCGAGGTCGCTGCACCGTCCGACGCGGCCCCCGAGCGGGTCGCCGAGGCGCACTCTCGCGAGGACGCCGTCGAGCGAGCACTCACCGCACTGCCCCCCGACCAACGCCGGTGCTGGGTGATGAAGGAGGTCCTCGAGTACCGCTACGAGGACATCGCCGAGGAGCTCGGCCTGCCGACGTCGACCGTCCGCGGGATCCTGTCCCGCGCCCGGAAGAACATGATCCGACTCATGGAGGGATGGCGATGACCGCCGCACCCGAACCGACCGCCGCGTCCGGACCGGACGGTGCGTCCGTACCGGACGAGCCCGGCCTCGCGACCCTCGAGCCCGAGGACCTGGACGGGCACACGATCGACGAGCTCTCCGACTACCTCGACGCCGGGATGCAGCCGGCGGACCCCACCATCGACGACAGCCCCGCGTGCCAGAACGCCCTCGCCGCCATCCTGCGGGTGCGACACGCCTCGCTCGCGTCGCTCGACCAGGCGGCCGAGGCCGAGCCGCCCGCCGACGAGTCCTGGATCGGCGGCGTCCTGGCGAACATCTCGCTCGAGGTCCGTGCCGGACGGGACATCCCGCTGCGCGCCGCGGCCCCGACCGAGCGCCCGGTCCTGACCGAGGGCGCCGTCCGGTCACTCGTCCGTCGTGCCGGCGACGAGGTCCCCGGCGTTGTGGTCTCCCGCTGTCTGCTCGACGGTGACGTGACGGCGCTCGCGGCACCCGTGCGGGTCTCGGTGGAGGTCGCCGTGGTCGCCGGCCGCCGGCTCGTCCCGACCGCGGACGCCGTGCGGCTGGCCGTCGAGGAGGCACTCGCCACCCAGACCGACCTGACCGTGGTCGCGGTGGACGTCGTCGTCCGTGACCTCATCACACCCCGGACCACGGACGAGGGGGCCACGGACGAGCGGGCCACGGACGAGCGGACCACGGACGAGGAGACCTCGCGATGACCGACCAGACCACCACCGGCGGCGACGTCACCGACGAGACCGCCACACCCTGGACCGCGGAGACGCTCCTGGCGGTCGAGGCCGCCGTGCTCGCCGTCCCCGGCGTCACCGACCTCTACCGGCCGCGGCCGACCATCGGCAGCGCCGTCGCGGCCGTCCGCCGCCTCGCCCCCGGCGCTGCCGGTGCGGGCCCGGCCGGTGCGCGCGTCGGCGTCGACGGTCCGGTGCTCCACCTGGTCATCGGGACGGACGGGAGCGCGCCGGCCCCCGCCGTCGCACATGCCGTCCACGACGCCGCGCTCGCGGCCGCGTCCGCCGCGGGTCGGACACCGACCCGCATCGACGTGCGGGTCGCGCGCATCGGCTGACGGTCGTCCTCGGCCCGGGCTGCGCCGGACGGGAGGCCCGACACCGGCCCGTCGCGTCGCTCGCTCACCACCTGGTCGGCCCGGGACGTCGGGCGGTCGCGGCAGCGGGCTGCCCGGCTCAGTACCAGTTGACCGCCTGCGAGTGCGACCACGCGCTGCACGGGGTGCCGTAGGAGGCGTCGATGTAGCGCAGGCCCCAGGTGATCTGGGTGCTGGCGTTCGTCTGCCAGTCGGCGGCGACCGAGGCCATCTTCGAGCCGGGGAGCGCCTGCGGGATGCCGGTCGCGCCGCCGTCCGGGTTGACGGCCTGGTAGTCCCAGCCGGACTCCTTCGTCCACAGGCTGTCGAGGCACTGGAACTGGTCTGCGCCCCAGCCGTACTCGGACGCCGCCATCGACGCCGCCGCGGTCTTCGCCCCGGCGGGGGTGTTCGCGCGGGCCTGCGCTTCGGCGGCAGCCCGTTCCGCCGCGGCACGAGCGGCGACTGCCTCCGCCGCGGCCGCCCGGTCGGCAGCCCGCTGCGCTGCCGCCCGCCGGTCGGCGGCGTCCTGCGCGTCCTGGTCGGCGCTCGCCTGAGCGACCTCCTGCGTGGTGTCGACGGTCGCGGCGATGCGTTCGGTCAGCGCCGAGCCGGACAGCGAACGGATGTCCGCCAGCGATGCGATGTGCTGCTCGAGCTCGGCGGTGTCGGTCTCGTCGTTGGCGTCCTGCACGACGGTGCGGGCGGTCGCGACCGTCGCTGCGGCCTGGGCCCGGCCGAGGTCGGTGCCGCTCAGGCCGGGGGTCGCGGAGGCGCTGGGCACGCCGAGCGCGTCGCCGAGTGCGGGCTGCGTCACGGTGAGGGCGCCGCCGGCGATCGCGACGACCGCGGCCCCGCCGGCGAGGAGGACGCCGTGCTTGCGCAGGGTCCGACGCATGCGACGGGAGGGGGTGTCGAGGGCGGCGCGGCGGGTGCCGGGTGCCGGGGCACCGGTGCGGGGAGTGGTTCGCGTCATGGTTTCCGGGGGTCGGCCGGCTCGTGGTGCGGGTCCTCGGTGGACGGCTGTCCGGACGGGTGCGCGGGTGGGGCGCACGCCGGACACCGGTGCGGCCGAGCGTCGGGGACGGTCGGGCGCACCGGGGAGACGACAGGGGCGGGAGACCCTGCCGTCCGCGTCGTCGCGTGGACCCGCGAGCCGGGGGAGGAGCGGACGGTGGTGTGGGGCCCGTCCGTTCCGCCGCGGCGCGGTGACGCTCAGGTCACCCGCGGGGCGAAGCCGCCACGATGACCCGTGATCCTGGACGTGTCGTCAGCACCTGCGCACCGGAGACCGGCCGGAGGCCCGGTAACGGTTCGGTAACGAGGCGCGAGCGGTCAGGAGGACCCGGCCGCCCGGGCGGTCGGACTCTGGGCGACGCGCTCCAGTGCGTCGAGGGCGCGGGCGATCGCGTCGACGTCGTCGGGGGACAGTTCCGCGATGAGGCCGGCGACGATGCCGGTGCGCTCCGAACGGGCCGCGTCGACGGCGTCCACGCCAGCGGGTGTCGCGCTCACCATGAAGGCCCGGCCGTCACGCGGATCGGCGTCGCGCTCGATGAAGCCGCGCTGCTCGAGCTCGGTCAGGATGCGGGTCATCGTCGGCTTGGTGACGACCTCGATCCGCGACAAGTCGCCGGGGCGCAGGGGGCCGTGCTGCACGATGGAGGCGAGTGCCGACACGATGCCGTAGCCGAGTGACGCGGAGTCGGTGCGCGCCCGCCGGTTGATCCGACCGACCGCCGCGGCGAGTCGTGCGGCGACCTCGGTGCGGTCCGGGTCGAGGTCGGTCATGGCTGCTCCGCGGGGATCGGTCGGGTGGTGAGCACGATCGTAGCGGTCGCCGGGGCGGTGCAGATCGGGGGACACGAGCGTGACCGCCGGGATCGGCGGGACCGTGTCCGGTGACGAGGTCAGGCCCTGCTCCCGGTCGGCCCGCTCCGACCCTGTGCGGACGTTCAGGGAATGGACGGCTACGGGGTCAGCGCTTCTCGCCCGGGAGGAGGTGGATGGCCTCGGTGGCGAGCTCCGCGGCGACGTTGTCCCCGTCGGCCGTGGCCGTCCGGAGCCGCCGGAAGTCCTCGGTCATCCGGTCCCAGTCGACGAGCCGGTCGAGGTCCGGCAACCGCAGCCGGAAGGCCAGGCCGTCCATCGTGTCGCGGCAGACACGCTGCAGGTCCGCGTTGCCGCACTCGTCGACGTACAGCGCGAACACCCCGAGGGCGCCACGGTTCACCGCCGGGACGTCGTGTGCCTCGAGCTCGGTGACGGTCGTGTCGAGCGCCGACAGGATCCGCTTCCGCGCGGCCACCGACAGACGCGGCACGGCCAGCCGGACGACGCCGCCGAACAGCACGCCGAGCGTCTGCATGGCCTCGACGACCTGCGCCGGGTCCGGCGTCGTCACGCGCGTGTACCGGTTCGGTGCCATCTCGATGAGCCCTGCCCGGGCGAGCTGGCTGAGGGCCTCGCGGATGGGGGTCCGGGAGACGCCGAGCCAGGCGATGAGCTCCTCGTCGTTCAGGCGCTCCCCGGGCTCGAGGGTCCCGTCCGTGATCGCCTCGTGGATCTTCTGCCGGACGGTGTCGCGGAGCAGCTTGTGCTCGGTCGGGGCGGTGCTGGGGACCGGCATGCGAGGACCTTCCGGATCGGGGGCGGGCCTCCTCACCGTACCTGATGTGCTACCGGCAGGATGTGGTCAGGCCAGGTCGAGCAGGCGCAGCGTCGCGGGGTCCTCGTGGCCGCCGAACCACCGCTCCAGGACTGCCCGGAACGGTGCCGGGTCGTCGGCGGCACGGGCGAACAGGGTCATCGACGACCGGGCCTTCACGGCGTCGATGCCGCCGAACAGGTCCTCGGCCGAGTCCGCCGGCGCGTCGACGGCCGCGGCCGCGGCGTCGAGCAGTCGCGGTCCGAGCACCGGGTGTGCGAGGACCGCCCGGGCTTCCGGCAGGCCGGTCACCGCGTAGTGGCGGGCGGTCGAGCTCCGACCGAGGCCGGCGACCTGCGGGAACACGAACCACATCCAGTGCGACCGCTTCCGCCCGGACCGGAGCTCGGCGAGCGCGGTCTCGTGCACGCCCTGTAGGGCCGTCACGAAGCGGTCGAGGTCGAACGGGTCGTCGCCGTCCGACCCGTCGTGCACGGTGCTCATCGGACGACGTCCCCCCAGGCGTAGCGGACAGTGGTGCCGTCGACGACGAGCACGGAGTCGGGAGCCCGGTCGAACAGGCCCGGCAGGCCGACCGCGTCGGGCAGGTCGCCCTCGAGCCGTTCGAGTCGTGCGGACCGCACGGTGAGCGGCGGGTGCTGGCGCTGCCAGAACAGGGTCTGCGCGAGCAGCCGTGCGTGGATGCCGGCACGGGTGGTCAGCTCGGCGGCCAACGGTGAGCGGTCGACCTCGCCGGCGACGGCGCGCACCGAGGCGGCGTGCCGGACGGTGGACGGGCCTGGCGTCCGGCGGGCCGCGCGGGCCAGGCGGACCGCACGGATCGGGTGCCGCACGCGCCCGGGGTGCCGGACGGACCGGTGGCCGACGGTCTCGCCGCGGCGACGGGAGCGTGCCCTGGCGAACGTGTACGGCACGCCGAGCAGCGCATGGGCGGCGACGATGGCGGGGACGTTCGGCGTGTCCACGGTCAGGTACGCGATCCCGCGGCGGCCGGCGTCGTCGACCGTGAGGACCTCGATCGTCACCTCGGTCATCCTGCCGAGGCGGGTGGACGGCGGGAACGGTGGGACCTGCGTCTCACGGAACACGTAGGCGACGAGCCCGACCCAGGCGCTGCCGTCGACGACGTCCGGACGGGTGCCGCGCGGGACCAGCCGTGCGAGCGTCTCGGGTTCGCAGCGCCAGTGCGCGAAAACGATGTCGTCCCAGGCGTGGACCGTGACCGGTCGGTGCAGCAACGCGACGGAGGCCCGGGACCGCGGTGCAGCCCGTCCCGGCGCCGGCGTGGGCGCGGCCTCACTCATCGGCGTGGGGCGTGTCGGGCCACCCGCACGGCCCACGCGACGAGCGGGGCCTGCAGGGGCAGGCGGAGGACGGCGACCAGGCGTGCGGTCCGGCTGGACCGGGGGCTCTCGAGCAGGTCTCCGGCCATCTTGAGGTTCGCGGGGAAGACGGCGAGGAAGAGCGCCGCAGCGGCCCACCCGGCACCGCGTCGGGTCGCCGGGACGAGGAGCCCGGCGGCGATGCCGAGCTCGGCGACACCGGACGCGAGTGTGGTCGTCCGTGGCGGGAGGGCGTCCGGCACGATGCGGTCGTACCCGCGGGGCCGGAGGAAGTGCGTCACGCCCGCACCGCCGAGGATGAGGGCGAGGACACCGGCGGTCCTCGTCGCACGTCGTGCACGTCTGGTCCGCCGTCGCATCGCTCCATCGTGCCCGTCGTGCCCCGGCACACGCCCAGGTCGGTACCCGAGACGGCACCGGGGGCGCTGCTCGTCGTCCGGACGGCGTCGGCGTCAGGCCAGCGCGGTCGCGACCAGGTCGAGGACGGCCGTGGCGACGTCGGCCTTCGACCCGGAGGTCTCGCGGACGACCTCGCCGCCGGGCACCAGGACCTCGATCGCGTTCTCCTCGCGCTCGAAGCCGTGCGACCAGCCCACGTGGTTGACGACGAGCAGGTCGGCCGGCTTCCGGGCGATCTTCGCGCGCCCGAGCTCGATGCGCGCCTCGCGGTCGGGTTCGGTCTCGGCGGCGAACCCCACGATGACCTGCCCGACCCGCCGGGCGGCGACGAGTTCGGCCAGGACGTCCGGGTTCTTCACGAGTTCGAGCGTCATCCGGTCGCCCTGCTGCTCCTTCTTGAGCTTCGACTCGAGCACCTCGGCCGGCCGGTAGTCGGCGACCGCCGCGGTCATCACGACGACGTCGGCTGCGGGCGCGGCGGCGTGCACGGCAGCGGCGAGCTCCTGCGCCGACCCGACGCGCACGACCTCGACGGGCAGGTCCGCGGTGAGCCCGGGGTCGGTGTTCGCGGCGACGAGGGTCACGTCCGCACCCCGGCGCGCGGCCTCCGCGGCGAGCGCGATGCCCTGCCGGCCGCTCGACCGGTTGCCGACGAACCGCACCGGGTCGAGCGGTTCGCGGGTCCCGCCCGCGCTGACCACCACGCGGACGCCGGCCAGGTCGCCCTGCTCGCCGCGGGCGCCGGTGCGGAGGCGCGGTGCCGCTCCGGCCATGTCGGCACCCCCGTGCGCGTCCCCGCTGTCCGTCCCGTCGAGCACGGCGAGTGCGGCCCGCACGATGTCCTCCGGTTCGGACATCCGGCCGATGCCGGCATCGTCGCCGGTCAGGGCGCCGACGACGGGACCGACGACGTGCACGCCACGGGCGCGGAGTGTCGCGAGGTTCGCCCTGGTGGCCGGGTGCTCCCACATCTGCGGGTGCATCGCGGGGGCGACGACGACGGGTGCCTCGGTCGCGAGCAGGGTCGTGCCGAGCAGGTCGCCGGCCAGGCCCGCGGCCATCTTCGCGAGGCTGTCCGCGGTGGCGGGGGCGATCACGACGAGGTCGGCGCGACGGCCGAGTGCGACGTGCCGCACCTCGGCGACGTCGTCCCAGACGCTCGTGGAGACGGGGTTGCGGCTGAGCGCCTCCAGGGTCGGCAGCCCGACGAACCGCAGCGCGCCCTCGGTCGGGACGACGTGCACGTCGTGGCCGCGCTTCACGAGGTCGCGGACGACGCCGACGGCCTTGTAGGCGGCGATCCCGCCGGTGATGCCGACGACGACGGTGCGGGGGCGGACGGTCTGCAGGGCTGCCTCGTTCACGGCGCTCACGCTACCCGCCGAGCGCACGCGTGCGGCCGTCGCTCGGGCGACCGGCGGGGGAACGTGCGAGCAGCGACCCCGGAGAGTGTCGGCGATGGCGAGGAACGCCGACGCCGGGTGGCAGGATCGCCGTCATGTGCACCGTCGTCGTCCGTGTCGATCCCGCCGCGGCCTGGCCCGTGACCATGCTCGCGCTGCGGGACGAGTCGCCGGACCGGCCGTGGGACCCGCCGGCGGCGTGGTGGCCCGACCGCGACCCCGGGGTCCGGGGTGTCCGCGACCAGCAGGCCGGGGGTGCGTGGCTGGCCGCGTCGGACCGTGCCGGGCTCGCGGTCGTGCTCAACCGGTGGGAGGACACCCCGGGAGTCGACGGGTCCTGGACGACCCGTGGCACGCTGCCGCTCGACGCCGTGGTCGACGGCGTCCTGCCGGGCGCGGCCGGCACCGCGCCGACGAGCCGGGCCTTCAACCTCGTGCGCGCGACGGCCGACGGGGCCGAGGTCGTCACCTGGGACGGGTCGGCCGTCCGGACGACCGTGCTCGGGCCCGGCGTGCACATGGTCACGCACGGCGAGCCGGACGACCCGGCGGCGCCCCGGATCGGCCGGTGGCTCGACGCGTTCCGCGCCGCGCCGGCGCCGACGGGCCCGCCCGCTCGGGACCCCTCCGACGAGGTGGACCGCACGGGGCTGGCTGGTGACCCAGGGCCGGGCGGGGGCACGGGGCTGGCTGCCGACGAGGACGGCTGGGGTCCGTGGTTCGACGTGCTGGACGGGTCGACCGTCCTGCCCGCCGACGACCCGGACGCGATCCTGCGGGACACGGTCGAACCCGAGGGGCACTTCGCGACCCTGTCGATCGTCGCCGCGGCGGTCGGACCGGAGCGGACGGTGCTGCGTCACACCCGGCTCGCACAGCCGGGGGTCCTGCTCGGGCCGCTGACGCACGACCACGCGTAGGCGACCGTCCTCGGAGGGCTCAGGACGGGCCTCCCGGCGGGGGCGGCTGGTGCGGTGTCCGCCGGGAGGCCCGTCCCGGGTCCCGCGGACCGGCGTCAGTCGGGCAGGCGGGTCCCGGTGAGGTCCTCGGCGACCGCCCAGAGCGAGCGGGCGAGGTCGACGCCCCGTGCCGAGCGCGGGATCGGTGCGAGCGTCGTCGGCCCGGTGAGGCCGAGCGGCCCGGCCGGTCCGTAGTAGGCGCCGGACACCGCACCCGGCCCCACGGCGGCGTAGAGGAGCGGCTCAGACCCCTGCTCGACGCCCTGCGTCCAGGGGAACGCCCGGTCGCTCGCGTGGACGGGGCGGTCGCGGCCGAGGGAGCGGCCCGCCGCCTGCAGGTTCGTCCGCGTGAAGCCGGGGTGCGCGAGCGTCGAGCTGAGGCCCCACTCCCGCGTGATCGCGACCTGGTGCAGGTGCAGCCCGAGGAGCAGGTCGGCGAGCTTCGACTGCGCGTAGGCGAGCCACGGCTGGTAGCCCGTCTGCCACTGCAGGTCGTCGAAGTGGATCTTCCCCGGCACCGCGGCGATGCTCGACATGGTCGTCACGCGGGGCGCCTCGGCGCGGAGGAGCGTCGGCAGGAGCAGGTTCGTCAGGGCGAAGGGGCCGAGGAAGTTGGTCCCGAACTGCAGCTCGAACCCGTCGACGGTCTCGAAGCGCTCCCGCGGGGCCATCACGCCGGCGTTGTTGACGAGGACGTCGAGCGGTCGGTCGTCGGCGATGACGCCGTCGGCGAAGCGGTGCACGCTCGACAGGTCGGCGAGGTCGAGCTCCCGGACCTCGAGGTCGGCGTCCGGGTGCTCACGACGGATCTCCGCGGCGGCGTCCTCGCCCTTGGACGGGGTGCGGACCGCGAGCACGACGCTCGCGCCGGCCCCGGCGAGCCGACGGGCGGCCTCCTTGCCGGTGCCGCTGTTGGACCCGGTGACGACGATGCGTCGGCCGGTCTGGTCGGGGAGGGTCGAGGACTGCACCATGGGGTGGACCGTACACAGCGGCGCTGTGCCCGGCTCGCCCGCGGCAGGGGGTGCGGTCGGCGGGCGATCGTGCTAGTTTTCATGCGTTCGCATTGATCGACTGCGAGATCCGGGAGGGTCCCATGAGCAACGCCTTCGGCACGGACCGACCCTCGGACGTCCCGCCGCCCGCACCCGACCGGGTCGGCCCGGTGCAGCTCGGCCTCGACACGTTCGGCGACGTCACCGACGGTCCTGCCGGCAGCCCCCTCACCCACGCGCAGACGCTGCGGAACCTACTCGAGGAGGCCGTCCTCGCCGACCAGGTGGGCATCGACTTCATCGGCGTCGGCGAGCACCACCGCGCCGACTACTCCGTGAGCGCCCCCGAGGTCGTCCTCGCAGCGATCGCCGCCCGGACCGAGCGCATCCGCCTCGGTTCCGCCGTGACCGTGCTGTCCTCCGACGACCCGGTCCGCGTGTACGAGCGCTTCGCCACCGTCGACGCGATCTCCAACGGGCGCGCCGAAGTCGTCCTGGGCCGCGGGTCCTTCACCGAGTCCTTCCCGCTGTTCGGCTTCGACCTGCAGGACTACGAGGTGCTCTTCGAGGAGAAGCTGCAGCTCTGGAGCGCCCTCCGTGGCGGCGACACCGTCACGTGGCAGGGCACGAAGCGCGCCTCGCTCGTCGAGCAGGACGTCTTCCCGAAGCTCGAACACGGCCCCATCCCGACCTGGATCGGCGTCGGCGGGTCCCCGCAGTCGGTCATCCGCGCCGCGTCCTACGGCATGCCGCTGTTCCTCGCGATCATCGGGGGGCAGCCCGCGCAGTTCGCCCCGTACGCCCGGCTCTACCGCCAGGCGCTCGACCAGCTCGAGCTCCCGCAGCAGCCGATCGCGATGCACTCGCCCGGGTTCGTCGCCGAGACCGACGAGGAGGCCGCCGAGCGCTACTGGCCGTTCCACAAGGCCGTCACCGACCAGCTCGGTCGTGAGCGTGGCTGGCCGCCCCTCGACCAGGCTGGATACCGCGCCGGGCTGTCCGCGGGCGGGTCCCTGTACGTCGGGTCGCCGGAGACCGTCGCGCGCAAGATCGCGCGGAACATGCGCATCCTCGGCGTCACCCGGTTCGACATGCGGTACGCGACCGGTCGCCTGCCGCACGAGGACATGATGCGGTCGATCGAGCTGTACGGCACGCGGGTCGCGCCGCGCGTCCGCGAGCTGCTCGCGGAGCCGGTCCCCGTCCCCTGATCCACCACCGGACGGGCTGACCCGTCGCCGGACGGGCTGACCGGTCCGCCCGGCGGTTCCCGGGCTGCTCCGCGTACCGTCTGCCGCATGTCGCCGAGCAACGAGACCACCGAACGACGGTTCCGCGGACGGATCCTCGGCGCCGGGAGCACCTCCGGCGTCCGGTTCGTCGTCGGCATGTGGGAGTCGTCCCCGTTCGGCGCGTTCACCGACGTGTTCGTCGAGCTGCCCGACGGGTCGAGTGTGCTCCTCGCGCCCGACGAGATCGTCGCCGCCTACGTCTCCGGCACCTACCGGTTCGACGCGGTGTCGGTCGTGGACATCAGCGCCCGGCGCACCGCCCGCGGACTCGAACTCGACGCCGGGCCCCTCGTCGCCTCGGTCGACGTCGGCACGATCTCCCCGCTCGGTCGGGTGCTCCGCATCGTCCCGAAGCGCATCGCCCGCGACCCGCGGTGGCTCACCGTGATCGACCCCGTCGCGAAGCTCGTCGCTCCCGGAGCGGGCACCGCCGGCACCGCGGGAGGCGGCCGCCGCGAGTACTACGGCGTCACCGGGGCGCACGACGTGGTCGGTGTCCGTGGCACCTGGGCGGGGGAGCCCCTCGGGGAGCTCGCGCCCCTGGACCCGCCGGTGCGGTTCGGCTTCGCGTCGCTGCCGCGGATCCCGCAGGTGGTCGACGTCGAGACGACCATCCGCGAGCGCGCCTGACCGCTGCCGTCCGCGCCGACGCGGCCGGAGCGGCGTCGCGGGGGTGGGACGGGCCTCCCGGCAGATGTCCCTCGCGCATCCCGAGCCGATCGGGGCAGACTGGAGGGAACGGTTCGCGTCACGGAGCCGGCCTCGTGCCGGCAGTCGGGGCGCACGACGCAAAGGAGCATCATGACCGACACCCAGACCGACCACCGCGCCGCCATCTCCGACATCGTCCACGGAGCACGGACGGCACTGCTCACGACCGTCAGCGAGGACGGCCAGCTGCACGCCCGACCCCTCGCCGTGCAGGACAAGTCCTTCCACGGGACGCTGCGGTTCCTCGTGCAGGACGGCAGCGAGAAGGTCGAGGACATCGCCCGGAACCCGCACGTCAACGTCGCCATCGAGTCGCAGGGCGGGTACCTCTCCATCGCCGGCACGGCGACCGTCACCGAGGACCGCGCGGTGGTCGACGAACTCTGGTCGCCGTTCGCCGAGGCGTGGTTCCCGGACGGGCGCGACGACCCGTCGATCCGGCTGCTCACGGTGCAGGGCGTCTCGGTCGAGTACTGGACGCAGGACGCCGGTCCGGTCGGGGGTCTCGTGCAGACCCTCAAGGCCGCGATCGGGCACCAGTCCCAGCCGGACGTCGGCAGTCACGGCACGCTCGAGGTCTGACGCACGT
Organism: Curtobacterium sp. MCPF17_046; assembly: GCF_003224295.1. Classification (NCBI taxonomy): domain Bacteria; kingdom Bacillati; phylum Actinomycetota; class Actinomycetes; order Micrococcales; family Microbacteriaceae; genus Curtobacterium; species Curtobacterium sp. MCPF17_046. Next base: position 24,951 of record NZ_QKLB01000016.1, on the reverse strand, counting down.
CGCCGCCCGGGTCGTGTCCGACACGAGCCCGGGCGTCGGCGACGGTCCCGTCAGGGCGGGCCGAGCAGCCAGAGGAGCGCGACGAACACCGGCTGCAGCACCAGGGCGCCGGCCACCAGCGTCCACCGCAGTCCCGGCTTCGCAACCAGCTCCGGCGACCCCATCAGCGGCGCGAGGGGCATGAGCAGTCGGGGCGTGGACGCCATCGGCAGCGACACCGCGAAGACGTACAGCGCGTACCCCGCGGCGAACACCACCGTGGTGGTCCCGAGCTGCCGGGTGGAGCGGCGCGACAACCACAGCGGGTAGAGGACGAGCAGGAGCACGACGAGGAGCACGCCGCCGACGCCGAGCCACTTCGCGGTGGTGAGGAACCACGGCGACAGCGGCACGAAGTGCACCCGGCCGATGAAGTTCACCCACCAGGACATCTCGGTCGCGAGGTACGCGTCCGGACGACCGGTCGCCCAGGCCGCGATGACCGGCCACGCCGATCCCGCCGCCGCCATGACGAGCCCGGCGACGACGACCTTGACCCGCTCCGCGACCGGGAACCCGTCGAGCGACCGTGCGCCCGTCCGCCGCGCCGCGAAGTACCGGAGGAGCGCGAGCACACCGAGCGTCAGCGGGATGGCGAGCGCACCGGGACGGGTGAACGCGGCGACGACCCCGAGGACGGTGAGCAGCCCGTACCGCCGTCGTTCCATCGCCAGCAGCGCCCCGAAGGTCAGCGCCAGGAAGGCGGTCTCGGCGTACCCGACCTGCAGCAGGAACGACAGCGGACCGCACGTGAAGAAGAAGACCGCCCACAGTGCCGCGGTCGCACCGGCGTGCTCCTGGACGAGGCGGTGCAGCAGGAACGTCGCGACGAGGCCGGCGACGATCGCGACGGTCGGGGCGCCGATGGTGAACGGCAGACCGGTCGACACGGTGAGGAGCCGGATGGTGAACGGGAACGCGGGCAGGAACGCCCAGGCGTTCTGTGCGACGTGTCCGGTGGCGTCGATCGGCAGGACCGAGGGGTACCCGTGCAGCGAGATCGCCTCGTAGTACTGCCCGTCCCACGACGTCAGGAACGCCGTGAACCCGTGGTCGTTGCCCCAGATGGCATTGTCCGGCTGCACGCGCGAGACGAGTGGGTACACGACCATCAGCCACATCGTCGACACCAGGCGCCCGACGGTCCAGAGCAGCAGGACCGCCGACCACGCCGGCAGGCTGACGACCGTGTCGAGCACGCGGCGACGACCCGCGGCGACCGAGCCGGTGAGGACCCCGTCCAGGCGGCTCATGCGCGCGGTCCGCAGAGGTCGGGGTGGGCAGACGGCACGACTCCACGGTAGTCGTCGCTCGCTGGGGAGGGGGGACACCTCGCGTCACGGATCACGCAGCGGTCCGACTAGCATCCGGAGCGATGACGACGACGACACGACGGACGAGCAGCACGGCGGTCGCCGTGCTCGTGGCGGGCACCTTCTTCATGGAGCTCCTGGACGGGACGATCCTGGCCACGGCGGCACCGGCGATGGGGCGCGACCTCGGCGTCGACTCCGCCGCCGTCGGTGTCGCGATCACCGCCTACCTCGTCACCCTGGCCGTGTTCATCCCGGTCAGCGGGTGGATCACCGACCGCGTCGGGTCCCGGACCGTCTTCGTGGGCGCGATCGCGCTGTTCACGCTCGCCTCGGCGCTCTGCGCCGCCTCGACCGGACTCGTCGAGCTGACGCTGTGGCGGATCCTGCAGGGCCTCGGCGGTGCGCTGATGGTGCCGGTCGGGAGGCTCGTGGTGCTCCGCAGCGCCGGTCGCGACCAGCTCGTCACGGCGATCGCGATCCTGACGTGGCCCGCGCTCGCGGCGCCGATCATCGCGCCCTTCCTCGGCGGGGTGCTCGTCGACACGCTGTCCTGGCACTGGATCTTCCTCGTCAACATCCCGCTCGGGGTGGTGGCCGTCGTCGCGGCGCTCGTCCTCGTCCCGCAGGAGCGTGCGCCGGAGCGGGTGCCGTTCGACTGGCGCGGGTCGGTGCTCGCCTGCCTCGGGCTCGGCGCGCTCGTCGTCATGGCGTCGTTGCTCGCCCTCGAGACCGTGCCCGTCGTGCCGGCCGTCGTCGCCGGTGTCGTCGGTGCGGGATGCACCTGGCTCGCGATCCGGCACTTCCGCCGGGCACCGCACCCGATCATGGGGCTCGACGCGTTCCGGCTCGAGACCTTCCGTGTCTCACACGCAGGCGGCAGCCTGTTCCGCCTGGCGGTGTCCGCGGTGCCGTTCGTGCTGCCGCTGCTCTTCCAGGACGCCTGGGGGTGGACCGCACTCGAGGCCGGGTCGGCCGTCCTCTGGGTCTTCGTCGGCAACCTCGGCATCAAGCCCGCGACCACGCCGTTCCTGCGCTGGTGGGGGTACCGTCCGGTCATCGTCGTGTCCTCCGCCCTCGCGGCGCTGTCCGTCCTGGCGATGGTGTTCCTCACACCGGAGACGCCGTTCTGGCTGCTCGCGGTCCTCCTCGTCGTCAGCGGCGCCGCACGGTCGGTGGGCTTCACCGCGTACAACACGATCGCGTTCGCGGACGTGGAGCAGCCGGACATGACCGCCGCGAACACGCTGTCCTCGACGCTGCAGCAGACCGCGGCCGGGTTCGGGGTCGCCGTCGTCGCCGTCGTGCTCCGGGCCGCGTCGGGCGTCGGCGGGGAGGGGCTCGCCGGTACGGCGCCGTACGCGGTCGCCTTCGGCGTGATCACGGTCCTGCTGCTCGTCGCCTGCGTCGAGGGGCTGCTCATGAGCCGGACCGCGGGGGACACCGTCCGTCCGACCCGCCGCGTACGGGAGCCGGCGGGGCGCTGACGGGGCGGTGCGGGGCGCCAGCGGCGGGGTCGACCGGCACGCGGTCGGTCGTCACCGATCGTCCACCGCCACGTCACGTGTCCGCGATCCGCACCGCGCTACAGTCTCAGCAACCTGCTGCGGTGTCCGAGTACCGTGACCGCCGCAGGAGAGAGGGCCGATCGGGCCCGGAACGGAAGGCAGCATGGCGGCGCCACAGGAACAGGCAACGACAGACTCGACCACCGAGGTCCGGCAGACCGCCCTGCGCGTCGTGAGCTACAACCTCCGTGAGCACACCGCGAACAGCGAGCTCGCGGCCCTCGCCGAGTCCTCCCAGGCCGACGTGCTCTGCGTGCAGGAGTGCGACAGCACCGACCTCGCCACGTCCGTCGGCGGCCTGACCCTCGCCGCGTCCACCCAGGCGAACCGGCTCGGGCTCGCCATCTACAAGCGCGACGACCGGTTCGACGTCCGCGACCTCGGCATCCACTCTCTGCAGAAGTCCCTGCACGACCGGGTGCTGTCACCCGCGCACGAGCGCCTCATCGCCATGCACCTGTACGACCGGGAAGCCGACACCGAGGTCATCGTCGCGTCCTTCCACGCCTCGCCCCTGACGGCGACGAACTCGCTGCGCCGCAAGCAGATCGAGGCCGCGCACGACTTCGTCCGCGACCTGTCGAGCGAGGCCCCGGCGATCATGGTCGGCGACTTCAACTACCCGTGGTTCCAGACGAACCTGCGCCGGAAGATCGAGGAGTCCGGCTTCGCGCTGTCCCTGTCCGACCAGCCGACGTACCTGCGCTACCGCAAGTTCACCGGCCACTTCGACTTCGCCACGAGTGTCGGCCTGCACATCGCCGGGGTCGAGACCCTGCCCGCGGGCATCTCCGACCACCGGCCGATCCTGGTCCGTGCGGACTACGAGGAGCCCGCCGCGGTGGACGCTCCGGCCGCGGAGGACGCGCCCGCCGCGTAGCCGCCCGCCGCGTAGCCGAACGACGCGCCGCGCACCTTGCGCGGGGTCGCACGACCTGCCGCTGCCCCTGCCGGTCGGCGGCACATCGTGCGACCCCACCGGTCCATCTGGCGGGCCGACGACGGTCCCGTGGCGGAGGCGGGGCCTCCAGGCCGCGACAGCGCCCGCCGAGGTCGCACGACATGCCGCGCGGCCCGCCGAGGTTCCGGGATCCCGGCATCTCGGCGCGCGAGATGCCGGAATCGCGGAACCTGGCGGGCCAGCGAACCGGCTCAGCGGCGGAGCGTCGCCCGCGCCAGCCGGTTGCCGACGAACTGGCCGAGCTGGACGATCACGACGATCGCCGCCACGGACACGTAGACGACCCACCAGTCGTACCGCTGCGACCCGTACGTGATCGCGTACTCACCGAGGCCACCGCCACCGACGAGCGCACCCTGCGCGGTCATGTCGACGATGCCGATGTAGATGAACGTGTAGCCGAGGATGAGCGGCCCGAGGCCCTCGGGGATGAGCACCGTCAGCAGGATCGACACCGGGTGCGCCCCGGAGGCCCGTGCCGCCTCGACGACGCCGGGGTCGACCGCCAGCAGGTTCTGCTCGACGATGCGCGACACCGCGAACGCCGCCGCGAGCGAGATCGCGAACGTCACCGCCGGGACACCGATCGTCGTCTGCACGACCACGCGGGAGAGCGGTGCGATCGCGGCCAGGAAGATCACGAACGGGATCGGCCGCACCAGGTTCACGACCAGGTTGATGACCGTGTACGCGCCGCGGTTGCCGAGCAGGTTGCCCGGTCTGGTCGCGTAGAGCAGCAGGCCGAGCGCGAGTCCGATGACCCCGGCGATGACGAGTGACACGAGGGACATGACGATCGTGTCGCGGATCGCGGCGAGGAACACGTCGAAGGTGTCGATGACGCTCTGGAACGAGTTGTTCATGCGCGTGCCTCCTCGTCGACGGTGATGCCGCCGGCTCGCAGTGCTGCCACGGCTCGGTCGGTGGCGGTGTCGGACCCGCCCAGTTCGTAGGTGAGCGACCCGATCCGGCGCTCCCGGATCTCGGTGACCCCGCCGAACACGAGCTCCGCGGTGACCCCGGCATCGCGGAACGCCTGGTCGATGCGCGCCTGCAGACCGGTCTCGTCGGTGATCCGCACGGACACGAGGCGTCCCGGGTGGCGCTCGCGCAACCGGGTGACGGTCTCGGCGGACGGGCGGTCGTGGAGTGCGGTGCGCACGAAGCGCTGGGCAGCGCCGGTGGTCGGGGCGGAGAACACGTCGTACACGTCCCCGACCTCGACGACCCGGCCCTGCTCCATCACGGCGACCCGGTCGGCGATCCGGCGGACGGCGTCCATCTCGTGCGTGATGACGATGATCGTCACGCCGAGCTCGCGGTTCACGCGGCGGAGGAGCGCGAGCACCTCGGACGTGGTCTCCGGGTCGAGGGCGCTCGTGGCCTCGTCGGCGAGGAGCAGCTCGGGGTTCGAGGCGAGGGCACGGGCGATGCCCACGCGCTGCTTCTGGCCGCCGGACAGCTGTTCCGGGTAGGCGTGTGCCCGGTCCAGCAGGCCGACGAAGTCGAGCAGCTCGGCGACGCGGCGGTCGCGTTCGGCCTTGGCGACGCCGGCGACCTTGAGCGGGTACGCGACGTTCCCGGCGATCGTGCGGGAGCGGAACAGGTTGAACTGCTGGAAGACCATCCCGATCCGGCGACGTGCGGTGCGCCGGTCGCGCTCGGGGATCGCGGTGAGTTCCTGACCGGCGACCGTGACCGTGCCCGAGGTGGGCAGCTCGAGTGCGTTGACGAGTCGGACCAGGGTGGACTTGCCGGCACCGGAGTAGCCGATGACGCCGAGGACCTCTCCCTGGTGGACGTCGAGGTCGACACCCTCGACCGCGGTGACGGTCTCTCCGGTGTCGGCGCGGCGGTAGCTCTTGGTGACGCCGCGGAGTTCGACGAGGGCGGCCACTACTCCGCTGCCGCCTTCGCGTCCTGCTCGACCGTGGCGAGCTCGTCCTGCAGCTCGGCGGCGTCCTGGTCCCGGGAGACCGCGTCCGGGTAGTCCTGCTTGAACGCCTTCTGCACGGCGTCGTCCTGGAACAGCTCGGCCAGTTCGAGGTACGTCTTGTTCGTCTTGTCCTCGTTGCGGACCGCGAAGACGTTCACGTACGGGGCGGCGGAGGAGCTCGTCGGGTCGTCGGTGAAGACCTTGTCCGACGCGGGGAGCCCGGCGGCGGTCGCGAAGTTGTTGTTGACCACGGCGGCCTGCACGGAACCCTGCTGCAGGGCGTTGGCGGTCTGCGAGGCGTCGAGCGGCTGCACGTCGACCTTGGCCGACTCGATGTCGTCCGTGGTCGAGAAGGCGCTGCCGCCGTCCTGCAACTCGAGCAGCTTCGCGGCCTGCAGCACGAGCAGGGCGCGGGCCTCGTTGATGGCGTCGTTCGGGATGGCGACCTTCGCGCCCTCGGGCAGGTCGGACGGCTCGTCGACCTTCGTCGCGTACAGCGGGAGCGGGTAGACGGCGGTGGAGCCGATCGGCTGCAGGTCGTCCTTCGAGGTCACGTTGTAGTTCGCCAGGTACTGGATGTGCTGGAACTGGTTGATGTCGACCTGCCCGTCCTTGAGCGCGGGGTTCGGCAGCGAGTAGTCGGCGAAGTTCGTCAGCTCCACGGTGACGTTCAACCGTTCCTTCGCGAGCTCCGTGTAGGTCTTCCAGTAGGGCAGCGCCTTGTCCGCGACGCCGATGGTGACGGTCTGGGCCTTCCGGTCGGACCCGGACCCGGCGGCTCCGGCCTGCTCGGAGCCGCCACCGCGGACGGCGACGACCACGAGGGCGACGACGATCGCGACGACGACGACTGCGGCCGCGACGATCCACCCGATGGGGCGCTTGCGCTTCGGACGGTCGGGCAGGACGGGTGCGGCGGTCATGGGTGCTCCTCGTGAGGGGGTCGCCCTGGTGGCAGGGACGGGTGCTGTCGGGTCCTCGGTCCGGTGTCGTCCGGCGGGGACTCCACGAGTGTGCACGGCGACGCCGACACGGTCGATTCGCGTTCCGTCGTGTTACGGGCGGCGTCCGCGGCGGGCAGGCTCGGAGTGTGCGCAGCATCGAACTCGTCCTCGACCCGGCCGCCGAGCGGGCCGTGCGCGACCTCTGGGATGCGCTGGTCGACGCCGACCTGCCGAGCATGGGCCGCCACACCTCGGCGACGAACGCGCCGCACGTCACGCTCGCGGCCGGGGACACCCTGCCCGTGCCGCCCGGCTTCGACGTGGCGCTGCCGTCGACCGTGCGCCCCGCCGGGCTCCTGCTCTTCCCGGCCGGCCCCGGTCGGCACGTGCTCGGGGTCGGCGTCGTGGTCGACCGCGCGCTCGCCGCCTTCCACGAGGCGGTGCACCGCGTGGCCCCCGGTGGCGTCGACACCTCGCTGCCCGGCCGGTGGGCACCGCACCTGACGCTCGCCCGGCACCCACGGGACGTCGACCTGCCCCGGATGCTCGAGGTGCTCGCGGCCGTGCCGCTCCCCGAGGAACTCGGCGTCGCCGGGGTGCGTCACTGGGACGGGGAGACGAAGACGGTCACCACCGTCGGCTGACCTCGGCGACCGGTCGCAGGCGCTCCGTCAGGTCGCTGCAGCCGACGCACCGGTCGCGCCACGGGCCTCCCGGGAGGCCCGGCTCAGGTCCCGAGCACCCGCTCGCCGAACGCGGACGCGAACTTCCGGTCCGGGTCGCGGGTCGCGACCAGGGCGCGGAAGTCCGGCAGTCGTGGGTACAGCGCCGCGACCGCCGTGGCGTCGAGGGAGCTCATCTTCCCCCAGTGCGGGCGACCGCCGAACGCGGCGAGTCGCGCCTCCAGGTCGGGCAGCAGGGCGGCGACCTCCGCGGGGTGCTTCTTCCAGGTGAACGCGATGCAGAGCACGTCCTCGCCCTGTGTCGGGCTGAGCCAGAGGTCGTCCGCGGCCATGGTGCGGAGCTCCGACACGTGCAGGTGCGGCTGGATCCGGTCGGCCAGCCCGCGCAGGGCGTCGAGGGCGGCGGCGGCGTGCCGGAGCGGGACGAAGTGCTCGCTCTGCACCTCGGACCCGACGGAGGGCACGGCGTCGATCGGGAAGTGCGGCAGGCGGTCCCACCACGGCCCGACCGAGCCGTCCCGCGCGGTGTGGTGGCCGTCGCCCGGGGCACCCGGCAGACGTGGGGCGCCGAGGAGGTCGGCGGGGACCCCGACGTCGTCGGCACCGTCCGGCACGCGGGACTTCACGAGCACCTCGGAGACGGTGTCGCCGAACACCGTGTACGCGCAGACCGAGTACCCGGCGGCGAAGACCTCGGCGGCACCGGCCGTGAAGGTGTCCCAGGCGATCGGGCCGTAGGTGTCCTGCCGCATCCGGTACGAGGGCTGCACGTCGACGGTGACCCGCGTGACGATGCCGAGCAGGCCGAGGTGGATCGCGGCGCCCTGCATCGCCGGGTCACCGCGACGGATCGTGCTCGTGGTGCCGTCCGGTCCGACGACCTCGAGGGCGGCGACCGCGGTGCTGAGCGACCCGAGCGCGGTGCCGGAACCGTGCGTCCCGGTCGCGACCGCACCACCGAGCGAGATGTGCGGCAGCGAGCCCTCGTTGTGCAGGGCGACGCCGGCGGCGTCGAGGTCGGGTGCGACGACGCCGTACCGGGTGCCGGCTCCCATGGTGGCCGTGCGGCGGTCCTCCGCGACGACGAGGTCGGTGGGCACGGCGGTGAGGTCGAGCAGGGCGCCGGGGGTGTCCGCGACGTCGTTGAACGAGTGCCGTGTGCCGAGTCCGTGGACGCGCGGGCTCCGGGCGACGAGGTCGGCGACGTCGTCCAGCGAGGTCGGCCGGACGACGCGCTCGGCCGTGTAGGTGACCGTGCCGGACCAGTTCAGTTCGCTCGTCGTCGACCGCATGCGCCCACGATGCCACGGCGTGACCCGGCATCGCGCCCCCGGACGCACATCGCGCCCCGTCGGGACGGGGCGCGATGTGCGTGCCGGGGCGCGTGGTGCGCCTCGTGTGCGGTCGGGAGCGTCAGTGCATGACGGGTGCCGGGGCGCCCTCGGGGGTGACGGGCTTCCGGACCATCGACGAGGCGACGATCCCGAACAGGGAGATCACGGCGCCGACCAGGAAGGCCAGGTGCACTCCGGACGCGGTGGCCGTCGCCGTGTCCGCGGCGTCACCGCTCGTGGCCGCGCTGGTGGCCCCGATCGTGAGGAGCGTGACGAACAGTGCCGTGCCCGCGGCGCCCGCGAGCTGCTGGGCGGTGCCGAGCACTGCGCTGCCGTGCGAGTACAGCCGCGGCGGGAGTCCGCCGAGCGCCGAGGTGAACAGCGGCGTGAAGGTGAGCGCGAGGCCGAGGCTCAGCACGACGTGGGCACCGAGCACGAACCAGACGCTGGTGTCCGCCGTGACGGTCGAGAGCGCCCAGAGCACGGCGCTGATGATGACGGAGCCCGGGACGAGCAGGACGCGCGGTCCGCGACGGTCGTAGATGCGACCGACGATCGGGGACAGCAGGCCCATGAGCAGCCCACCCGGGAGCAGCAGCAGGCCGACGCTGAGGACCTCGAGACCGAGCACGCGCTCCAGGTAGATCGGCAGCAGGATGAGCGTGCCGAACATCGCCATGAAGCTGATCGCCATCGCGACGATCGGGATCGTGAAGCCCTTCGTGCTGAAGGTGCGGAGGTCGAGCAGGGCGGCGTCGCGACGCTGCAGTCGGGTCTGGCGGACGATGAACACCGCGAGGGCTGCGAACCCGACGACGAGCGAGGCGATCGGCAGCGCCGGGCCGGTGGTGCCGCTCTCGCCGATGCTCGACAGGCCGTAGACGATCCCGCCGAACGCGAAGGCCGACAGGATGACCGAGGCCACGTCGATGGCCGACTTGCGGGGCGTCGAGACGTTGCGCACCTTGACCATGCCGAGCACGAGCGCGGCGAGCGCGATCGGGAGCACGAAGCCGAACAGCCAGCGCCACGAGAAGGCGTTGAGGATGAGGCCGGAGATCGTCGGCCCGATCGCCGGGGCGACCGAGATGACGATGGAGATGTTGCCCATCACGCGGCCGCGGTGCGCGGGCTCGATGAGGGTGAGGACGGTGGTCATGAGCAGCGGCATCATGATCGCCGTGCCGCTGGCCTGCACGATGCGCCCGACGAGCAGCATCGTGAAGCCCTGCGCGAGCAGCGCGATGAGCGTGCCGGCCGAGAACAGGCTCATCGCCCAGACGAACACCGGGCGGGTGTCGAACCGCTGCAACAGGTAGCCGGTGATGGGGATCACCACGGCCATCGTCAGGAGGAAGCCGGTGGTGAGCCACTGGCCGGTCGCGGCGCTGATGCCGAGGTCGTCCATGAGCCGCGGCAGCGCCACACCCATGATCGTCTCGTTGAGGATGACGACGAACGCGGAGACGAGCAGCAGCCCGATCACGAGTCGGGTGCCGGCGGGGGAGAGGGCTTCGAGGCTCCCGGTACGGGGCGCGGAGTCGACGGCCTGGGTCAAGGGGGCTCCTGGAGGATCGTGGTGTGGCGCGCACCCGGACGGACGGGTACCGAGGCTGGAAGCACTGACGGGTCCCGATCATTCCCGAGTCGAGGAACGTCGGGTGGAACGGCGTGTGGACGGTCAGTGCAGGATGCGGAAGCCGTCCTCGTCGCCGTGCGGCGCGACCTCCCGCACGGCCACGTCGGTGACGCTCGCCGAGGGCGGGCCGGAGCGGAGCATGACGACCAGCGCGTCGACCGCGGGGGCGGGGCCCTCGGCCTCGACCTCGACGGTGCCGTCGAACAGGTTCCGGGCGTACCCGGCGAGTTCGAGTCCGTCGGCCTTCCGCGCGGTCCACCACCGGAACCCGACGCCCTGCACCGTGCCACTGACGACGGCGTGCTTCCTCGTGGTCGTGCTGCCCATGCGGCCGATGCTAGGCGGGGTGTGTTTCGCCGACGTTCCGGCTACGTTCCGGTGCGGTGACCCTCGTGATACGGTCATCAGTACCCGAACAGATCGGGTCAGTGAGACCTGAACAAGAGGGGGCATCGCGATGTCCGAGCCCGGGATCCGCGTCGCCGTCTCGACCGTCATCGTGGCGCTCCGCCCACATCCCGACACCGGCGTCCCCGCACTCTGGATGCCGCTCGTCCGCCGCGTGACCGAACCGCACGAGGGCTCGTGGGCGCTGCCGGGCGGCTGGGTGGGCACGGACGAGGGCCTCGACGACTCCGCGGCCGCGCGCCTCCGCGAGACGACGAAGGTGCAGCCGCGGTACCTCGAGCAGCTCTACGCGTTCGGGGACGTCGGCCGCTCCCCGAGCCGGGTGGTGTCGGTCGTCTACTGGGCGCTCGTGCACCCGGACGAGGCGAACGTCGTTCCCGACGACTGGAACGTGCGGTGGTTCCTCGCCGACGAGCACCCGCCGCTCGCGTTCGACCACGACCGCATCGTGGAGTACGCCCTCTGGCGGCTCCGGAACAAGGTGTCGTACTCGCGGATCGCGCAGGCGTTCCTCGGCGACCGGTTCACCCTCGCCGAGCTCCGCGGTGTCTACGAGGCCGTGCTCGGCCGGACGCTCGACCCGGCGAACTTCCGGCGGCAGGTCGCGCAGAGCGACGCGGTCCTGCCCACCGACGAGACCACGAGCGGCGACCGGCACCGACCGGCCCGCCTGTACCGCTCGAACCCCGACCTGTCGTACGCGGACAACGGCCCGCTGACGACCCGACCCACGACCGCGCACTGAACGGGGACGGAACCGTGTCCATCGCGACCACCATCGAACTGATCTCGAACGGCCGGGCGGCCGGCACCACCTGCACGCCCGACCTCGCCGCTCCCACCTGGGACTTCGACGCCGTGCCCGGGTACGGCCCCGGGTCGTCGATGTCCGACGTCATCCCGACGACCACGCCCCGCCAGGGTGTGCTGCCGGACGAGTACAAGCACGCGCCCGACGAGGAGTTGCACGAGCGGATCGAGCGGGCGAAGGCCACCCTCGGCGACCGGGTGGTCGTCCTCGGGCACTTCTACCAGCGGGACGAGGTCGTGCGCCACGCGGACTTCCTCGGCGACTCGTTCCAGCTCGCGAACGCCGCCCTGACCAAGCCCGACGCCGAGGCCATCGTGTTCTGCGGTGTGCACTTCATGGCCGAGACGGCGGACATCCTGGCGCGGGACGACCAGCGCGTCATCCTGCCGAACCTGGCAGCCGGGTGCTCGATGGCGGACATGGCCGACATCGACAGCGTCGAGGCCGCCTGGGCGGAGTTGACCGCGCTGTACGGCTCCGAGCCCGACGCCGACGGCCGTGTCCCGGTCATCCCGGTCACGTACATGAACTCCGCCGCGGACCTCAAGGCGTTCTGCGGTCGGAACGGCGGGATCGTGTGCACGTCGTCGAACGCCGCGACGGTGCTCGAGTGGGCGTTCGAGCGGGGGCAGCGCGTGCTGTTCTTCCCCGACCAGCACCTGGGCCGGAACACCGCGAAGGCGATGGGGATCAGCACCGACCGGATGCCGATGTGGAACCCGCGCCTGGCCGGGGGCGGCAACACCGCCGCCGAGCTGCTCGACGCCCAGGTGGTCCTGTGGCACGGGTTCTGCTCCGTCCACCGCCGCTTCACGGTCGACCAGATCGAGCAGGCCCGCCGCGAGGACCCCGACGTGCGCGTGATCGTGCACCCGGAGTGCCCGATGGCCGTGGTCGACGCCGCGGACGTCGCCGGCAGCACCGACCTCATCCGGAAGACCGTCGCCGCGGCCACCGAGCCGACGTCGTTCGCGATCGGCACCGAGGTCAACATGGTCAACCGGCTCGCCGCCGAGTACCCGCAGCACACGATCACGTGCCTCGACCCGGTGGTGTGCCCGTGCTCGACCATGTACCGCATCCACCCCGGCTACCTGGCGTGGGTGCTCGAGGCGCTCGTGGACGGTGTCGTGCTCAACGAGATCGTGGTCCCCGCCGACGTCCAGGTCGACGCGAAGGTCGCGCTGGAACGCATGCTCGCCGCGAAGCCCCGCCCGCTGGGGACCCGGGCCTGATGCACGTCGTCGTCGTCGGGTCGGGGATCGCCGGCCTGACCGCCGCGATCCGCGCGAGCACCGAGCACGACGTCACCCTCGTCACGAAGGGCACCCTGACCGACGGCGCCACGGCGTCCGCGCAGGGTGGCATCGCGGTCGCCCTGGGGGCCGACGACACCGCCGCCCTCCACCAGCACGACACGCACGTCGCGGCCGCGGGCACGGCGGACGCCCGCGCCGTCGACGTCCTCTGCACCGACGGTCCGGCCCGCGTGCGCGACCTGGTCGCCCTCGGGGTGCCGTTCGACCGGACGACGGACCCGGCCGCACTCGACCGGTACGGCGACGACCTGGCGCGGGGGCGCGAGGCCGCCCACGGGCGCTGGCGCATCCTGCACGCGGGCGGCGACGCGACCGGGGGTGCGGTCGAACGGACCCTCGTCGCCGCACTGCACCGCCGGCACGTCACCATCCTCGAGCGGACCTGCCTCACCGACCTCGTCGTCCGCCACGGACAGGTCGTCGGCGTCGACGTCCTCGACCTGCTCAGCGAACCGCGGCGGATCGACGCGGACGCGGTGCTGCTCGCCTCGGGGGGAGCCGGCCACCTGTACCGCGAGACGACCAACCCGCTCGTCGCCACCGGGGACGGTGCCGCCGCGGCCTGGCGGGCCGGCGCCGTGCTCGCCGACCTCGAGTTCGTCCAGTTCCACCCGACGCGTCTCGCCGTGCCCGGCGGTGGGCTGGTCTCCGAGGCCGTCCGCGGTGAGGGAGCCGTCCTGCGGGACGAACGCGGGCACCGCTTCATGCGCGACGTGCACCCGGACGCCGAGCTCGCGCCGCGGGACGTCGTCGCGCGGGGGATCGCGAGCGCCATGCGTGCCCAGGGCGGGCGCCCCGTGCTCCTCGACGCGACCGGGCTCGACCCCGCGTTCCTGCTCGCCAGGTTCCCCGGCCTCACCCGGGCCACACGGGCGGCCGGCGTCGACTGGACCCGGGAGGGCGTCCCGGTCGCACCCGCCGCGCACTACGCCATGGGCGGCGTCGCGACCGACACCGAGGGCCGCACCAGCCTGCCCGGGCTCTCCGCCGTCGGGGAGGTCGCCTGCACCGGCGTGCACGGGGCCAACCGCCTCGCCTCGAACTCGCTGCTCGAGGGCCTGGTGTTCGCGGTCCGCGCCGCCGACGCACTCGGGTCCCCGCGCCCCGACCGGCCGCGGCTGCGCGGCGACGCGACGCTCGCGCCGACCGTCGTCGCCGATCCGGACGGCAGGCGGGCCTCCCGTCCGGTGGACGGCGTGCGTCTGTCGGTCGGCGACCGGCCGGGAGGCCCGGGCCGGGTCGGCACCGACACCGCCGTCCGCGACGCGGTCCAGGCCGTGATGACCGAGCACGTCGGCCTGCTGCGCGACGCCGCCGGTTTGGCGGAGGCCCGGCGGGTGCTCGCCGTGGTGCCGGCGCCGCTGCCGACGACCGTGCGTGGTGCCGAGGACCGGGCGCTGCTCGACCTCGCCCGGGTGATGGCGCTCGCCGCCGAGGCCCGGACCGAGTCCCGCGGTGCGCACGCCCGGACCGACCACCCCGACACCGACCCGACCGCGCCGATGACGACCGCATGGGTCCGGGCACGACCGGCCGGACCGTCCGACGCCGCGCCCACCGCCCTGCAGGAGGTACTCGCATGACCGCTCCCACCGCCCAGGCCGCTCCCGCCGCCCAGGCCGCTCCCACCGCCCCCGCCGACACCGACCCCGGCACGGTCCCGCCGCACGTGCTCCGGCGGGTGATCGACACCGCGCTCGAGGAGGATGCGCCGTGGGGTGACGTCACGAGCGAGACCCTCATCCCCGCGACGGCGACCGCGGCCGCGACCCTCGCGGCGCGCGAGCCCGGCGTGCTCGCCGGCGGCGAGGTGTTCATCGCCGTGATGCACGCCGTCGACCCCGACCTCGCCGTGTCCGTTGCACTCCGCGACGGGGACGTCTTCGCCGCGGGGGACGTCATCGCGAGCGTGACCGGGTCGGCGCGGTCCGTGCTCCGTGCCGAGCGGGTCGCCCTCAACCTCGTGCAGCGCATGTCCGGGATCGCGACCCTCACCGCGCAGTACGTCGCCGCCGTCGCCGGGACCAGTACCCGGGTCGTCGACACCCGGAAGACCACGCCCGGCCTCCGCGCGCTCGAACGACACGCGGTGCGCTGCGGCGGCGGCCACAACCACCGGACGTCGCTGTCGGACGCGGTCCTGGCGAAGGACAACCACCTCGCGGTGCTCCTGGCCGGCGGCACGGACATCGGCGACGCGATCCGGGCCGCACGACGGCGCCTCGGGCACACCGTGCACCTCGAGGTCGAGGTGGACCGCATCGACCAGATCGAACCCGTCGTCGCCGCGGGCGTCGACACGGTCATGCTCGACAACTTCACCGTGCCGATGCTCGAGGAGGGCGTGGCCCTCGTGGCGGGCCGCGCGCTCGTCGAGGCGTCGGGCGGGGTCTCGCTCGACACGGTGGCCGCGATCGCCGCGACCGGGGTCGACCTCGTGTCCGTCGGCGCCCTCACGCACTCGGCGCGGGCGCTCGACCTCGGGCTCGACGTCGACGTCCGCCCGGTCTGACGCCGTGTTCTACCTCGACCGGGCCGCGACGACGCCCGTCCGCCGCGAGGTCCTCGAGGCGATGTGGCCGTACCTGACCGGCACCTTCGGCAACCCGTCCTCCACGCACGAGGTCGGGGACGCCGCAGCCCGGGGCTTGGCAGGTGCGCGCTCGGCGGTCGCCCGCGCCCTCGGCTGTCGGCCCGGCGAGGTCGTCTTCACGAGCGGCGGCACCGAGGGTGCGAACACCGCGGTGAAGGGCATCGCGCTCGGTGCACCCCGCGGGCGGCACGTGGTGACGAGCGCCGTCGAGCACGAGGCCGTCCTCGAGAGCTGCCGGTACCTCGAACGGCACCACGGCTTCACGGTCACGGTCGTGCCGGTCACGGCGGACGGCACCGTCCTGCCCGAGACCCTGCGCGCGGCACTCCGCCCGGACACGACGCTCGTGACCGTCGCGCACGCGGACAACGAGATCGGCACGGTGCAGGACGTGCGGGCACTCGCCGAGGTCGCGCACGCCGTGGGTGCGCGGTTCCACACCGACGCAGTGCAGTCCGCACCGTGGCTGCCGGTCGGGCTCGACGTGCTCGGGGTCGACGCGGTCTCGGTGTCCGGGCACAAGCTCGGTGCGACGAAGGGCATCGGGGCCCTGGCGGTCCGGGCCGGTGTCGCGCTCGAGCCACTCCTGCACGGCGGTGGACAGGAGCGCGGCCGACGTTCGGGCACGGAGGACGTCGCGGGTGCGGTCGGTCTGGCGGCGGCGTGGGGGAGTGTCCTCGCCGGGCGGGACGCAGCCGCGGGAACGGCCACCACGGTCCGGGACGCCGTCGTCGCCGGGGTGCTCGCCCGGGTGCCCGGCGCCGTGCTGACCGGGTCGCCGGACCGCCGACTGCCGGGACACGCGTCGTTCTGCTTCCCGGGGGTGCTCGGCGAGACGGTGCTGCTCGAACTCGAGCGCCGGGACGTCGTGTCGTCGTCGGGGAGCGCCTGTGCCGCGGGCAGCACCGAGGCGTCACACGTGCTGACGGCACTCGGCCTGCCGGAGGACGTGGCCCGCTCGGCGGTGCGGTTGACCTTCGACGAGACGTTGACCCGGGCGGACGGCGAGCAGGTGGTGGACGCCGTCGTGGCGGCCGTCGCGGCGGTCCGGATGCTCGGCTGACCCGGTGTACTAGACGTTCTACTCCAGCTCTGGGGCCGTGTCCCCCCTTCTGCGGACAGGAGGTGTCCGGCAGAGTGGTCACATGGCCAACGTGACGATCCGACCGGCGACGCAGGACGACCGCTTCCGAGCGGTCCAGCTCCTGCCTGCGCCCGCCACGGTCCTCGCGCTGGCAGTCGGCGCAACACACGGTCTCGATGCGCTGCCCCTCGGCGTCATCGCCGTCGTCGGTGCCCTCGCCACCCTCGCGAGTGCCCTGCTGCCGGCGCACCTGGACCGGACTGGACGGTCCATGGCGGCGCCGACGGAGGCCGACCGGTACCGGGAGGGCCGGCTCCACCCCTGACCACCCGAGGTCTGCACCGCCGTGCTGGCGGTGCGCTGGACCGGACGCACCCCCTGATGCGCGTCCGGCCGGGACGCCGGCCCCTGCCGTGCTGCTCCCGGAACGACCGGGCCCGCTGCGGATCCGGGACGATCGACCCCTGAACGATCGCTCCCGTTCCCCCTGAGATCTGCGGCGGGTCCGGTCCCGTCAGGCCGAGGTGCGGTGCGCCACGGTGCCGGGCCAGTGGTAGTCCAGGTCGTCCGGGACGTCGGGGAACAACGGTCGGTAGTGCTCGGGCGCCTTCTGCACGAGCTTGGACCGGTGCGACAGGTGCACCCGCTCGTCGGTGTTCCACGACGGGACCTCGAAGTCCCCGCGTTCGTACGCCACGAGGTCCTCCGGCACGAGGGCCAGGTCCGCGAGGGTCTTCTCGAGGCACGTGTCCGCGTGACCGCGCTCGAGCCAGACCCGGCACGTCGCGTCCTGGTACGCCATCAGCGCCGGCCGGAAGCCGCGCCACATCGCCGTGACCGGGTGGTGCTGCCAGCCGTAGTCCGGCAGCGTCAACGCACGCATGACCTGCAGCGTCTCGACCCGCTGCTTGCCGAGGCGCTTGTCGTCGAGCACCTCGGCAGAGGCGCGGAAGTCGGCGAACGGCAGGAAGGTCTGCATCTGTCGGACGGTACGCCGGCGGGCCGGGAACCGACACAAGTCGTCACAACGACACCCTGCTCGGCGGGCACGTGTGAGCATCGAGCGCATGAGCGGAACCCTCGTCGTCGGTGTCAGCGGGAGCCCATCGGACCCGTCCCGTACCTCGACGCTCGTCGGGGCGACGGTGGAGCGGCTCGTGGCCGAGCTGCCCGACGCCGAGTCCGTCACCGTGGAGATCGGGCCACTCCTGGCCGACCTCGGTGCCGCCGCCGGGCGGGAGCAGATGGCCGCCGAGACCCAGGCCGCACTGGCGGCGGTGGAGGCGGCGGACGTCCTGGTCGTCGGGAGCCCGGCGTTCCGCGCCGCGTACTCCGGTGCGTTCAAGCTGTTCTTCGACTGGATCGGCCAGTACGACCTCGTCGACACGCCGGTGCTGCTCACGGCGACCGGCGGCAGCGACCGCCACGCGCTCCTCGTCGAGCACCAGATGCGACCGCTGTTCGGGTTCTTCCAGTCGACGACGCTCCCGCTCGCGGTGTTCGGGAACGAGCGCGACTTCACGAAGCGGGCCGGCGGGTACGACATCGCGAGCGTCGACCTCGAGCTGCGGATCGACCGGGCCGTCCGTCGGGCGCTGCCGATCATCCGCGGTGGCTTCGTCGCCGCCGCCGGCGTCGACGACGTGCGGCGGCCGGCCGACTTCTGACGGGCCTCCCGGCCGGCTCGCGGAACGCCCCCGTCACGGTGAGACGCCCCGGGAGGCGCGAAACGGCTCCGGATCCGGCGGCGCCGCGACGACGTGGCGGCGTCTCGGCTCTCGGCGTCTCGGCGGGACGCCGCCGTCAGCGGGGCAGCAGCGACGCGAGGTGCGCGACGGCCAGCCGGTACCCGTCGGCGCCCGCGCCGGCGATGACGGCGGTCGCCGCGGTGGCGACGTGGTCGACGTGCCGGAACGGCTCGCGCTTCCACGTGTTCGACAGGTGCACCTCGATGACGGGGACGCGCAGTGCCTCCACGGCGTCGTGCAGTGCGATCGAGGTGTGCGCGTACGCCGCGGGGTTGATGACGACGCCCGCGAAGTCGTCGAGCGCCTCGTGCAGCCACTCGACGAGTTCACCCTCGCGGTTCGTCTGTCGGAAGTCGGCCTCGAGCTCGTGCACCGCGGCCTCGGTGTGGACGATCGCCTCGATCTCGGCGAGCGTCACCGTGCCGTACTGCTCCGGGTCACGGCGGCCGAGGATGTCCAGGTTCGGGCCGTTGAGGACGAGGATGCGCATGCTCCGAGCCTAGCGAGCGGCCGTGGCCGGGGCGGTTCCGCCACGGAACGGTTGCGCCAGCGGGCACGAGGGGTCAGGTTGGTCTCGACGAAGGGACCGCACATGTCGACCATGGTGTTCATCAACCTGCCGGTGTCCGACCTGGACCGGGCGACCGGGTTCTATCGGGCACTCGGGTACCCGCTCAACCCGGTGTTCAGTGACGACACCGCTTCGAGCATCGTCATCAGCGACACCGTGTACGTGATGCTCCTCACGCACGCGAAGTTCTCCGAGTTCACGGACAAGACCATCGCCGCGTCGGACACGATCGAGGTCATCAACTCCCTGAGCGCCGAGACGAAGGACGAGGTCCACCGGATCGTCGACGCCGCGGTCGAGGCCGGCGGGACCGAGGACCGACCGGAGATGGACCTCGGGTTCATGTTCCAGCGCAGCTTCGTCGACCCGGACGGCCACCGCTGGGAGTACGTCTGGATGGACCCGGCCGCGGCCGAGGACGGCCCGCACGCCGACTGACGCCGCACCGGTCGTGCCGTCCGCCAGGATGGGACGATGACGACGGATCTCGTGACCGGCGAGGACGGCCGCGCCCGACCGCTGTGGGCATCGGTCGACCCGATGCTGCGGGAGTACTACGACACCGAGTGGGGCATGCCCGTCCGGGACGAACGAGGCGTCTTCGAGCGGCTGTCGCTCGAGGCGTTCCAGTCCGGCCTGTCGTGGCGGACGATCCTGGCCAAGCGCCCGGCGTTCCGGGCGGCCTTCGCGGACTTCGAACCCGACGTCGTCGCCGGGTTCGGGGAGGACGACGTCGCACGGCTGCTCGGTGACGCCGGCATCGTCCGGAACCGGGCGAAGATCGCCGCGACGATCACGAACGCCGGGGCGACCATCGCGCTCCGTGGGGACGGCGGACTGGCGGACTTCGTCTGGTCCTTCCGGCCCGCCGACACCCCGAAGCCACGGACCCTCGCCGAGGTCCCGACCACCAGTCCCGAGTCGACCGCGCTGTCGAAGGCCCTGCGGAAGCGCGGGTTCGCCTTCGTCGGTCCGACCACCATGCACGCGCTCATGGAGGCGCTGGGGATCGTCGACACGCACCTCGTCGGCAGCCACCGCCGGGGGACGTCGGGCGTCTGGCCCGACTGACGAGCCCGTCCGCACCGGCGTCAGTCGAGCGGGAGCCGCATCTGCAGCGAGGCGATCTCGTACCCCAGCTCTTCGTAGAGCTTGCGCGCGCCGGTGTTGTAGCCGAAGACGTTGAGACCGATGCTCGTCGCGCCCTCGCTGCGGGCGACCTCGTGGGCGAGCTCGAACGCCCGTCGCGCGTGCCCCTGCCGGCGGCGGTCGGCGTCGACCTCGATGTCGAACACCCACCAGTCGCTGCTGCCCGGGGTGAACGGGCCGATCCAGAGGTGCCCGACGACCGTGTCGTCCTGGTCGGTCAGCTCCCACACGTGGTGCCCCGCCGCGGGTGACCCGCCGGGGAACCAGGTGTCGAGGGAGCGCTGCTTGTTGGCCTCGGCCTGCTCGCGGCTCTCACCGGACCGCACGCGGGACTCGACGTACTCCGCCATGGAACGGTCGAGCCACCCGGGGAGTCGGTCCGCGGGCATCGGCACGAGGCGGACGGCACGCATCGGCCGCTCCGCTCGCACGTCGTCCGGGGCCGTCACCGGTTGCCCTTCGAGCCGCGCTTCGGCTTGCCGGACATGCCGCGCGGCGTCCGGGCGCGTCCCGTGGAGTTCTTCCCGCCGCCGCTCTTCGCGCCGGTGCCCTTCGTCGCACTCCGCTTGGCGACGGTCTTCGCGTTGGACGCCGTGGCCTTGCCACCGCCCTTCGCCGGGCGGGCACGGTCCGCGGTGTCGGGATCCGGGCTTCCCGGCTGGTCCGCCTGGTTCCGGGAGCTGTTGGCGGTGCGGCCGCGGACCACGCCGATGAACTCCTCGGTCAGCTCGGAGGCGTCCTCGTCGCGCCAGACCAGGGCGACGCGGGTGCCGGGGGAGCCGGCCAGCGGTCGGGACACGAGGTCCTTCCGGCTCGCCGCGCGGAAGAGCGACTGCGGCAGGACGACGACGCCGACGTTCGCCTCGACCAGGTCGAGCGCAGCGGACACGTCCGGCGGCACCGGACCGGCGTCGAGGACCGTGACGTCGGCGAGGTCCGCCTCGGTCACCTCGTCGAGGTCGGCGAGCGGGGAGTCCTTCGGGGCAGCGACGACCGCGGTCTCGGTCCAGAGCGGGATCGCGTGGTGCTGCTCGGGCACGGGCATCCGGGCGAACACCATGTCCGCGTCGCCCTCGATCGCCGCGGTGACGCCGTCGGCCTCCACAGGCAGGAGCACCAGGTCGACGTCCGGACGACGCTCCCGCCACACCCGCACCCACTTGGCGGGGGAGACCCCGGGTACGAAGGCGATGGCGAGCGCGGTCATGCACCCGAGCATACGGGCCGTACCCTTGTCACCATGGCCCAGGAACAGACCATGAAGCCCGAGACCGCTGCCAAGAAGCTCGGCGTCCTCCTCTCGGCGACCCCGGAGTCGTTCCGTGCGGGCCCGATCGCTCGCACGACGTTCGACGAGTTGCAGAGCGAGCCGCCGACGTGGCTCCAGGACCTCCGTCGCGACGGACCGCACCCCCGCCCGGTCGTGGCCGCGCGCCTCGGCGTCTCGATCTCCGGACTCGCCCGCGCCGGCGTCGACGACGTCCTCACCACCGAGCAGATCAAGCAGCTGCTGCAGGAGATGCCCGAGTGGCTCGTCCGCGAGCGCTCGACCCAGGCCGCGGTCCGCTCCGAGAACGTGCGTGTGAAGCAGGAGCGCGCCGCCCGCACCGAGGGCTGACACCCCCGATGCACGCGACCGTCGCCGACGCGGTGCTCGTCGTGCCGCAGTTCGCCTCGGTCTGCTGCATCGTCGGGGACCGGTACCGCCCGCGGCCCGGGGTCATCGTGCCCGCGGCGGTCATGCTCGTCGCCATGCTCATGCCCGTGGTCCAGGCCGGGCCGTCGTGGACGATCCTCGCCGCGGCGCTGCTGCTGTTCCTCGCGCCGCTGCCCGTCGTGCGACGGCGTCGGGGTGACGGCCGTCGCGCGGAACCGATGGACGTGCACCGGGCGCTCTCGGCGGTGGTCATGGCCGGCATGCTGTTCATGGGTCACGCCTCCGAACTCGTCGGCGGTGCCGTGCACGCGCACGCGCTCGTCCTGACGGCGGTGCTCGGAGCCGGGGTGATCGGGTACTGCGCCTTCAGCGGCTGGCTGCTCCGGTACGAGTGGGCCCGGGAGGACCGCCGTGCCGTCCGCAGCGGCGAGGTGTTCGCCATGACCGTCGCCGTCGTCGGGATGACCCTGGCGATGTGACCCGGTCCCGCCGACGCGGTTGCCCGGCGTCACGGGAGCACCGCGTTACGGTTGCGTGGTGTCCGACCGCATCGTCCGCCGCCCCGACGCTCCGTCGCCCCGACTCGACGAGGTCGACGAGCGGATCCTCTGGGTGCTGGCCACCGATGCCCGGATCCCGAACAACCGACTCGCAGCAGCGGTCGGCATCGCTCCGTCGACGTGCCTGGTCCGGGTCCGTGCGCTCGAGGACGCCGGCGTCATCGCGGGCTACCGGGCCGAGGTGGACATCGCCCGGCTCGGGTTCTCGATCGAGGCGATGGTGTCCGTGCGGGTGCACGCGGCCGCACGCCACGAGCTCCGGGAGTTCGCGAAGCGCCTGCTCCGGGTGCCGGTGGTGCTCGACGTGTCGTTCCTGGCTGGTGACAAGGACTTCCTCGTGCACATCGCGTGCACGTCCACCGAGCAACTGCGGGACTTCGTCGCCGACGAGCTGAGCGGTGACCCGTCGGTCGCGACGACGCAGACCTCGATCGTGTTCGAGCGGTTGGTCGCCGACCGGGAGCACCAGGCCCGCTCGTACGGCGAGCTGCGCCGCTGGCAGGCCTAGCGCCGCAGCCGCTCCGGCCGGGTCAGCGCGTGCGGACCATGGGCGTGTGCGGGATGGCGTCCTCGAGGAAGTCCTCGCCTGAGCGCACGAAGCCGAACTGCGCGTACCACTCGCCCAGGTGTGCCTGCGCGTTGATCGCGATGCTGGGGGACCGGCTCTCGGCGATCGCCGCCGTCATCAGCGCCGCCCCGAGCCCCTTGCCGCGGGCGTGTGCCGCGGTCGCGACGCGGCCGATCCGCTCGGTGCCGTCAGGCTCGCGGAGGAGTCGCAGGGTGGCGTCGACGGACCCGGTCCCGGCCCAGAACTGCACCGTGCCCGGCTCGAGGTCGCGGCCGTCGATGTCCGGGTAGGCGCACTCCTGCTCGACCACGAACACGTCCTGCCGCAGACGGAGGATCTCGTGCAGCGTGACGATGTCGAGGTTGCGAGTGGGGGCACTGAAGGTCGAGGTCACGCCGTTCCTGACTGTTCGATGTGAATGAGGAGCAGGGCACCGGTGCTGGTCTACCGTGCCGGTCAACCACTCTACGTGCGCAGCCGAGATCAGGAGGTGAGCGCATGGACACGACGATGCGTGCACCCTGGCGCACGGTCCTGCGATGGGCGCTCATGGCCTGCGGGATCGTCGCAGCCGTCGTGCTGCTCTCGATCGTCCTCGGCGCCCGACCGGCTGCCGCTGTCGGTGGTTCCCTGCTCGGGAGCGGGGCGCAGACCCAGGCGGCACCGCGGCCCGACGGCCTGGTCGGCGGAGTGGTCTCCGGCGTCGGCAGTGCTGCCCAGCGCGTGACGAGCGGGGTCGGCGACGTCGTCGACCGCGCCGTGGCACCGGTCCGCAGCGCCGTTCCTGCCCCCGTCCCGCCGGCTCCGCGCCCGGTCGCCCCGGCACCGGCCGCTCCGGCTCCTGTGGCCCCGGCCCCCGTCGCGCCGGCCGCTCCGGCACCCGTCGCATCCGCCCCGGCGGCACCTGCGCCGGCTCCCGTCGCGCCGGCCTCCGCTGCCCCCGTCACGACCCCCGTGGCCGAGGCGACGCCTGCAGCACCGACGACCTCCCGGCCGGTCGGGGACGATTCCGGGCCCGCGCCAGCGGCACCCGCGACCACCGCCGTCGGCACTCCGGCGGAGCACACGAGCCGTCCGGGCCCGTCCCGTCCGGACCCGTTCCGTCCCGACACGTCGCTCGTCGACGGCCTCGTGTCGGACGTGACCAGTGCCTCCCGGCCGGTCGCCGACGGCGTCTCCGGGGCACTGGCCCCCGTCACCGGGACGGTGCAGACCGTGACGGCCGTCGGCCCGGTGACCTCCATCGTGGCGACCGTCGACCGGGTGGTCGGGAGCCTCCCGGTCGTCGGCACGCTGCTCGGTGACGACGCCTTGGGTGGGGTGACCGGCCCCGTGACCGGCATCGTCGACGGGACCCTCGGCACCGTCGGCGACACCGTCGGCGTCGTGCCGGACGTGGTGGCCGGGGTGCCCGAGGTCGTCGGCGGGCTTCCGTCCGTCGGCGGTGGGCTCCTGCCTGGAGGCCCGCTCCCCGTCGTCGACGTCCCCGTCCGCCCGGTGCTCCCCGGCTCCGGCGGTGCGCTGCCGGGGGCCCCGGTCGTCGGGCCCCGGCCGGCCCCGGTCCTGCCGGTCGACCGGGAGGGAACTGTCGGCCGTGACGGCGGCGAGGTCGGGGTCGTCGTGCCGTCGGTGGGGACGACGGACGATGCGTCCGTGACACCCGCTGCGGGACAGCGCTCGGCGACCGCCGCCGTCGCAGCAGACGACTCGTCCCGGTCGACGTTCGGGACGGTCGCTGACGAGGTCCTCGTCCCGGCTCCCGCAACGGCGACGTTCGGCGGCGAGGCCCTCGTCCTCCCCGAGGGCGGCGCACCGGCGCACACGCCCTTCGACGGCGGCACCGTGGGCGCCACGGGCGGCAGCACCTCCGGCGGCTCCGCCGGCGCGAACATCCTGGGCACCGTCGGTGTCGAGGACCACACCACCCCCCTCGCCGCGGGCCTCCGCGGCTCGGTCTCCGACGACGCCGTGCCGGCTTCGCTCGTCGGCGACCACGACGTCGCTCCCGATTGAGATCGGCGCACCTGCCCGTCACGGCAGGACGCGCCACCGACCGCCTCTGTGTG
>NZ_QKLB01000015.1:0-82979 GCF_003224295.1 Curtobacterium sp. MCPF17_046 | reverse complement strand
GTAGTTGATCATACTGCTGTCGAAGTCTTCGCCACCCAGGTGGGTATTTTTTTTTTTCAAGCAGAAGACGGCATACGATTTCCTGAGATGTCTCGTGGGCTCGGAGATGTGTATAAGAGACAGCCCTCCTCCCCCCGCCCGTCACGCGGATCGTCGCAGCCCTCGTGCTGTTCGGCACGGTCGTCCTGAGCCTGCTCGGCGGAGCGTCGGCTGCGAGCGCGCACGGCTTCAGCTCCGTCGTCTACGCGGACGTCAGCGGTGACGGTGCCGACACGGTCCGCGCCGGACTCGGGCTCGAGTACGACCTCATGCTCGTGTCCGTCGGCACGAGCGAGGACGACGACGCGCTCTACCGCCAGGGTCAGGCGGCCTGGGACGACGGTGACGACGCCGGGATGGTGCGAGCCGCCGAGGCGCACCTCGACTCGATCGGCCGGTACGTGTTCGACCGCTTCGCGGTGACGTCCGGTGGGCACGAGTGCACCGGCACGCTCGACGACTCGGTCCGTGTCGAGATGCGCGACGAGGTCCCGTACGCCATGCTCACGGCGGACTTCGCGTGCCCGGAGCCCGGACACACCGCGTCCGGCCACGTGGTGCGCTCGGAGCTGTTCCCGGACAGCGAGACGTTCGTGCAGGACACCAAGACGATCGTCACGTACGACGTCGACGACCAGGAGGGCACCGCGACGCTCGACGCCGACGAGCCGTCGTTCTCCACGGAGCAGTCCGCGGGCGCACGGTTCTGGGAGTTCTTCACCCTCGGCGCCGAGCACCTGCTGACCGGGATCGACCACATCCTGTTCCTCATCGCGCTCATCGCCGGCTCCCGACGGCTGCGCGAGGTCGTCTACACGGCGTCGGCGTTCACCATCGCCCACTCGATCACGTTCATCCTCGCCGCGCTCGGCGTCGTGAGTCCGCCGTCGATCGTCGTCGAACCGCTCATCGCGCTGTCGATCGCGGCGGTCGCCGGGTGGTACCTCTGGCGGCTGTTCCAGCGCCGGTCGCGCGCAGACGAGCTGGTCGTGGCCGACCACGGCCGGTTCGCCCTGGACCGGTCGGGGTGGTCGCGTCTCGCTGTGGTCTTCGCGTTCGGACTCATCCACGGACTCGGGTTCGCCGGTGCCCTCGGCATCCAGGAGGCGTTCTCGTGGCAGCTGCTCGTGTCGCTCCTCATCTTCAACGTCGGCATCGAGGCGGTCCAGCTCGCGATCATCGTCATCGTCTTCCCGCCGCTGTCGCTCCTGCGACGCAAGGCACACATCGCGTCGCTGTGGGTCACCGGGGCGGTGACGGCCGGTGTCTTCGTGATGGGGATGATCTGGTTCGTCCAACGGCTCGTCGAGGGTTGATCTCTTACCGCTTCGGCGCTGTGAGACGGATGGTCACACAGCGTTTACTCACCATCCACCAGGGCGATGCAGAGTCTCTCTGCTGCACCATCCCTTCCCTCGAGAACGGACCCACATGAGTCTCCTGTCCGGCGCCCCTTCCCGGCGCAGAACCACCACCCTCCGCTTCGGCGGGGCCGTCATCGGCGCCGCCCTCATCGCGGGCGCCTGCCTCGTCGGCTCCAACCCGGCGACCGCGGCCACGAACACCCCGACGAGCAACATCTCGACCGGCCCGCTCCACATCCTGCTCGGCGTCGGTGCCACCGAGAGCCAGCGCATCGCCTCGTGGTACTTCCCCGCGAACGTCGCCCAGTCGC
Organism: Curtobacterium sp. MCPF17_046; assembly: GCF_003224295.1. Classification (NCBI taxonomy): domain Bacteria; kingdom Bacillati; phylum Actinomycetota; class Actinomycetes; order Micrococcales; family Microbacteriaceae; genus Curtobacterium; species Curtobacterium sp. MCPF17_046. The sequence continues at coordinate 81,265 of NZ_QKLB01000015.1, read as the reverse complement.
TCGAGATCCAGAAGACCGACAGCATGACCGGCGGTGTCTTCACCGACGCGAAGAAGACGATCGACGCGTCGGAGGCCGCCAACACGGCAGCCGACACGAGCACGACCGACCGGTCGACCCGCTCGATCCCGGGCATCACCGCCGAGGCCGGCTACATCAACGCCCACGCGACGATCTCGGACCTCGAGCCGAACACCACGTACACCTACCACGTCGGTGCCGCGGACGGGTCGGCCTGGTCCGCCCCGTACACGTTCACGACGAAGAGCTTCAGCGGCGACTTCGACTTCCTGTTCTTCGGCGACCCGCAGATCGGTTCGTCGGGCTTCACCGACGAGGACGGCGCCGGCTGGGCCGACACGCTGCAGTACGCGACCACGAAGGAGAAGGACGCCGAGCTCCTCGTCTCCGGTGGCGACCAGGTCGAGAACGCGAACAACGAGTACCAGTGGGGTGCGTTCGCCGACAGCAGCGACGTCCTCAAGCGCTACCCGTGGGCCTCGACCATCGGCAACCACGACGTCGGCGGCAAGGCGTACGAGCAGCACAACCAGCTGCCGAACTCCCTCCGCGTGCCGGACTTCTACCCGGGCGGCAACACCACCGCGAACTCGGGTGGCGACTACTGGTACATGTACAAGGGCGTCCTGTTCATCGACATCAACTCGAACGCCTACGCCGCCGGTTCCGACGCGGCGCACGTGAACTACGTCCGCGACGTCATCTCGCGTCACGGCGACGACGCGAAGTGGACCGCGCTCGTCTACCACCACTCGATCTACTCGCCGGCCGACCACGCGAACGACCGTGACAACCAGCAGCGCCGCTTCGACTTCACCCGCGCCTTCTCGGAGATGGGTGTCGACGTCGTCCTGCAGGGCCACGACCACTCCTACTCGCGCAGCTACGCGATCAAGAACGGCAAGAAGGCCAACCCGGACGAGCAGCCGGGTGCCGAGGACGTCTTCGCCGGACCCGGTGGCGTCATCTACCTCACCGCCAACTCCGCGTCGGGGTCGAAGTACTACGACCTGACCACCCCGGACGCCACGCAGGGCTACGGCGCCGACCCGCTCGACCCGACCGGTCAGCGTCACTTCGCCAACTCGGTGGAGAACCAGGAGCACGTCCGGACCTACGTCAAGGTGTCGGTCACGGACGACAACCTCGCCGTCACGAACGTCCGTGCGGGCGACTGCACCACGCTCAACTCGGCCGTCCAGCACGGGAACGTCGACAGCTGCGGCGTGACCCTCAAGCCGACGGCCTCGGCCGACCCGGCGCCGATCGGCTCCACCGTCGACGACTTCACCCTGCACGCAGAGCTGCCGGCGACCACCACCACGGTCACCACCTCCGCGGCGAAGCAGGCCTACCGCACGGCGAAGCCCGTCGTCGTCACCGCCACCATCGGCGGCGGCATCGGCGACCAGCAGGGCACGGTGACCTTCTCGGACGGCACGACGGTCATCGGCACCGCGCCGGTCACGGGCGACACGGCGTCGATCACGCTGTCGAACACGCTGGCCGTCGGGGCGCACCCGATCACGGCGTCGTTCACCAGCAGCTCGGCGTTCGCCGGCACCAGCTCGTCGACCACGGCACCCACGACCGTCACCGTCGAGAAGGCCGCGTCGACCACGTCGCTCCGGTACTCCGGCGGCAGGGCGACCGTCACGGTGACCGCCCCGGGTGTCGTCTCGGTCAAGGGCACGGCGACCATCTACGACGGTTCGGTGAAGCTCACCACCGTCTCGATCGGCAACGGCACCGGCTCGAAGGACATCTCGCTCGCGAAGGGCACGCGCAGGCTGCACGCCGTCTTCACCAGCACCGCAACGGTCTCGGCCAGCACCAGCCCGACCATCTCGGTCAAGCGGTAACGACCGACGATGCACGACGAGAGGGCCCCGTGGTGACCACCACGGGGCCCTCTCCCCGTCGGTCAGCGGAGCGTGGACGGGCCGTCGGTTCGGGGACTCAGGCGTTCTGCCAGACCCGGATCCAGTCGACGAGCATCTGCTGCGGGAACGCGGTCGTCGCGTCCGGCGCACCCGGCCATCCGCCGCCGACCGCGACGTTGAGGACCACGAAGAACGGCTTGTCGAACACCCACGGGTCCCCGTTCGTGTCCGCGGGCGTGATCGTCCGGTAGGTCGCACCGTCGACGGACCAGCTGATCGAGCCCGGTCGCCAGTCCACCGCGTAGACGTGGAAGGCGTCCGCGAAGGCACCGCTCGGCAGCGTCGCCGCCGTACCGATGCCCTCGGCCCCGGAGTACCCGGGTCCGTGCACGGTGCCGTGGATCGTCCCGGGCTCGCGTCCGATGTTCTCCATGACGTCGATCTCGCCGCACGCCGGCCACCCGACCTGCGGCAGATCGGTTCCGAGCATCCAGAACGCGGGCCAGATGCCCTGCCCGCGCGGGATCTTGATGCGGGCCTCGACCCGGCCGTACTGCACGGAGTACGTGCCCTGCGTCGTCAGGCGGGCGGACGTGTACGAGCCGTCGGCCTCGCGCCGCGCGGTGATCGCGAGGTTGCCGCTGCCGTCGAGTGCCGAGTTCCGCCGCGAGTCGGTGTAGACCTCGAGTTCCCCGTTGCCCCAGCCGCCGCCACCCAGGTCGTGGCGCCAGATGCCCGGGTTCGGGGCGCTGCCTGCCGCTCCGTCGAACTCGTCGGCGGCGAGGAGCGTCGGCGCCGTGGCCGCTCGGGCAGCCTCCGGCCGCAGTGTCGCGACGCCCGTCAGCCCGACCGCCGCGGCGGCGCCCAGGCCGAGCGTGAGCAGGCGGCGGCGGTCGATCGCGCCGTCGGCGCGGGACTGGTCGTCCTTCGTCATGGGTCCTCCGGCACGGTGTGCTGTCATCGGGCAGAGGAACAGTAGACGACACGTTCCGCCGGAACACCATGCCCCCGTCCGGGTCTCCCGCGCTGCGCGGCCAGACGGCGCGGTGACCGCAGGACGGACGGGAGGCCCGTGGCGGGTCGCGCCACGGGCCTCCCGGACGGCTCGGGGTGCGCCGATCAGGCGTGCCCGCCGGTGGCCTCGACCGTCTCCTCGAGCACCGCGGCCGGTGCGGACGTGCCACCGGACCGGACGAAGACGGCGGCGAGGACCGCCACGACGACCGCGACCACACCGGCGACGACGAAGGCGGTGTGCATGCCCCCGAGGAACGCATCGCGGGCGGCCGCCGACGCCGCCGGACCGAGCCCCGCGGGCACGATGCCCTGGGCGAGCCCCTGCCGGTCAGCGCTCGCGAGTCCGAGCCCGGCGGTGCCCGAGAGCACCCCGGCGCTGACCACGGCGGAGAGCACCGAGGTGCCGAGCGCACCGCCGAGCTGCAGCGCGGTGGCCTGGAACCCGCCGGCGACCCCGGCGAGCTGCACCGGGGCGCTGCCGACGACGGCCTCGGCACCGGCCGTCATCGTGAAGCCAGCCCCGAGGGCGAAGACGACGAACGGGACCGCCATCCCGACGTACGCGGAGTCCTGCGTGGTGCCGGTCAGGGCGAACAGCGCGACCCCGACCATGAGCAGACCGATGGTGAGCGTCCGGCGGATGCCGAGCCGCGCCACGAGTGCCGCGCCGATCGGTGACGCGATGATCGAGACGCCGCTCAGCGGGAGCTGCATGAGCCCCGCCTGCAGACCGGTCACCCCGCGCAGGTTGAGCATGTACAGGGACAGGAAGAACGTCACGCCGAGCATCGCGAAGAAGTTCGCGCCGACGGCCAGGCCACCGATCGAGAGCGTCGACGACCGGAACAGCGACATCGGCAGCAGCGGGTCGGTCACGCGCAGCTCGACCAGCACGAAGACCACGAGCAGCGCGGCACCACCGAGCAGCACCCCGAGCGTGAGCGGGCTCCCCCACCCCCACGACTCGGACTGGACGACGGCCAGCACGATGCCGAACAGACCGAGCGCGAGCAGCACCACGCCGGGCACGTCGAAGCGTCCGCGGTGGGGAGCGGTGGACTCCCGCAGGACGAGCCCGCCGAACACCAGGCCGATCAGGGCGATCGGGGCGTTCACGAAGAAGACGGACTCCCAGCCGAGTGCGGCGACGAGCACGCCGGCGACGATCGGACCGGCCGCGATGGCCACCGAGGACGCACCGCCCCAGACACCGACGGCGACGCCGAACCGCTCCTTCGGGAAGGTCGCCCGCAGCAGCGCGAGGGTCTGCGGCATGAGCAGCGCGGCGCTGAGCCCCTGCACGGCACGGAAGACGATCACGCCCGTGGCGGTCCCCACGAGGCCGATCGCGACCGAGGCCAGCGCGAACGCGACGACCCCGATCAGGTACATGCGGCGGCGGCCGAACCGGTCCCCGAGCTTGCCGCCGAGGATGAGGAACACCGCCAGGGCGAGCAGGTAGGCGTTCGTGATCCACTGCAGCTGGGTGAAGGTGGTGCCGAGGTCGGCGGCGATCGCGGGGTTCGCGATCGACACGACGGTGGCGTCGAGGCCGACCATGAACAGGCCGAAGCAGACGGCGACGAGGGTGGCGATCGGGTTGCCGCGCAGGGTGCGGCGGGATCCGGGCATGGCTGTGCGCATGAGGGCTCCTTCGGACGACACGGACCGTGCTCCGGCGGTGGGACCGCACGACGAGAGGCACGAGGGGTGCGAACCGAAGGACGCGGGGTGGCACCGACAGGGAGCGGTACACGAGCCGACCGTCGTTCTCGCGTGACGGGCAGCCCCCTTGGTTCTGGCACGACGACGGTAGCAGACAGCACCGCGCCGCACGAACGGCCGCACACCGCTGGACTCGGGGCGCTGTGCTCGGGGCGCTGTGCTCAGGGCTCAGGGCTCAGGGCTCAGGGCCGGGGTGCCGCTCCGACCGCGGAGCGCTCGGGCTCGCGCTGCGCACACACCTCGGCCCACACGGTGTCGAGGGACAGGCCGAGCACGCCGGCGAGCGCCGCCACGGTCGGGAAGGACGGCGTCGCGATCCGTCCGGTCTCGACCTTCCGCAGCGTCTCCGGCGAGACACCGGCCTCGAGCGCGACCTCGAGCATCGACCGGGTGCCACGTGCGGACCGGAGCACGGCACCGAGGCGCCGCCCGCGTTCGAGGTCGACCGGGGAGAGCGGGAGACGGACCATGCACCTATGATAATACCGGTATGACAATCGGAACGGAAACGGCACCCGCATGATCGAGATCCTCACCCCGGCCGAGCTCCCCCGGGCCCGCGCCGCCGGCGCCCTGGTGGCCGACATCCTGCAGACGCTGCGGAGCCGCACCACGGTCGGCACGAACCTGCTCGACCTCGACCGGTGGGCGGCCGAGATGATCACCGCCGCCGGGGCCACGTCGTGCTACGTCGACTACGCCCCGTCGTTCGGGCGCGGCCCCTTCGGTCACCACATCTGCACCGCCGTGAACGACGCCGTCCTGCACGGTCTGCCGCACGACCGCGCCCTGGCCGACGGGGACCTGCTGACGCTCGACCTCGCCGTCGTGCACCAGGGCTACGCGGCCGACTCCGCGATCAGCTTCGTCGTCGGGACGAGCCGTCCGGAGGAGAGCGTCGCGCTCATCGAGACCACCGAGCGGGCCCTGGCCGCCGGGATCGCGGCCGCCCGCCCGGGCGCACGGCTCGGGGACCTGTCACACGCCATCGGGTCCGTCCTCACCGAGGCCGGCTACCCGATCAACCTCGACTTCGGCGGGCACGGCATCGGCTCGACCATGCACCAGGACCCGCACGTGGCGAACGACGGCCGCCCGGGTCGCGGGTACACGCTGCGTCCGGGCCTCCTGCTCGCACTCGAGCCGTGGGTGATGGTCGACACCGACGAGCTCGTCACCGACGCCGACGGGTGGACGCTCCGCAGCGCGACCGGCTGCCGGACCGCCCACAGCGAGCACACCATCGCGATCACCGAGGACGGGGCCGAGGTCCTCACCCTGCCCTCCGGCCCGGTCGACGGGTAGCCCGGTCGCCGGATGGCCCGGTCGCCGGACAGCCCGGTCGCCGGACAGCCCGGTCGCCGGATAGCCTCGACGCGTCGGGCGGTCGAGGGGGCCGTCGACACGAGGGGGACACCGATGCGCACCACCACCATTCCCGTCGCCGCGGCCGCAGCCGTCCTGGCACTGACCCTGGCGGGCTGCTCCGGCGGCGGGGACGACACCACCGGCGGTGCGGGAGCCCGGACACCGGCGCCCGCCCCGAGCGCCCCGGTGACGAGCGCGGCGCCCACGCCGTCGGCGTCGTCGACGGGCGGTCGCGCGTCCGCCCACACCGAGGCCGAGCTGACCGGCGTGTTCCAGCGCATCCAGTTCAGGCCCGCCGAGTTCACCACGACAGACGCGATGCTCGACTCCGTCTACCCGGGCCTGACGGTCTCCGATGCCAGCTGCCTCGCCCCGTTCGGCGTCGGGTGGGACACCTCGGACGACGCCGGGACCGTGGTGTTCGGCACGAGCAACGACCGGTCGATGACCGCCGTCGTCGCCAGCACCGGGGAGACCGCTGCCGCGACGGACCTGGTCGAGGACGCTCGCAGTGCTCTGACCCGGTGCGCGGACGGCTCGGCGTTGTTCTCGATGCAGGGCAAGCCGATCGAGACCACCGTCGAGACGGCGGAGCCGTCCCTGACCGGTACCGACGAGGCGATCGGCTGGCGCGTGCGCGGCACCGTCGGCGGCAACGCGTTCACGCTCGTCGGCCACACCGCCAGGGTCGGCGGTGACGTCGTCGCGCTGGTGGGGTGGGACCCGACGTCGAACACGACGAACGTCCCGCTCGCGACGCAGATGTTCGTCGACGCGCTGTAGCCGGGTCGACGCATCGCCGCCGGGGATCCCGACGGTGACACGGCCGGCGGCGGGCGCTACATTGTTGAACAATCCCGACAGGAGGTCCGCGTGCCCACGATCGACCTGAACAGCGACCTCGGCGAGGGCTTCGGCGCCTGGATCGCGGGCGACGACGACGCGATGCTCGACGTGGTGTCCAGCGCGAACATCGCCTGCGGGGCCCACGCCGGCGACCCGACGATCATGCTCGCCACGTGCCGGGCTGCAGCCGAGCGCGGGGTGGCCGTCGGGGCACACGTGGCGTACCGGGACCTGCTCGGCTTCGGCCGCCGCCCTGTCTCGGTCACCCCGGACGAGCTGTACGCCGAGGTCGTGCACCAGCTCGGCGCGCTCACCGCGGCCGCCCGGGTCGCCGGGACCGCCGTCACGTACGTCAAGCCGCACGGCGCGCTGTACAACACCGCCTGCGCCGACCCGGTGCAGGCCGAGACGGTCGTCCGCGCGGTCGCCGACGTCGACCCGTCCCTGTCGGTCCTCGCCCTCCCCGGCTCGGAGCTGGTGCTCGCCGCAGAACGCCACGGGCTCCGCGCGGTGCGCGAGGCCTTCGCCGACCGCGCCTACGAGCCGGACGGGTCGCTCGTGTCCCGCAGCCGCCCGGGGTCGGTGCTGCACGACCCGGACGAGGTCGCCGCCCGCGTGCTCCGCATGGTCACCGAGGGGGTCGCGACCGCGGTCGACGGCTCCGAGGTCCGCGTGGCGGCGGACTCCATCTGTGTGCACGGTGACTCCCCCGACGCCGTCGCGATGGCGCGGGCGATCCGGACGCTCCTGAGGGAACAGGGCGTCGGCATCACGGCGTTCTCGACCGCCGCCGCGGCATGACGCCCGACGTCCGGGTCGCCGGGGCGACAGCGCTGCTGGCGACGTTCGACACCCTCACCGACGTCGTGGCGTTCCGCGCCGGCCTCACCGCGGCCGCGCTGCCCGGGGTCACCGAAGTGGTCTCCGGTGCGCGGACCCTCCTCCTCCGTTTCGACCCGACCGCCACCGACGCGGGACGACTCCGCGCGCTCCTGTCGGACGTCGAGCCGGTGCGCCCCTCGGACGACCGCGCAGACCGCGACCCGGTCGTGGTCCCGGTCACCTACGACGGCGCCGACCTCGACGCCGTCGGCGCGCTCACCGGCATGACCCGCGGGGAGCTCGTCGCCTGGCACACCGGGCAGGTCTGGACGAGTGCCTTCTGCGGCTTCGCCCCCGGCTTCAGCTACCTGACCGGCACCGCACCGTCGCTCGACCTGCCCCGCCGCGACACCTCGCGCACCGCCGTCCCGAGCGGCGCCGTCGCCCTGGCCGGCGAGTTCAGCGCCGTCTACCCGCGGACCTCCCCCGGCGGCTGGCAGCTCATCGGCCGGACCGAGGTGCCGATGTGGTCGCTCGACCGCACCCCGCCGGCGCTCGCACCGGCCGGCGTCCGGTTGCGGTTCGTCGACGCGGCGGCACGGTCGTGAGTGCCCTGACCGTCGTGCAGGTCGGTTACGGCGTGACGACACAGGACCTCGGCCGTCCCGGACTGAGCGACATGGGGCTGGGTGCGGCCGGCCCCGCGGACCGGGGGTCGGCCGCACTGGCGAACCGGATGGTGGGCAACCGTCCGCACGCTGCCGTCCTGGAGGCCCTCCTCGGCTCCGTCGCGCTCCGCACCGACGCGCACGTGGTCGCCGCCGTCACCGGGGCACCGTGTCCGGTGTCGATCGAACGCGCGGACGGACGAGTGCGCGGTGCGGCCGCCTACGAGGTGCTCCTCCTCGAGCCCGGCGACACCCTGCGGGTCGGGCTGCCGGAGGGCCGACTCCGCGCGTACGTCGCCGTCCGCGGAGGCATCGCGGTCGAACCGGTGCTCGACAGTCGGTCGTGGGACTCGCTCGCGCAGCTCGGTCCCGCACCGCTGTCGGCCGGGGACGTCCTGCCGGTCGGGCCCGCCGTGCACGGTGCCGCGCCGACCACGGACGGTACGGCGACGGCCGGGGACGGGCTCGGCGTCGGCCCCTGGCCGGTGGTCGACGCGGTGCCGCCGCCGCTCCTGCCCCGGCCCGGCGACCCCGTGGTGCTCGACATCGTGCCCGGTCCCCGTGACGACTGGTTCACACCGGACTGGCGGGCCACCCTGACCGGTCAGGACTTCCACGTCACCCCGGACAGCGACCGGGTCGGGGTCCGCACCACCGCAGACGCCTCCCTCGTGCGTGCGGTCACCCGCGAGCTCCCCAGCGAGGGCGTCGAGACCGGCTCGCTGCAGGTCCCGCCGGCCGGCTCCCCCGTGCTGTTCCTCGCCGACCACCCGGTCACCGGCGGTTACCCGGTCGTGGCGGTCCTGACGCCGGAGTCCGTCGACCGTGCGGCGCAGCTCCGCCCCGGTGACACGCTGCGCTTCCGCATCGCCCGCTGACGCAGCGCACCCGGAACAACTCCCCGCCGGTCGTGGTTGCCGTCACGGGGCGCTGTCAGCGGACGGGGTCCGACGACGAAAGGTGCACACCATGACGATGACCGTCTTCCTCGAGGTCCAGATCCGGAACGACGTCGCAGCGGACACGGTCGAGGCCGCGATCCGGGAGACCCTCGCGCAGACCGCAGCCCGGCAGGGCAACGAGTCGCTCGAGGTCCTGGTCGACGACGAGGACCCGACGCGCATGGTCGTGCTGGAGCGCTGGGCCACCGCCGAGGACCATGACGCCTACGTCGCCTGGCGCGCCACCCCCGAGGGCGCGGCGGAGGCGCTCGGCGCGGTGCTCGCCGCCCCGCCGGTCACGAAGACCTTCGGTCGGACCATCCCGTTGCGCTGACACTCGTCGCGGTGCGGCAGGATCAGCGGGCTGCGTGCTCCCGGGCCTCCATGGCGTCCCACGCGAAGCTCGCCAACCAGTGCGTGGAGTAGTACTCCTCGCCGACGCTCGCGGCGAGCCCCGAGGCGAGCAGCCGGTCGGCCGCGCCGTCCAGCAGGGCCGTGAGGTCGGCGTCCTCGGCGTCGGCGGAGCGGAGGGCGTCGGCGATGCGCCGTGCCGATCCGGCCCGGGACAGGTCGAGGCCGAAGAGGTGCACCTGCTGCGGGTCGTTCTCGTCGCGGACGGTGGTCGGGGTCAGGATCGCGTCACCGGCGGAGACCTCGGAGAAGAACGCCCGCGCCCAGGTCTCGAACTCGGACGCCGGCAACACCGAACGCATGAGGTCTGCCTCGGCCAACCCGGCGGACAGGAAGTCGTGCCCGCTGCGCTCCCACGCGAACGGCCACCCGGCGTCGGCGCCGAACCACTCGCGGGCGGTGCGCTCGACCGTGGCGACGAGCTCGGTCCGGCCGAGCGACCGGGCACCCTCGAGCACGAGCAGCAGCCCGAACGCGGAGTTCGAGTGGACGCCGTGCCGGACCGGGTGCGCAGCGCCCTCGACCCAGCGGGTGACCAGGTCCTCGAGCACCTCGACCACGGGCGCGAAACCCGGCGCGAGTGCGCGGACCGCCGGCACCTCGGAGGCGGAGACCTCGGCGGCGAGCCGCATCAGCCACGCCCAGCCGTAGGGCCGTTCGTAGTGCGGCGTGGCGCGGAGGTACGCGGCCTCGGTCGCGAGGTGGTCGGCGGAGAGGTGCGCCTGCAGGACGGAGGTGATCCGGGCCTCCAGGTCGGCGGGCACGCCGTACGCGACCAGGCGCGTCGCGAGCCAGTGCATGTGCACGGACGAGTGCCAGTCGTACGACGTGGCGAAGGCGGGGTGCAGCTCGACGGGGAGCGCGCGGTCCTCCGGACCCGACGTCGCGTGGTGCGCGGCGTACGGGTACTCGCGCGTGGTGTTGTCGAGGGCGACGGCGGCGAAGCCGGCGGCCCAGGCGGCGCGGGCCAGGTCCGGTGCCGACGAGGACGACGACCCGGCGGGGTCAGAATGCGACAAGGTACATCACTCCCATGTTGACGACGAGCAGGATCCCGGCGGTCGGGAGCTGCGCCTTGATCGGCCCGTACTTGTCCCGCATCTCGAGCAGGGCGGCGGGCACCAGGTTGAAGTTCGCGGCCATCGGGGTGACCAGGGTCCCGCAGAAGCCGGCGAGCATGCCGATCGCGAAGATCGCGGCGGGGTTGCCGTCGAAGCCCTGCACCAGGACCGGCCAGCCGATCGCGGCGGTCATGATCGGGAACGCCGCGAAGGCGTTGCCCATGATGACGGTGAACAGGGCCATCCCGAGGCAGTAGACGACGACCGCGGCGAACAGGGACCCGTCCGGCAGGACCGCCTTGATGATCGTGCCGACCGCCGTGCCGACGCCGGCCTGGGTGAACACGATGCCGAGTGTCGAGAGCATCTGCGGCAGGAGCGCCGCCCAGCCGATCGCCTGCAGCAACCGTGCACCCTCGCGGACCGGGGTGTCGAGCCGCGGCGGACGGAGCACGAACACCGCGACGACCACGGCGAGCATCGAGCCGATGCCGAGCCCGGTCAGGGTCGCGCTCCCCTCGGCCAGGAGCGGCTGCCCAGCGATCCGGACGAGCGGGCCGAGGGTGGCGACGAGGACCGCCACGACCGGGATCACCAGCGCCGGGATGAAGAGCTTGTTCCCGTACCGCTGCGCGAACGCGGCGCGCTCGTCCGGGCTCGTCGTCGCGAGGACGCTCGTGCTCGAGCTCGGGCGGGTGGTGACGGCGGTCGGCTCGGCCGGGCCGGTCGCGGAGCCCACCCCGGCGCCGGGGACACTCGCGACGCGGGTGCGGCTCGTCGTGCCGGTGAAGCCGAGGCCGGCGAGCGCCACCATCACGAGGACGGCGATCCCGAGCACCCAGGCGGGGATCACCCCGGACACGACGAAGGTGCCGGCGAAGAACGACAGCCCGAGGATGCCCCAGAAGGCGGCGTTCCCGAGGCGCTTGGCGTGGGAGCGGTCCGTGACGATGAACACGGAGACGGCGATGAAGAACGCGCCGATGAGCCAGTAGAGCCATTCGCTGGTGATCATGCCGCGACCCCCTCGGTCTGGCGGACGTCGGCCGCCATCTTGTCGAGCTTCCGGTCGAGCAGGAGCAGGCGGATGCCGTGCACGATCAGCGCCGCGATGCCGGTGGGGATCGCCCACAGCGCCAGGTCGATCGGTTCGAGCGCGAGACCGTACGTGGTGTCGACGAAGGTCGTGATGAGCAGGATCGACCCGACCGCGACGAAGACGTCCTCGCCGAAGAACACCCCGACGGTGTCGGAGGACGCCGAGAAGCCCTTGATCTTCTCGCGCATCCGCTCGTCGATGCGGCCGTACTTCTTGGTCGCCGCACCCTCCGCCATCGGGTGCACGAGCGGACGGACGGTCTGCGCCGGCCCGCCGATGCTCGTCAGGCCGACCGCGGCGGTGACCTGCCGGACCGCCAGGTACCCGGCGAGGATGCGGCCCGTCGTGAGCTTGTCGAGCTTCGCGATGAGCCGCTTCGCCTGGTCCTGGAGTCCGTAGCGCTCGATGAGACCGATGACGGGCAGCACGAGCGCGAACGTCGTGACGCTCCGGCTCAACGCGAACCCGTTGCCGAACGCGGTGAGGATGCCGACGGGGTCGATCCCGCCGATGGCTGCCGTGACGATGCCCGCCACGGTGACCACGAGCAGCGCATTGATGCGCAACGCGAAGCCGATGATCACGACGGCGACGCCGATGAGGACGAACATGCGGGCCAGTCTGGCGTGCATTGTTGAACAATCTCAAGACCCGTCCGGATCTGTAACACGCCGGTCACACGAGTGCTCTGCGAGGATCGGGGCATGACACGGACGGTCAGCGGAGCAGAGTCCACCGCGGCACGGCTGCGGTCCTCGATCGCGGACGGCGCGTTCATGCCGGGCACGCAGCTGTCCGAGGAGCGCCTGAGCGACCAGTTCGGCGTCTCGCGGAACACCCTGCGCGAGGCGTTCCGGCTGCTCGCGCGCGACCGGCTCGTCGAGCACGTCTTCAACCGCGGGGTGTTCGTGCGTCGCCTGTCCGTGGCTGACGTCACGGACCTCTACGCGGCCCGGCGCGTCCTCGAGGAGGCGGGCATCCGCGCCTGCACCCCGGAGTCCCCAGCCCTGGCCGCGGCAGCGTCCGCGGTGTCCGACGCGCGGTCGGCGGCCGCCGCCGGTGACTGGCGCGCGGTCGGCACGGCGGACATCCGGTTCCACTCCGAGCTCGTGCGGGCCGTGCCGAGCGAGCGGCTGCACGTGCTCATGGACGCACTGCTCGCCGAGATGCGCCTGGCGTTCCTCACCACCGACGACCCGGCGGCTTTCCACGCGGACTTCGTCGACCGGAACGAGGCCATCGTCGCGGCGCTGCGGGCCGGCGACCGGGACGGCGCGGCAGCGCTCCTGGCCGACTACCTCGACGACGCGGAGGCGACGCTGCGGTCCGCCGCCACCACCGGCTGACGGCTGGGAGGCCCGACCCCCTCGTGCGCGCGCCCGCGGTCGGGCCGGGTGCCGGCCACGGCCGGGTCCGGCGCTGCACGCCGACGGCGTCCCGGCCACCGTCCGCGTGCCCGCTCAGGGCTTCGCCGCCTCCGCCGGGGCTCCGGGCTCGTCGTCGCCCGTCGTCAGGTCCGACCGCGTGTCGGCGTGGATGACGGTGTCGTGCCCGAACGTGCGGGCAGCGGCGCGCAGCCGTGCCACGAACTCGTCGTTCTCGAGCTCGAGCTCGTCCTCCTCCGCGTCGGCGACGACGACCTCGCTCGACGGGCCGATGAGGATCTTCGTCGTCGTCATGGTGCCGTCCTCGGCGACCGACGGCACCGCCACGGTGTCGGCCCGGTCGCCGCCGGAGAGCGCCGCGGCGTACTCGATCACGGCGTCGGCGACGTCGTCGCTCGTGAGGATCACGGTGTTGTCGTAGTGGATGGTCTTCATCGGGAGCCCCTTTCGCTAGACCATGAAAGCCCCCGCTCGCCGGGAACCCACCAGGTGGGCCGGACGGGCGCGCGTCCTGCGGACACTTCGGCGTCGCCGGACCGCACCAGTCGACGGACGCAGCCGTGCGACGACCGGGACCGTTCACCGTAGGGCCTTGCGCAGCTCCCGTTCCTCGCCGTACGGCGGCAGGGGGTAGGGCACGAGTCGGCCGGTGGGGACGAACCCACGACGACGGTAGAAGGCGATGGCGCGCGGGTTGTCCTCGTGCACGTGCAGGAGGATCCGGTCGCCCCGGCCCCGCGCCCAGTCCTCCACCCCGTCCAGGAGCGCGTCCGTCACGCCGGACTCGCGCCCCCGGTGCTCGGGGTCGACGAAGACGCCGACCAGGAGCGGGTCCCCGCCGTCGAGTCGACCGCCCATGATGCCCGCCCACCCGCCGGTCGTCACGTCCTCCGCGACGAACCAGGGCGTGTCGGCCTCGGCACCGCTGCCGGCGCGCCGACGCCACTCGTCCTCGCCGAGCTGCCGTGCGTGCTCCAGGGTCTCGAGGAACGCGAGCGGGGTGTCCGCGAGCATGCGCAGGCGCAGGTCGCGGAACACGGCCCAGTCCTCGGGGCCGGTGCGGCGGATCACGATGTGGTCGGGCAGTGGCATCCGGTGGTCCTCCCGGTCCGGCGTCGTCAGGGTCCCGCTGGCGTCAGGCGCCGCCGCCCCGCAGCCAGGCGAGGACGGCGAGCACCCGCCGGTGCGCGTCGGGTGTCGGTTCGAGGTCGAGCTTGGTGAAGATCGAGCTGATGTGCTTCTCGACGGAGGCGACCGCGATGCGCAGCCGGTGCGCGACCGCCTGGTTGGTCTGTCCCTCGGCGATGAGCCGGAGGACGTCGCGTTCCCTCGGGGTGAGGCGCTCGATCGGGTCGGTCCGGCGGGCGATGAGGCGCTGGACGATCTGCGGGTCGAGGACCAGACCGCCGCGGGCGACCCGGGCGACGTCGTCCCGGAGGTCGTCGATCGACGAGATCCGGTCCTTCAACAGGTACCCGACGTGGTGTTCGCCGGTCGCGAGGAGCTCTCGTGCGTAGTCGAGTTCCGCGTACTGACTGAGCAGCAGCACCGCCACCTCGGGGTGCTCGGTCCGGATCCGGATCGCCGCGCGGAGACCCTCGTCCCGGAACGTGGGCGGCATCCGCACGTCGAGCACGGCGACGTCCGGTCGCACGGTCGCGAGCTCAGCGAGCAGGGCGCCGGCGTCCCCGTACGACCCGCCGATCGTGAACCCGGCCTCCTCGAGCAGGCGGATCGTGCCCTCCCGGAGCAGGACCGAGTCCTCGGCGAGGACGATGCGCAACGCGGCGGGGACTGCACCTGCTCCGAGGGTCACCCGGCCAGGGTACGACCTCCGGTCGCCGGTGCCTCGACGGGGACCGGGATGCGGACCCGCACCACGGTCGGTCCCCCGGGTGGGCTGGTGACCGCGAAGACGCCCTGGAGGCCCTCCACACGGTCCCGGAGTCCGTCCAGCCCGTGTCCGGGGTCGAGTCGGGCGCCGCCGACCCCGTCGTCGCGGACCTCCAGTTCGAGGTCGCCGCCCGGGGCGGTCACCGCCCGGATCGTCGCGCTGCTCGCATGGGCGTGCTTCGTCACGTTCGTGAGCAGTTCCGACAGGATCGCGTAGGCACTCCGCTCGACGGCGGCGAGCCCGGCCCCGGCGGCGTCCAGCCGGACGTCCGCCGTCGTCGGCAGGACGCTGTCCTCGGCCAGGGCCTGGACGGCCGCCGCGAGACCGCGGTCCTGGAGGATCGGCGGTGCGAGTCCGCGGGAGAGGTTCCGGATCGTCTCGAGCACGACCTTCGACCGGTCCAACGACTCCTCGACGAGCCGCTCGGCGGCTGCGGTGTCGTCCGGGAACCGGCGGAGGGCGATGGCCAGGTCGTACTGCAGGCGGAGCAGCTGCTGCTGGGGGCCGTCGTGGATGTCCCGCTCGAGCCGGCGGAGCGAGGCGTCCTCGGCGAGGAGGGCGGCCCGACGCCCGGCCTCGGCGCGCTGCGCCCCGCGGAGCAGCTGCACGTCCTGCCGCTCCCCGAGGAGGAGCCCGGCGAGCACCAGGTGCGGCACGACCAGGACGCGTGTGACGAACGGGAACGTCGCGGCGAGGACGAGTCCGGCGAGGACGACGACCACCGGCCGGAGCACCGTCCCGGTCCACTGCCCGGTCTCCCCGATGCCCGCGGCCACCCGCTCGAGCCAGATGTCGTCGGCCGGGGTGACGGCCCAGCTCCACGCCGGGTACGTGACGGCGCCCAGTGCGAGCGCGCCCCACGTCACGGTGGCCACCCACGTGGCGACCGACACCGGGAAGGTCGCGAGGGTGTGGACGGTCGCGGCCCAGTTCCTGGTGTCCGCGAGCGGCGCCACCAACCGCACGCCGGGGACGCCGGTCGGAAGGGTCGGACGGACCGTCCAGTCCGGAGCATCCGGGACCTCGCCGACCCTGCCCGCCCGGCGGCGGGCGAACACCCCGAGCAGGCGTCCGGTCCGCACGGTCACGGCCAGCACCGGGAGCCCCACCCACACGATCCCCAGCCCGATCCCCAGGCACAGCAGGGTCAGGACGACGACGAAGCCGACGAGGTCCACCGGGAGTGCCGTCAGGAGGTACCAGGTCCGCCCGGTCCAGCCGCGCCACTCGTCGACGTACCGTCGTCGTCTCTCCGTCACGGGCCTATCCTCGCGCTGCCAGGAGCGTCGCGGGGCCCTGACGCGTCGCGACCGCCGCCGCCACGAGCCCGGCCGCCCCCGTCAGGACGAGCCCGCCGCCGCTCGCCGCGACGACGAGGAGCCACGGCACGTGCAGCACCGCTGCTCCCGTGGCCTGGGCCGTCCCGGTGAGCACGGCCGCCGCGGTCATCGCGGTCGCGACGAGCGCCAGCCCGACCGCTGAACCGGCGACGAGGACGGTCTCGAGTGTCGCCGCGGCCAGGACCTGTCCGCGCGTCATCCCGCTCGCGCGGGCCACCGCGAAGTCCCGGCGTCGGCCGGAGGTCGCGATCGCGACGGCGTTGAGGACACCGATCACCGCGTAGAGCGCACCGACCGCCATCACGACGAGCAGGACGCGGGTGTTCTGGTCGAGCCCGGCGGCCCCGGCGTCCTCGGCCCAGGCGTCGGTCTCCGCCACCGTCCCGATGCGGGCGAGGGCGGCGGTGACGGCGTCGCGGTCCGCACCCTGGTCGAGGACGACGAACGTGGTCGCGGGACTGTCGGCCAGGACGTCCGCCGGCACCAGGCCCCGGGGAACGACGATCCCGACCTGCCCGGCGCTCCCGGCCGGTACGGGGACACCGAACCGGACCGCCCCGAGGGCACGGTCACCGATGGCCACGGTCCCGGCTCGTCCGAGACCGAGTCCGGTCGCACCGGGGCCGGGGGCCGCGGACCGACCGCCGAGGTCCTGCATCGCGGTACGCGCACCGGGGTGTGCCGCCGCGAACCCCTCGGGATCGACCACGAGGGCCTCCGTCGTGACGGCGAGCGGCGTCCCCGCGAGTTCCTCGGACATACCCGGGACGGCCGACCCGGACGGCTGGACCCGCACGGGGACGGCCCACTCGGTGGACGCGGCCGCGACCCCGGGCACCGAAGCCGGGTCCGCGGTGAACGCGCCGGTCGTCTGCAGCACGAGGTCCGCGTCCGTGCCCCGCGCGATCTGGGCGGTCGCGGCGTCGGTGAAGGACAGCATCGCGATCGGCTGGCTCAGCACCAGGGCCAGCAGGACGACGAGCGGGGCGGCGGTGGAGGCCGAGCGGGTCCGGGCGTCGCGGAGTTCCGCGACGGCCAGCGACCCGACCGCCGAACGCGGACGCGGGAGGACGGCTGCCACGAGCGGCACGAGCACCGGGGCGGTCATCGTGATCGCGAGTGCGCCGGTGATGCCCGCTGACATCGCCATCGCCTGCGCGCCGGCGAGCCCGCCCACGGGTGCGAGGACGACCAGGGCGACCGTCACCACGGCGAGCACCAGCCCGCCGACCCATCGCGACCGCGTCATCGGTCGTGCGGCAGCGCCGGTCTCCCGCACCGCGTCGAGCGGGTCGATGCGCGCTGCTCGGCGCGCGGCGACGGCGACGCCCGCCGACGCCAGGCCGATCCCGACGGCGAGGGACGCGGGCACGACCCAGACCTGCCAGGACGGGGAGAAGCCGGACGGCACGAAGCCGGCGGCCACGAGCATGCGCGTCTCCACCGCCATCAGTGCGATGCCGGCCGGGATGCCGAGCACGGCCCCGGCGAGGCCGAGGACGACGGCCTCGCCACGGAGCATCCGTCGTACCTGCCCGACCTCGGCTCCGACGATGCGCAGCAGGGCGAGGTCCCGTCGCCGCTCGGTGACCGAGAAGGCGAAGGTCGACGCGATGATGAACACCGCGAGGAAGGCCGCGAACCCGAGGGTGACGGACACGACGGTGACCGCGACGATCCTGCTGCCGTCCGCCCGGGCCTGGGTGAGCGCATCGGCGCCGGCCGTCGGCTGCATGCCGAGCACGGACAGCAGGAGCAGCAGCGACGCCTGCACGAGCCCGACGCCGAGGGCGACGGTGACGATCGCGCCGACGTACGTCTGCCAGCGTTCCCGGAAGCCGCTCAGTGCGATGCGGTTCATCGTCCCGTCTCCAGGCTGACGAGGCGGTTCGCGATCGTGGCGGCGTCGGCGCCGGTGAGGGCGTCGACGAGCTGGCCGTCGCGGAGGAACACGGTGGAGTCGGCGGCGGCCGCGGCAGCCGGGTCGTGGGTGACCATGAGGATGGTCTGCCCGGCGTCGGTCATCTCGCGCATCATCGCCAGGACCACGCGGGCGGCGGTGGAGTCGAGCGCCCCGGTCGGCTCGTCGGCGAACAGGACCTCGGGTGCGGTGATCATCGCGCGGGCGATCGCGACGCGCTGTTGCTGCCCGCCGGAGAGCTCCCGTGGCCGGTGTCCCACCCGGTCGCCCAGCCCGACGCGGGCGAGGGCGTCGCGGATCATCTGCCGGGACGGGTGTCCGCCCGCGAGCTCGAGCGGCAGCGCGACGTTCTGCTCCGCGGTCAGCGACGCGATGAGGTTGAACGCCTGGAAGACGAACCCGATGCGGTTGCGGCGCAGCAGCGTGCGCTCGTGGTCCGTGGCGTCGGTGATGTCCGTCCCGCCGAGGACGACGCGGCCGGAGTCAACCTGGTCGAGGCCGGCGGCGATCTGCAGGAGGGTCGACTTCCCGGAGCCAGAAGGACCCATGATCGCGGTCCAGGAGCCGGTGTGGAGTTCGAGGGTGACGTCGCGGAGCGCGGTCACGCTCGCGTCACCGGTGCCGTGGGTCCGGGTGACGCCGAGGAGCGCCAACGCGGTGTCGTGGTGGACGAGGGGCTGGGTGGGGGTGGTCGTTGTCATGCCTCGATCACAGCCGTCCCGACGCCTCCGGAACAGCGTGCGGACCCGGCCGTGACCCCCTGGCCAGCCAGGGGGTCACGCAGCCAGCCGCGCCTCCGACCGGTGCCTAGGCTGGCATCGTGACCCCGCCCCGCACGTTGCCCGTCCGCACCGCTGCGAGGACCCCGTGAGCGCGCGCGACCGACTCGCGACGGCCGTCGCCCCCGGCGCGGCGCCGCTCGTCACCGGGATGCCCACGGCACCGTCACCGCGACGTGCCGCCGTGCTCATGCTGTTCGGCGTGCTCGACGAGGTGCCGAGTGAGCGCCCGGCCCGGGCCGGTGACGTCGCGCGGGACCTGGACGTGCTCCTGCTCGCGCGCGCCGCGACCCTGCGGTCCCACGCGGGCGAGGTCGCCTTCCCGGGCGGCCGTGTCGATCCCGGTGACGCCGACGCGGTGGCGGCAGCGCTCCGGGAGGCCCGAGAGGAGACCGGCCTGGACGTCACGGGCGTCGACGTGCTCGGGACCGCGGCTCCGGTGCCGCTGGCGTTCTCACGGCACCTGGTGACGCCGGTGCTCGGGTGGTGGCGAGCGCCGTCACCGGTGCGGGTGGTGGACGAGGCGGAGTCGGCCGCGGTGTTCCGCGCACCGGTCGCCGATCTCCTCGACCCCACGAACCGCGGGGTCACGGTCTTCCACCGCGACGGCCGGGAGTGGCGCAGCCCGGCCTTCACGGTCCACACCGGATCCGGCTCGCACGTCGTCTGGGGCTTCACCGCGACACTGCTCGACGGTCTGTTCGACCGGGTCGCTTGGACCGAGCCGTGGGACCACGACCGGGTGGTGGCCCTGCCGGGGCGATGAGTGCGGGCCGTCGACCGCACGACGGACGGGGGTCAGTCCGCGTCGCGGAGGAACGCCGCGAGCCAGTGCCCGCTCTGCTTGACGGTCCGCTGCTGCGTCTCGTAGTCCACGTGCACGATGCCGAACCGCCGTGAGTAGCCCCAGGCCCACTCCCAGTTGTCCATCAACGACCACGCGAAGTACCCGCGCAACGGCAACCCGGCGTCGACGGCCGCTGCGCACGCTCCGAGGTGTGCGCGGAGGTACGCCGTCCGGTCGGGGTCGACGACCTCACCCTCCGGCCCGACGTGGTCCGGGTCGGGGTACGCCGAACCGTTCTCCGTGATGTACAGCGGCAGTTCCGGCGCCAGGTCGTGCGCCTGCCGCAGGACGTCGACCATGCCGTCCGGGTGGACCTCCCAGTCCATCCCGGTCACCGCTGCACCGGTCCGCACGAACCGCACCCCCTCGCTGCCGGGGTAGGCGCTCGGCTCCGTGGTGTCAGCCTCGTCGACGTCGGCCGGCGCCGCCACCGTGTGCCGGCTGTAGTAGTTGATGCCGAGGAAGTCGATCGGCGCGGCGATCCGCTGCAGGTCCTCCGCGGTGGCGTGCTCGGCGAACCACGACGTCTGCCCGAGGTCCTCGAGCACGTCGGCCGGGTAGCTCCCCCGCAACACCGGGTCGAGGAAGAATCGGTTGCTCAGGCCGTCGATCCGGCGTGCGGCGTCGCGGTCCTCGGCGGACTCCGACGCCGGACGCACCGAGTACAGGTTCAGCGTCGTGCCGACCCGGGCCTCGGGCCGCGTCGCCCGGACCGCCTCCAGCGCCAGTCCGTGCCCGAGCAGGAGGTGGTGTGCCGCCTGCGCGGACCGGGCTCCCTCGTGCCGCCCCGGTGCGTGCACCCCGCTGGCGTAGCCGAGGAACGACGAACACCAGGGCTCGTTCAGGGTGATCCAGTCGGTGACCACGTCGCCGAGCTGCTCGGTCACGAGCGCTGCGTACTCGGCGAAGCGTGCGGCGGTGTCCCGTTCGAGCCACCCTCCGCGGTCCTCGAGCGCCTGCGGGAGGTCCCAGTGGTACAGCGTCGCCCAGGGAGTGACGCCCCGCTCGAGGAGCCCCTCGGCGAGCCGCCGGTACAAGTCGATGCCGGCGGGGTTCACCGGGCCGGTGCCGTCGGCCTGGATACGCGGCCAGGCGATCGAGAACCGGTACGCGTCGAAGCCGAGGTCGGCGATGAGCGACACGTCCTCCGGCATCCGGCGGTAGTGGTCGTCCGCCGGGTCACCGGTGGACCCGTCGGCGATCGCGCCGGGCACCCGGGCGAAGGTGTCCCAGATGCTCGCGCCGCGGCCGTCCGCCTGCGTCGCCCCCTCGATCTGGTACGAGGCGGTCGCGGCGCCGAGGACGAAGTCGGCGGGCAGGTCGCTCCGACGCATGGTCACTGCACCGCGGACGGGGCGAGCCAGTCGCCGTCGCCGTTCTCGTGGATCGCGATCAGGACGTTGTCGCGCTTGATGCCGAGGGCGGCGAGGCGGTCGACGACGAGGGCGGCGCCGCGCTGCTTCACCTCGGGCGAGTACCCGGTGTAGGCGAGGATCTCGACGAAGACGATGTCCGTCCGGTCGGCCTCGGGGAAGGTGCGGCTGTAGAACAGGTCACCGGGTTCGTGCAGCTGGAAGACCTGGAACAGGTCGTCGGCGGGCATCCCCCAGCCGTCGGCGAGGGCGGAGTTGATCGCCTCGCTCATCTGCGGTCGGAGGTCGGCGAGGGGGGTGTGCATGTCGATGCGGACGAGTGGCATGTGGGCCTCGGTTTCGTTGGGTCGGTGGTGGCCTGGCGGCCGGTCTGGAGGCTCAGCGCGCGTCCGGCGCGTCGAGCCAGTTGTCGGGGGTGGGGACCAGGTCCTCGAGGGACGCCCAGAAGGCGTCCGGCAGATCCAGGTCGGCGGCGTCGAGGGTCGGCTGGATGCGTTCCGGCCGGCTGATCCCGACGATCGTGCTGGCGAAGCGCGGGTTACGGGTCGAGAAGCGCAGCGCCGCTGCGGCGAGCGTCGTCCCGGCGTCGTGGCAGAGGTCGCGCATCGCCCTGACCGCGCGCAGGGTCGCGGGCGGCGCCGGGCGGTACCCGTACGACGTCGTCCGCCCGGTCTCGTCGGCGAGGATCCCGCCGCCGAGCACGGCAGCGTTGACGACGCCGACGCCGAGTTCCGCGGCCCGGTCCAGGAGCGGTCCGGCGCTCCGGTCGACGACCGTCCAACGGTTGTGGACGAGCAGGACCTCGAACACCCCGAGGTCGAGCCAGCGGCGCATCTCGTGCACGTTCCCACCGGCGAGACCGATGTGCTCGACCTCGCCCCGCTCCCGCGCGGCCACGAGCGCCTCGAGCGCTCCGCCGGGGCCGGACAGCGCACCGAAGTCGTGGAACTCCGGGTCGTGCAGGTGCACCAGGGGCAGCGGGGCGATGCCGAGGCGCTCGAGGCTCTCGGCGATCGACCGGCGGACGCGGTCCCCGCTGTAGTCGCCGTCCCGCGCGTCCACCTTGGTGATGACGGTGACGTCGTCGGGGACACCACCGGACTCGGCGATCGCGCGCCCGATGCGGGTCTCGCTCCGGCCGTCCGAGTACCCGTTGGCCGTGTCGATCGTCCGGATGCCGCTGCGGAGCACCGCGCCGACGAGCGCGACCGCGTCCGCCTCGGCGACCTCGTGGCCGAAGTTCTCGGGCATGCTGCCCAGCGGGGCCCCGCCCAGGGTGACCGGACTGACGAGCAGTCCCGTGCGGCCGAGGGGTCGGAGGAGACCGGCGCTCATGCCGAGGCGACGATGAACGGCAGACCGTCCGGGTCCGTGCGGACGTCCTGGCCGAGCAGGGTGCCGACGGCGAGGGCGACGCTGCCGCCGCCCGCTCCGGCTGCGGGGGCCGACTCGGTCCCGGTCGCTCCGAAGGCCACGGCGGCGAACCCGAGGGCGTCGAGTTGCGGCGTCCGCTCCTGCTTCTCCGCACGGTCGTAGGTGAAGACCTCGAGCGAGCTGTCGCCGGCCCGGAGGAAGGTGATCTCGAAGCCCCGGTCGTCACTCGGCTGGTGGATGCCCGCCATGCGGACGTAGCCGAGCTCGGCGAAGAACTCGGTCGTCCGGTCGATGTCCGCGACGGTCTCGGCCACGTGGTCGAAACGCGGTCGGTCCGGTTCGCCGAGACCCCAGTCCCGGTCCACGGCCTGCTGGTCGTGGACCTCGTGGTACTGCAACGGTCCTTCGACGAGCTCGAGGAGCGTCCCGTCGGGGTCGAAGAAGAACGTGATGCGCACGCCGCCTTCGGCGTTGATCGGCTCGAGGTGGAACGGGACGCCGGCGTCGTGCAACGCGCTGACGCGGGCGTCGAGGTCGGCGACCTTGAAGCCCACGTGCCGGAAGCCGCGCTGCAGGTCGTCGCCGATCCACGTGGACTCCGCCGGCGCGTCGACGCGGGTGAGCACGAAGCGCGCGGTGACGAGGTCGAGTTCGGCCGCGTCGGGCGAGGACGAGATGACGGTCGCGCCGAGGTGACGCGTGTAGAACTCCGCGGACTGCGCGACGTCGCGCACGTTGAGGAGGACGGATTCGATGGCCACGGAAGGGTCCTTTCGTCGGTGAAGCGGGTGCCTTCGTGCCAGGCGGGGGCAACGCTAGTGCCGTCATGAACACTGTGCAACTAAGTCGCGCTCCCCGGCACTGAAGAGCATGTACCGGCCTGACTGTCGCCCTGGGCAAGTTCGTGACAAATAGGTTCGAACTCTTGCGCGGGCGGAGCGGCGTCCGTAGGCTCGCCGCCGAACGGGCACCTCGGTGCACCCCCAGCACAACGACGTGAAGGAAGAACAATGAAGCGAACGCGGATCCTGACCGCCGCGGCCCTCGCCGCGACCGCCGCTCTGCTCATCACCAGCTGCTCCGGGTCCCCGGGGAACGCCGGGGAGGACGTCAAGCCGGCGAAGAAGGGCTCGGTGACGTGGTGGGGGTGGACGCCGGACACCCCCGTGGCCGAGCGGTACATCGAGGCCTTCAACGAGCAGTACCCCGACATCGAGGTGACGTACAAGAACTTCGAGAACGTCGACTACCGGAACACGATCACGCCGGCGCTCGACTCCGGCAAGGGCCCGGACGTCTTCGACCTCTCGCCGGCCGGCGGCTCGCCCGACCTGTGGGGGCCGTACGCGCTCGACCTCAGCTCGCTCGCGAAGAGCACGCTCGGTGCCGGGTGGGAGGACGACATCGGCGGTGACTACGTCGAGCAGCTGACCAGCTCGGACGGACGGTTCGTCTCACTGCCGCTGGGCGGGATGTCAGCCGGGTTCCTCTGGTACAACCAGGACGTCCTCGACGAGGCCGGCGCGGATGTCCCCGCCGACTACCGGTCGTGGGTGGACACCTGCGAGAAGGTCACCGCGATCGGCAAGACCTGCTTCACGATGGGCGCCGGCGGCAGCGACACGTTCCCGACGGACATGTACCACGCGATCGCGAACTCGGTCGCCCCAGGCTGGTTCATCAAGGCGTCCACCGGCAAGGCGAAGTGGAACGACGCGAACGGCATCGAGGTCCTCCGGATCATCGAGAAGATGCAGGACGACGGGATCATCCCGAAGGACGCCCTCGACGGCCCGCAGTACCCCCTCGCGAACAACGAGTTCATGAAGGGCGACGCGGCCATGGTCCAGATGGGCTTCTGGTACACGCAGTACGCCGGAGCCGACTCGTGCAAGGCCGCGATGGAGGCCGCCGGCGTCAGCAGTCCGAAGTGCTTCGTGCAGCTGCCGGCGGCCTTCCCGGACGTCGCCGGGAAGGGCAACGGTTCCGCGTACTTCAGCGAGGCCGACTACGGGATCGCGATCAACTCGGCGTCCGAGCACATCGGTGCTGCGAAGACGTTCGTGTCCTGGATGACCCTCCACAAGCAGGGTCAGCAGAACGTGGCCAACGCGATCGACCTCCTGCCCGCGGTCAAGGGCGTCAGCCCCGACTGGGACTCCATCCAGCTCGTGGACGAGTCCGTCCAGCGTCCGGCGATCGAGAAGCTCATCGAGGACAGCAGCGAGGCGAGCGAGTCCCGCCAGTGGCAGGCCACCGAGAAGTCACTCGACGCGATCGTCGTCGCGACGCAGCAGGTGCTCGACCCCTCGGTGGACAAGTCGATCCAGGACATCGCCGACGACCAGCAAGCGGCGTCGGTGGCCAGCAAGGTCGGCACGAAGTGAGCCGGGCCGACCGCAGCGGGACGGCGCGATCGTGATCGACACCTCCTCGTCCGTCCGGCCCGGCGTCCGCGCCGGCCGGACGCCGGGGGCCGGACGCCCCCGGCGTCGACGCCCCCTCGTCCTGCCCGGCGGACTCCGCTGGATCCTGCCCGGCTTCGTCATCTCGGTCGGCCTGATCTACTACAGCATCGTCTACTCGGGCTACCTCTCCTTCTTCGACTGGCCCGGCGGTCGGGCACTGATGACGCCGGTCGGCTTCGGCAACTACGTCCAGGCGGTGCAGGACCCCGTGCTGTGGGGCGCGCTGCGGAACACGCTCGTGTACTTCATCGTCGTGTTCGCGGTACAGGTCGTCGGCGGGACGCTCTTCGCAGCCGCGATGCACTCGTCGATCCGCTTCGCCAACGTCTACAAGGTGCTCGTGGTCATCCCCGTGGTGGTCGCGCCGGCCACCCTCGCGCCGGCGCAGCTGCAGGTCTGGCAGAGCGACGGCACCGTCAACCACGTCCTCGGATGGCTCGGCCTCTCCGGGCTCGAGCAGTCGTGGGTCGGTCAGTCGACCACGTCCCTGGTCGTCGTCGTCCTCGTCGGCTGCTGGGGCGCGGTGGGGTACGGCTTCATCCTGCTCTACGCGGGGATGGCGCAGGTCGACCCGGAGCTCGTCGAGGCCGGTCGACTGGACGGTGCGGGGAACCTCCGCGTCCTCTTCTCGATCGTCATGCCGAGCCTCCGACCCGTGATCGTGTCCCTCGCCATCCTCAACTTCATCACCGCCTTGAAGTTGTTCGACAACCCCTGGCTCATCACGCAGGGCGGACCGGCGCACTCGTCGGAGTTCCTCGGCACGATGATCTACGCCGAGACCGCGAGCAGCGACCGGAACCTCGGGTTCGCCTCCGCCCTGTCGATCCTCGTCCTCGTGATCGCCGTCGCGGTGTCCGTCCTCATGCAGATGCGCGGACGCGAACGCGTCGCGCGACCCGTGCGCCGTCGCAAGGAGACCTCCGGTGTTTGAGACCCGTTCCCGACGATCCAGGATCGTCCTCCAACTCGTCCTGACGCTCGCCGTCGTGCCGTTCGTGGTGCCCCTCATCGCGATGCTGCAGACGAGCTTCGAAGGCGCCGGCTGGCGGAACTACCTCGCCGTCGTGCAGGTCCCCGGCTTCCCGAAGTTCTTCCTCAACACGATCGTCATCGCCGCCGCGTCGATGGTGATCGTCTACCTCGCCACCCTCATGGCGGCGTTCGGCTTCTCGAAGTTGCGGGTCCGTGGCAAGGAGGTCTACTTCTGGCTCATGATGGCGGCGCTCACGTTGCCCGAGGTCGTCCTGATCGCTCCGCTCTACACGACGGCAGTACGGCTCGGGCTGTTGGGCACGTACTGGTCGGTGATCCTGCCGATCGCCGCGCTGCAGATCCCGTTCACGGTGCTCATCGCCCGTGGGTACGTCGACGGGATCCCGGACGCACTGTTCGAGGCGGCGCGGATCGACGGCGCGAGCACCTGGCGCGTGTTCTGGTCCATCCTCGTCCCGCTGTCCCGACCGATGGCGGTGGCACTGATGATGCTGGTGCTCATCTACGCCTGGAACTCGTACCTGCTGCCGAAGGTCTTCCTCGTCGACGACGGGCTGGGGGTGGTCACGCAGCTGCCCGAGTTCTTCCGACGGCAGTACAACGACGACACCCCGAAGATCCTCGCTGCGTCCGTGATCACCGCGATCCCGACGATCGTCGCCTACATCGCGCTCCAGCGGCAGTTCGAACGGGGGATGGCGGCCGGTGCGCTCAAGTAGGCGCACTCGTGCGCGCCTCGAGCCGGTGCACGATCCGGCAGACTGCTGTCCTGCGGTGCCGTCCCCGGTGCCCACGCATCGGACCGGACGACGGGAGGGACCCGCATGAGCCACCAGGGAGCCTCCATCGGGCTCGTCATCCGGGAGGGGCACGACCGTGACCCGGTCGCCGGAGCGGTCGTCCGAGCCATCGCCGGCCCGCTCGTCGCCGCGGGGAAGCGCTTCGTGACCCGGTCCGTGGCGGACGAGGACGCGGAGCTCCGGGCCTACCGCCTCTGGGCGCGGACCGGAGGGGTCGCCGGTGTGATCCTGCTCGAGGTGTCGCGCGACGACCCCCGTCCGGCGCTCCTCCGGCAGATCGACATGCCCTTCGTGGCGCTCGCTCCGTCGACGCTCCCGGTCGACTTCCCGGCGGTGGTCGTCGACCGTGCAGCGTCGTCCGCGGCCCTCGCGGCGTACCTCGACGGCTACCCCGCCGAGCGCCGCGTCTCGGTGACGGGCACGGCACCCGCCGAACCGTTCGGGGACGAGCTCGGACCGGACGACACCGTCACCGAGGTCGTCCGGACGGACGACGTCGTCGGGACCTGCCTCCGGATCGGCGCAGAAGCCGACGGGAGCAGTCGGACGGTCCTCGTCGTCGACGGCGACCACGACGCGGTCGCGGTGCTCACCGGTCTCCGGGAGGCGGGCATCCGCGTCCCGGAGGACGTCGCGCTCATCTGCCGGAGCGACTCGCTCGTCTGTCAGAGTGCGAGCCTTCCGATCACCGCGATCGACCGCCGTGGTCGGGAGATCGGCGCCGTGCTTGGTGAGGCGGCCGTGCGAGCCGTCGACGACGCGGTCCTGCCAGCGGTCGCGATGCCCGCTCCGGTCGTCGTGCCCCGGGAGACGACGTGACCGGCCGGCGGCTCGGGCCGTCCTCGGCGGCCACCCGGAGCGCCGTGCTCGACATGGTGCGCTCGGGCCGGACCGTCACCCGCGCAGAACTCGCAGCACGGTCCGGCTTGACGCCGACGTCCATCACGCGCATCGTGAAGACCCTCCTGGACGAGGGACTCGTCGTGGAGGTCGGTTTCCTCGACTCCACCGGCGGCAAACGGAGCAGCCTGCTCGAGCTCAACACCACCGGACGGTTCGCCGTCGGGGTGTCCCTCGACGCCGGCCGACTGACCTACGTGGTCACGGACCTGGCCGGTGCGGTCGTCGGTCGTCTGGTGTCGCCGGGCATCGAGCAGGACGCGCCCGGTGAGGACGTCGTGCGCATCGCCCGCGAACTCGGGCAGCTCCTCGTGCAGCTGGACATCCCCCTCGAGTCCGTCGTCGGCGTCGGGGTCGCCGGAGCTGGCCTCGACCTCGGCGCCGGAGCGGAACGGCACTCCCTCACGGCGACGGAGTGGGAGTCCTTCGCGTTGCCCGAGGCGCTCGAGCCCCGCATCGGCCTCCCCGTCGTGCGTGACAACGACGCTGCGTGCGCCGCCCTCGGCCAGTACTGGGCCGGGCGGGTGCCGTCCACGCAGGACTTCGCGACGCTCTACATGTCGAACGGCTTCGGTCTCGGCATCATGGTCGGCGGCAGCATCGCCCGGGGAGCGTCGTCGAACGTGGGCGAGATCGGTCACACGATCGTCGACATCGACGGGCCGGAGTGCTGGTGCGGCGCACGCGGGTGTCTCGAGATGCTCGCGGCGCCGCGGGCCGTCGTGGCCGCAGCAGACGCGGACCTCGCCGCGCGCCTCGGCCTGACGGGTGACGCCCAGCGCTTCCGTGTCGACTTCGACCGGATCGCCCAGGCAGCCGCGCAGGGCGACGTCGACTGCCACGCACTGATCCAGCGATCAGCGCGCTACCTCGCTGCGGCGGCGCTGTCGGTCGTGAACGTCCTCGACCTCGACCGCATCGTGCTCGCCGGCCCCGGCTTCGCGGAGGCCGGCGCGATCTACGTCCGGGAGATCCGACAGCAGGTCGAGCGGTTCGCCCGCACCCGGGGCATCCACGGGGTCCTGGTCGAACTCGCCGACCCCGGACTCGACGCCGCCGCTGGCGGCGCTGCGAGCCTGGCCCTGCAACACGCACTCACACCGCACGCGGTCCGGTCCGGCGGCTGGTAGCCAGGGCCACCGCACGACGGACGGGAGGCGCGGTGCCAGCCGGCACCGCGCCTCCCGTCCGTCACCGGACCGAGTCGGTCAGCGACGCCACTTGTCGAGGATGCCGGCCTTCGACCGCTGCTGCTCCCCCTGCTGCGCACCCATGACGAGGAGCACGGCGGTGAGGGCCGGGGTCGCCCACTGCAGGATCTTCTGCTGCCGCTGCGCCGCCTTGAGCGTGCCCGACGCGTCGGCGCTCGGCTCGGTGGTGCCCTCGGCGCCCTCGCGGGCGTGCTCGGCCATCTTCTTGCCGACCGAGGCCGACCAGAAGGTCGTGACGAGGGCCGCACCGGTCAGCACGAGCTTGATGCCCGTGTTCGTGCGCGCGCCCTGCTGCACGCCGAGGCGGTCGCGGTTGGCGACGATGAGGCCGATGCCGCCGATGCCGTGCACCGCGAGCGCGGCGAGCTGCACCGGTGCCCACTTGCCCCAGCCGACGCTCGACAGGGTGAGGCGCTCGACGGGGTCCTTCGCGCCGGCGGCGGCGCCGTTCAGCCCGGTGGCACCCATGAGGTTGCCGCCGAACCAGGCGGCGAGGCCGAGGTCGTGCATGCTGCGGATGAGGGTGTTGTTCTGGGACATGGGAGTCGCTTCCTGGTCGGTGGCGCTGGCGCGGCGAGGCGGTCGGCCGCGCGGGGGCGGGCAGCAGCGCGAGGCCGTGCCCGCGGCGGGGTCCGGGTGCAGATCGCGTTCCGGGTCGCTCCGTCGTGTGTCCGCGACGGTACGCGTCGGCGGTCCGGTGTCGGCTCAGGTCCGCGGCGTGCGTGGCCGGTTCACGACGGACGGGAGGCACGGTGCCGGCCCGCCATCGAGCCTCCCGTCCTGATGCGGCAGCCGGTCAGGCGCCGTGTGCCGCTTCGGCGACGGGCTGCCACTCGCGCCACGTCGCGAGGCGCGACTCGTAGTCACGCTCCGCGATGCCGAGCGGGGCCTTGCCGAAGAACACCCGGAGCGGGGGCTGCTCGGCGTCGACGACCTTCAGGATCGCGGCTCGCGTGGCCTCCGGCTTGCCCGGGTCGGCCGCCGAGGGGCGCTTCGCCGCGGCCTCGCGGACCTCGGCGTAGGCCGGGTTCTCCTCGCTGTGCTTCGACGACGGGCCGGACCAGTCGGTGGAGAACCCGCCGGGCTCGATGAGGGTGACGGAGATGCCGAAGCCCGCGACCTCCTGGGCGAGCGACTGCGACAGGCCCTCGAGTGCCCACTTCGACGCGTGGTAGGCGCCGACCGTCGGGAACGCGCTGATGCCGCCGATGCTCGACACCTGGATGACGTGCCCGGAGCCCTGCTCGCGCATGATCGGCAGTGCCGCCTGGGTGACCCACACGGCGCCGAACAGGTTGGTCTCGAGCTGGGCGCGGAGCTCGTCCTCGCTGAGTTCCTCGACCATGCCGAAGTGGCCGAAGCCGGCGTTGTTGACGACGACGTCGAGCGACCCGAAGTGCTCCGCGGCACGGGCGACGGCATCGCGGTCGGCGTCCCGGTCGGTCACGTCGAGCCGGAGCGCGAGGAACGTGTCCGGGTACTGGTCGACGAGGTCCTGCACGTCGTCGAGGTTGCGGGCCGTGCCGGTGACGGAGTCGCCGCGTTCGAGTGCTGCTTCCGCCCACTCGCGGCCGAAGCCCTTGGATGCTCCGGTGATGAACCAGGTCTTGCTCATGTGTCCTCCAGTCGTGTGACCGGGCCAGTCAACGCCGTGGCCGGTCGGTGCGCGTCGATGTCCGGATCCGGATGCAGTGTGCGCGGCGTCAGACCGACGCCTCGGTGCCGTGTCGCTTCCCGACGACCACGTCGACGATCCCGGCGACCAGCGCCACCGCGACGAACCCGAGCGACACCGCGAGCCCGAGCGGCAGGCCCTGCGCGTAGTCGCCGCGCGAACTCGCGAGCGTGGAGTAGAACACGCTGCCGACCGCCGCGATGCCGATCGCGGAGCCGACGCGGGCGCCGACCTGGATCAGCCCGCCCGCCGATCCGCCCTGCTCGACCGGCACCTCGGAGAGCGTGAGGGTCTGGTTCGGCGAGATGGTGAGACCGGACCCGATGCCGGCGACGAGCAGCGGCAGGACGAGCCACCACCCCAGGTCCGACTCGAAGTGGTTCGCGACCACCCAGACGACCGCACCGAGCCCGATGAGGACGAGGATCGTCCCGATGACGATGAGCTGCCGACCGAAGCGGTGCACGACGCGGCCGCCGACGGTCGAGGCGATGCCCGAGCCGATGGCGAACGGGATCGACGCCAGTCCGGCCATCAGCGCGGAGTAGTGCAGGCCGGACTGCAGCGCGAGCGTCAGGACGAAGAACAGCGGGGTGAAACCGGCGAAGTACACCGTCGCCAGACCGACGCCGAGCGAGAACGACCGGCGGCGGAACAGCCGCAGGTCGACCACGGGCTCCTTCGTCCGCCCGTAGTGCCGCTCCCACAGGACGAACAGCACGCCGAACACGACGGCGACGACGATGAGCCACCACTTCGCGTTCCCCTTCCACTCCTGCGACTGCACGAACGGCAGCAGCAGGGCGACCACGGCGGCGCCGAGGAGCACGATGCCGACGGGGTCGAAGTCGTGCTTCTTCCCCCGCTCTTCCCCGTTCGGTGCGGGCAGGTACCGGAAGGCCAGGAGGATCGTGACGAGTCCGACGGGCAGGTTCACGAAGAAGACGAACCGCCAGCCGTTCTCGGTGCCGAACGCCGTGATGAGCAGACCGCCGATCAGGGGGCCGATCGCGGTCGCGATGCCGACGGTGGCGCCGAAGAGTCCGAACGCGGTGCCGCGCTCCTTGCCGCGGAACAGCTGCTGGATGAGCGCGGTGACCTGCGGCGTGAGCAGGCCGCCGGCCAGGCCCTGCAGCAGACGGGCGACGACCAGGACGATGCCGTTCGGTGCGAAGCCGCAGAGGGCGCTCGCCAGGGTGAACAGGCCGACCCCGATGACGAACATCCGACGTCGGCCGGTGGCGTCACCGAGTCGTCCACCGGGCACGAGCAGCAGGCCGAAGGACAGCGCGTACCCGGACAGGATCCACTGGACCGCCTCGGGCGTGGTGCCGGGCAACCCCGTCGAGATGGACTGCAGCGCGACGTTGACGATCGAGACGTCGAGTAGGACGATGCCCCCGCCGAGCAGGCAGATGACGAGCGCCTTCCAGCGGTTCGGGTCCGGCTGGTCGCCGGAGCTGCGGTCGTCGGTCTGCGCGGGCTTCGACGCATCAGCGGGCGCAGCGTGGTGCGCCGTGTGGTGGGCGACGGACGGAGCCGCATCGGGCTCGGCGGGTCTGCGGTGTTCGGCTGTCATGACGCCCTCACGGTAGGCGCGTCACGGTGCGGGGTCCGCAGGGAGGACGTTTCCTGTCCACACCCCGGCGCTGTCACAGCCGTCCGTGAACGAGCGCTCAGCCCCACCGGTGTGACGACGGGCGGGAAGCGCCCCCCAATGGCCGCTTCCGCGCGATCCTGACGAGCAGTTCCGAGCTCCGGCGTGTCGGTGCCGTCACGGTGGTGCTGCCGAGGTTGCTGTTCGGTCTCGTTCCGGCGGATCGCGGCCGATCCGCGGGCGCTGCACCGCAGAGTGAGGTGCATGGACACCTGGGACGTCCGCGACACCGTCGGACTCATCGGCCGGAGCTTCCTCTGGATGGCCGCGGTGACCGTCCCTGTCGGCACAGCGGCCGTCCCCGCGATCGTCGCCGTCACCAGTGGCACCGCTCCCGACGCTCTCTCATGGGTGTGGTGGAGCCTCCTGTTCGTCGTCGTCACCGACGCGCTGGCTCTCCTCGGCGCCGTCCTGTCCGCGCCGTTCACGCACCTGCTCGGCCGGGCACTGCAGCGGGTGCGCTCCCGCGCGGTCCACACGGCAGCACACGCAGCACTGGCCGGCGTGCTCGGCGCGGTGACGTCGTCGCTCGCCATGGCGTGGTGGATGTCGGGCGCCGACCCGTCGCTCTCCCTCGGCATCGCGATCGCTGCCGGAGCCGCTGCAGCGATCGCGACGTGGCGTCGGATCGGGCCGCGTCGCGACCGGTCCGTCGACGACACCGACGCCCTCGCCGACGCGCACGCGGTGGTGGTCGACCGATGACGACACGTGTGGACGCGCATCGGAGGCAACCCGACGTCGGCGCGCTGATCGCGATCCTCCTGGTCGTCGCATGGTGTGCCGTCCTCGTCACCACCGGCGCCCTCGGCCCGCAGCGCGACACCCCGCCGTCCCCGTTCGACCAGGCCGGCGGGCAGCTGTCGACAGCGGCGGCCGGCGCCAGCGCGACCCTGCAGGCCCTCGTGTTGATCGGCTCGCTGCCCGTCTCCGTCGTCGCACTGTGGATCTCGGGGCGATCGCTGCGGAGGTGGAGGCAGCCGGTGACGGCCGTCGTCGCGACCGGCGTCTCGAGCCTCGCGACCCTGGTCGGCATCGGTCTCGCGTGGATCGGGTTCGGGACGGTCGCCTTCTCCTCGTGACGCTGTCCGGCGCCGAGCCCGCCCCGGTCCCCCGCTAGCCTCGGCGCATGGCTCCGAGGAACACCGAACTGACGCTGACGACCGCCCGCCTGAGCATCGAGCCGCTCGCGGAACGTGACATCGACGCCTTCACGGAGTACCGACGCGACCCCGATGTGGCTCGGTTCCAGTCGTGGGACACCGACTACTCCCGGGCGGACGCCGAGCGCCTGGTCGCCGACCAGCCCGACGGGCGGCTCCCGTCGTCCGGGTCCTGGCTGCAGCTCGCCGTCCGCGAGACCGGGTCCGACGTGCTCCTCGGCGACCTCGCGCTGCACCGCCTCGAGGAACAGCCGGACACCTTCGAGGTCGGCGTGACCCTGGCACGGTTATCGCAGGGCCGCGGGATTGCAACCGAAGCACTGGCGGCTCTGCTCGACCACCTCTTCGACGACGAGCACGCCCACCGGGTCGTCGCGTTCTGCGATCTGCGCAACGACGCGGTCGCACGGCTGTTGACCCACTCGGGATTCCGACAGGAGTCGAGGCAGGTCGACGCCGACTGGTTCAAGGGCGCGTGGACCACGCTCGACGGCTACGCGCTGCTCGCCCGCGAGCGCAGCGGGGTGGCACGGAGCGGCACCCGCCCCTGAGGGGCGCTGGCCCCGCCTGCCGCACCCGCGCCTCCCGGCCGAGCACCCCGTCTCACGGTGGC
Organism: Curtobacterium sp. MCPF17_046; assembly: GCF_003224295.1. Classification (NCBI taxonomy): domain Bacteria; kingdom Bacillati; phylum Actinomycetota; class Actinomycetes; order Micrococcales; family Microbacteriaceae; genus Curtobacterium; species Curtobacterium sp. MCPF17_046. Next base: position 47,007 of record NZ_QKLB01000015.1, on the reverse strand, counting down.
CTGCTCCAGCGCGGCCTCCGCGCGCTCCTCACTGCCCGCCGCCAGCCCGCGGTCGATCCGGCCGCGCGACGCCAGCCAGATGCCGACCCCGGCCAGGAAGACCAGGACCTCGGTGCGGGTCAGCGCCCACATGATGCCCGCGAGTCCGAACCACAGGTCGCCGAGCAGGACGATCGGGACGAACAGGATCCCCTGCGCCATCGACAGTGCGATCGCCGGGGTCACGAGTCCGGCGGCCTGGAACAGCGAGGTGAACAGCCCGGTGAACCCGTTCACCACGGTCGCGACGAGCTGGGCGACCAGGACCGTCAGACCGATGGCCGGCACCGATCCGTGAGGTCCCGTGGCTGCGAGGACCCACATGCGCAACCCGTGGTCCCACGGATGTCCCCGGATCGTCCCGATGTGAGACTGCTCCTCCTGCCACCGAACACGATCGAGGGAACCCGATGCCCACCGAACCCCGCGCCACCGCCCTCGGCGGCCCTGTCCGGCACGGGCGGCAGCGCCGCCGTCGTCTCGTCCTGCCGACCATCGGTGGTGCCCTCACGATGGCGCTGCTCCTGACCGGTGGCTACGCGGCGTGGTCGTACGAACAGCTCGACTCGAGTCTCACCAAGGTGCACGTCGCGCAGTCCGCTCCCGACGGCTCCACGGGCGAGGACGCGGCCAACGACGCCGACGGGAAGGCCCAGAACATCCTGCTCATCGGGGACGACCACCGCCCGGCCGATGCCACGCCCCAGGAACTCGCCGAGCTCAGCACCCAGCTCGACGACGGCGCGACCAACACCGACACCATGATCGTGCTGCACATCCCCGCGGACGGTGGCAGCGCGACGATGATCTCGTTCCCCCGCGACTCCTGGGTCCCCATCCCCGGCCACGGCACCTTCAAGCTGAACAGCGCGTTCTCCGACGGAGCCGCGGACGGCGGCGGTGACGCCGGCGGGATGAAGCTCCTCATCCAGACCATCGAGAACACCAGCGGCCTCACCATCGACCACTTCGTGCGGGTGTCGCTCCTGGGCTTCTACCAGCTCGTCAAGGCGCTGGGGCCGATCGACGTCTGTCTGAACCAGGCAGCCCACGACACGAACTCCGGCGTCGACCTGCCCGCGGGACGATCGACCCTGAACGCGTCCCAGGCCCTGTCCTTCGTCCGGCAGCGTGACGGGCTGCCGCGCGGTGACCTGGACCGCGAGGTCCGACAGCAGTACTTCCTCTCCCAGGAGGCCCGGGAGGCGTTGTCGGCGCGCACGCTCCTGAACCCGGTGAAGGTCGCGGACCTGCTGCACGGCGTCGGCGACGCGGTGCAGGTCGACGACACACTGAGCATCCCCGACCTGGTCTCGACGTTCAGCCACATCGACCTGTCCGCCATCCGCTCGACCACGATCCCCACGGCCGGCACCCCGACGATCGACGGGTACGCGACGGTGGCCGTCGACTTCGCCGCCATGCCCGCCTTCATCCAGGACATCGTCGGGCCGCCTGCCGCGTACACCGCGGCGTCGGCAGCTGACCCCTCGACCGTGCACGTCTCCGTCCTGAACGGCGCCGGGACCCCGGGCGGTGCCACGACGGCGTCGAACGCGCTGACCGCGAAGGGGTTCGTCGTCGGAGCGCCCGGCGACGCCCCGAGCACCACCACGACCGTCGTCGAGTACCCCGCGGGAGCGGAAGCGCAGGCGAAAGCGGTCGCAGCGGTCGCGCCCGGCGCCACGCCGGTCGTGTCGACGACGGTGAGCGGGGTGACGCTCGTCCTCGGCACCGACGGGCACACCGTCTCGACACCTGCACCGGCACCGGCTGGCGGAGCGAGCAGCGCGCCGGCAGCAGCACCCTCCGCTGCGAGCCACGCAGCCGAACCCGCACCCGCACCGTCGAAGCCGGTCGGCGACGCGTACGGGGCGAAGGGCACCTGCATCAACTGACCGGCACGGGTCGACGCGGAGGGACCACCGCCTCCCGTCCGGCCGTTCCTCGGCGCCGGCCGTTCCTCGGTGCCGGCCGTTCCTCGGTGCCGGCCGTTCCTGGGTGCCGGGCGTTCCTGGGCTCCGGCCGGGGTCGGCCGGGCAGGATCGGCACCGGCGCGGTAGGAGCCGCGCCGCGTTCGCGACCCGACAGGAGCAGCACCATGGCCGACGGATCCCCCGCCTCCGGGACACCAGCCGACGACAGCGACGCGGTCCTCGTCGTCGGGGCCGGCGGCGTCGTCGGGCGCAGCGTCGTGGAGCACTTCGCCCGCAGTGGTGTCCGCACGCGAGGTGCCAGTCGCCGCGCTCCGCAGGGCCCCGTGTCCGGCTGGGACCACCTGCCCGTCGACCTGTCCGACGCGGACGCAGCGGTCGACGGACTCCGGCTGGCCGCCGACACCACGCGCCTCGCGTTCGCCGCCTACGTGGAGCACGCCGACCTCGCCGAGCAGATCGCCCCGAACGTCGCGCTCCTCGAGAACACGCTCGACGCCCTGGATCGGCTCGATGCACCACTCCGCCACGTCACCCTCTACCAGGGCATGAAGTACTACGGCGCACACCTCGGCCGGTTCAGGACACCGGCGAAGGAGGACGACCCGCGACTCATGGTCCCGAACTTCTACTACGACCAGGAGGACCTGCTCCGCGAGCGCGCGGCGTCCCGAGGGTTCGCGATGACCGTGCTCCGCCCCGAGGCCGTGATCGGGTACGCGCAGGGCACGCCCATGAACCTGCTCATGGCGATCGGGACGTACGTCAGCATGACGAAGGAACTCGGGCTGCCGCTGCGGTTCCCCGGTGCCCGCACCACGTACGACGGCATCTTCTACCAGATGACCGACGCCGAGCTCCTCGCTCGTGCCACCGACTGGGCAGGGACGTCCCCCGTCGCGGCCGGGGAGGCGTTCAACGTCACGAACGGCGACGTGGTGCGCTGGAGCCACCTGTTCGAGCGCCTCGCCGAGCACCACGGCCTCGACCTGGCCGAACCCCAGTCGATGGAGCTCGCGCAGGTGATGCCCTCCCGCGAGGACCTGTGGCAGCGCATGGTGGAGCGCCACGGACTCGTCGCCACCCCGTACGCCGACCTGGTCGACTGGCGGTTCGCGGACATGATCCTCAATTCGACGTGGGACAACGTCTCGTCCCTGATCAAGATCCGGCAGGCAGGGTTCGCGGAGTGCCACGACTCGGCGGACCGGCTCGTCGAGCTGCTGAACGACCTCGGCCGGCGGCGGATCCTGCCCGTTCCCGAGTGAGGCCGGACCGAGCTCACCGGCCCTCGGGGCCTCGACGACGAGGCCCGGCGAGAGCACCAGCGTCATCGACCGCCCCACCGGAACTCGACACGCTTGCCCTGCAGCTACGTCCTGACCCGTCCGTCGGAGAGCGACCGGCTTCACACGGCAGAGGTCAGCGCCGCAGCGATGCGCTCTGCCATCGTGCTCTGCACGATGATCGTGCCACGGGTCGTCTCGACCCGGACCCCTCGACCCGCGGACATCGCGAGCACGCGTGCACCTCGGGAACGTCGGATCCCCACACCGCCGAGGCGTACGGGATCGATCCTCACGACGGTCGCACGCCGTACCTGCGCGAGGTCGTACGCGACCCTGAGGAACGGGAAGAACGAGAACCGGATCGTTCCGCCGGTCAGAGTGATCGTGATCCGCGCGAACACCGCAGACAGCCCGGCCAGGAGACCGACCAGCGTGGCAACGAAGGTTTCGGCGTCGAAGCCGGTGACCGCATTGGTGATGATGATCGCCCCAGCAAGAGCGCCAACCGCACTCCCAAGTGCGCGCACAGCCAGCGGTGCTGGGACTTGATCACGTAACTCGGTAGGCGTGCTTTCGAGTGACAAACCAGTCTCGCTTTCTCGGGAAGATCTCGTCGTAGGTGGCGTTGACAGGAGTCAGATGCAGGAGGAGCGCGGCCGCCATCACCAGTGAGAACGAGGTGATGCCCATGAAGATCGCGATGGCACCGTGGAGGATCAGCCCGAGCACGAGAAGGAAGCGCCGCACTCGGGGAGTCAAGAGCGGTCCTATGGCGAGAGCGAACTCGAGTGCGATGGTCGAGAACGTCGCGAGCGCTGTGATGAGTGGTGCGGTGGTCATTGTCTGGACCATCGGAGCGAGCAGCGGTCCCGGCCCGAAGGTCGGACTGCGGAGCCAGTAGTAGAGGGCAGTTCCGTTCGCCCACTCCGGTACCGCGAGCTTCCCGACGGACGCCTCGAGATAGACGACGAAGATCTGCACCCGGATGAGCGCCCAACCAACGAACGCCAAGCTGCCGCGTACTGAAGCGCACCGATCAGAGGTCCGGTCCGACCACGAGCTTCGGCGCCAGTCGGTGCAGCTGAGCGGGATCAGCAGAAGACCGAGGATCCCGTACAGCTGGTCACCACCATCACCCAACGTCATCGTCACGCTGGCGCTGAGGATGAGGTAGGCGGCGGGTAGGGCCGTGAGCCAGGGAAGGGCTCCGCTGGCGAAGACCAGCAGGACTGACCCGGCCAGTATGCGCGCGGTATCGAGGTGTTGACCGAGGAGGCAGAAGAACGCCCAGCCGTTGTACGCGTCGCAGAGCGGTGCCTCCTGCTGAACAGCGCTGGTCGTGAACAGAACCCATGCAGGATTCGTCAGCAGAGTCAGAGCCATGCCGGCGTAGAGCACACTCCGGGCAACACCGAGCCCCGCTCCCCACGGGTACGCGATCATCGACCCGCCGCGATCAGCCATTCCGGCAACTCACCTCGAGCGCGATCGCCTCACCGACGTAGGTGCGGTCGCGAGACAGATGCCGCCACTCCCAGGGAGTCGGCTTCGTCGCTGCCAGAAGAACGTCGCCGCAGAGCGTGGGATGCGGAAGCGGGTTCACGACGAAGCGCCGTCGCTGATCGCTCACACAACGCGCAACGTCCCCGCCGTGGCACTTCCGCCACGCTCCCCTCGGGATCCCGGCGAGGACGGACGCCATCTCCACCCCTTGCCGACGCCCCTCCCGGCTCAGGCCGCCGAGGAAGCGGAATTGCGCGTTCGAGAGTCCCGCGACCTGGATCCACCGGCCGCCATGCTGGACGTACGCGGTCGGGGTCGCGGAGCGAGCGGGTTTCGTGAAGAAGGCCCATCCCTGCGGAGCGACCCGGGAGAGCACCGCTCCGACGTCCCCCTGTCCGGGCAACTGCACGGCAGCGGTCCCGCCAAGCCGATCGGCCAGTGAGTAGCTCGCGAACACAACCGCGAGCAAGAGACCACAGACCGTTACAGCCGGAGAAGCTCTCCAACTACGGCCTCGTTCACCGGCCACGGAACGCTTCGATCGCCTTGGCGGTCAGCAGAGCTTTGAGAGCCCGCCCGGTCGATCCTGTGGCTCGTCGGATCGCGTTCTCGCCGGCGATCTTCGTCGACCCCACGGCCACAGTCGACGCGAGTGCCAGGACGCCGACGCCCACAGCCGCGACCGTGACCACGAGCACCGCGCCAGCGACCACCCAGACCAGCACGCCGCAATCTGTTCCGATCTCACCGGGTACGTACGTCGACGCGGAGGGTGAGGCATGCGCCCGCAGCCGCTGCAACGTCGGCGTGCGTGGCACTTCCGCTCCGAGCTCCGACATCGCCGCCTGAACAGCGATCGGATCACTCGCTTGCAAGTCTCTCATCAGGGCCGCCGTCTGCCCTGGCACCCGTTGCTCCAACTCCGAGACCACAGAATGAGCGACCGCGGCGGCATCGGGGTCGGCCAAGGCTTCCCGAAGGGCGGAGGACTGCTCAGTCGAGAGCGGCCCGAGCGCCCCACGGCGAAGCAAGTCCTCGCCGAAGTCGCCCTGCATGAAGAGCAGCCCCTCGAGCACTTCTGTTTCCGACCAGGCCGGAGCAGTTGTCGAAGCAACAGCGGGAGCATCGTGAACGGGAGGCGCTACAAGTGCCGTCACACCCGTGCTGAGAGCCCCGACGACCACAGCAGCGGTTCCCAGGTGAGCAAGTCCGGAATGCAGTCTCATGCCGCTGACATATTAGTACCTGGTCACTTGTCAAGGTCACGATGCATGCCTGCGTCAGCAGAGACGTCTCCGACCCACTCGGCCGTGTACCGCTGACACCGACCTCGCAGACGGTCATTTCTTCGACCGACAACCGGTACCAGCACCGGCGACTGCCGATCAGCGACCGCGTCGAGAGGTCCCTGTCCCGGCGAGACCGACGCTGCAGGGGCTGCCTCAGCCGCTTCCATCGCGCTACGCTCCGCACGTGGGGAGTCGGGGCATCTACGTCGAGATGGTCATCGACGCGCCACTCGAGCGGGTCTGGGACGCCACGCAGGACCCGGAACAGCATGTCCGGTGGGACGTCCGCTTCTCGGAGATCCTGCCCGAGCCCGCCGACCACGAGGGCGTGACGCGGTTCACCTACGTCCGCGAGTCCGCTCTGCATGATGTGCACGGCACCGGCGTCAGCCTCGGCGAGCGCCGCCGACCCGACGGCTCGCGCACGTCCGCCCTCCGCTTCGCGACCGTCGACCGCCTCTCCCCGATCCGCTCCGGCCGGGGCTACTGGCGGTACGTCCCCACCACGGACGGACGGACACGCTTCCTCACCGGGTACGACTACGACTCCGGCTGGGGCGTCCTCGACGTCCTCGTGCGGCCGCTCCTCGGCTGGGCGACCGCCTGGAGCTTCGACCGTCTCCGCATCTGGCTCGAGGGCGGGCCCGAACCGGAGGCCTGGCCGCTCACGAGCGCCCTGCAGGTCTGGCGGCCGGACCGGCCACGGGCCTCCAGGACGCTCCGCGCGCCCGTCGGCGGCAGCCGACGCGACGACCACCTGCAGGATGCGCCAGCCACCGTGGCGGCCCTGCCCGAGCCAGGAGGCCCGGCATGACGTCCGTCTTCGAGGAAGCGCTGGGTGCCGACTTCCGTCGCCTGCACCCGATGATGCAGCGCCGCTTCGGTGTCGGCCTCGACGCCGCGGAGGCCTGTGTTGGCCGGGGCAGGATGACCATCCGCCGCGGGCCGTGGTGGACCGTGCCGTTCCTGCAGATCGGGCGGCTGCGGAACATCCTCGTGCCCGACGTCGGCACCGACGTGCCGTTCACGATCGAGAACTACCCCTACCGGGACGCCCTCGGGCGGGAGACGGTGACGTTCGTCCGCACCTACGCCACCCGCCCCGGCCGACCGGCACGGTTCGACGCGACGATGGTCCTGTCGGAGGGCCGCGTCCTCGACTACCTCGGGACGCACCAGCACCTCGCGGTCGACCTCGACCTGCGGGTGGACGAGCGCGGCGGGCTCGTGCTGACCTCCGACGAGCAACGCTTCCACGAGGGGCCGGTCTCGTTCCGCTTCCCGATGCTGTTCAGCGGCCGCGCGGCCCTGCATGAATGGTGGTCGGAGGACGACGGCGCCTTCCACGTCGACCTCGCGGTGCGCAACCGGGTGTTCGGCTTCCTGTTCGGCTACCGCGGCACGTTCACGTGCGAGTGGGTGCCAGCGAGCGATGCCCCCGAGCGGTTGAAGCCGCGGCGGACGGAAGCGCGGACCTGACGCCTGGAGCGATCCGGTGGGTGGTCAGGCGGGTGGTCCGGCGGTCTGCCTACCCGAGCGGCTCCACGCCGTAGCTGGTGACCACGGCCCGCAGCTCCTCCAGGTACGTCTGCGCCTGCACGGTGAGCGGGACCGAGGCGTGCGCGATCCACCCGATCTCGATGCGTTCGTCGACGTCGAGGGGGATGGCGACGATCTCGGGGTCGAGGTCGTCACTGATGAGTCCCGTCGAGATCGTGTACCCGCCGAGGCCGATCATGAGGTTGAAGATCGTCGCACGGTCCGAGACGCGGATCTCCCGCTTGCTCGACATCGTCGACAGGATCTCCTCCGCCAGGTAGAAGGAGTTGTTCGCGCCCTGGTCGAACGTGAGCCGAGGGAGCTCCGCGAGGTCGGCGAGGGTCGCCCGCTCCTGGGACGCCAACGGGTTCCGCCGGGCGACGAAGATGTGCGGCTGCGCGACGAACAGCGGCGTGAACACGACCCCGGCGTCCCGCATCAGCTTGCCGAGGACCTGCCGGTTGAAGTCGTTGCGGTAGAGGATGCCCACCTCACTGCGCAGCGTGCGGACGTCCTCGATGATGTCCCACGTGCGGGTCTCCCGGAGCGAGAACTCGTACTCCTCCGCGTCGGCCCCCTCGACCATGCGGACGAAGGCCTCGACCGCGAACGAGTAGTGCTGCGCCGACACCCCGAGCAGTCGGCGTGACGCCTGCCGCCCGACGTAGCGCTGCTCGAGGAGGGAGACCTGCTCGACGACCTGTCGCGCGTACCCGAGGAACTCGACGCCGTCGACGGTGAGCACGACACCGCGCGCGGATCGGGTGAACAGCGGTCGGCCGATCCGTGTCTCGAGGTCCTTCATCGCGGCCGACATCGTCGGCTGCGAGACGTAGAGCAGGTCGGCGGCGGCACTGATCGATCCTTCGGACGCGACCTCGATGAAGTACCGGAGTTGCTGCAGGGTGATGTCGTTCGAGACGCGCGCCATAGCCGCAGGCTATACCCGCGCATAGTGATTCCGGATTACCTGATGACCCGTGCCCCGCGTCATGATCGAGCAACACCTCCCATAGTGCCGCCAGGCGCTCGACGTACGGACTACCGACCATGGCGAACGACCTCACCTTCAGCATCACCAGGACCCGCTTCAACGAGGACTACTCCCCCGCGGAGAGCTCCCGGCTGACCACGAACTTCGCCAACCTGGCACGCGGCGAGCGCCGCCAGCAGAACCTCCGCAACGCGCTCGCCATGATCAACGCGCGCTGCAACGACCTCACGGGCGAAGCGGGCAACGCCGACGGCGGTCGGTACCGCCTCGAACTCGACATCGTCTCGGTCACGCTGCACTTCGAGGACGGCGGTCGCGCCGAGCAGTTCCCGCTGATCGAGGTGCTCGACGTCGCGATCCTCGATCAGCACACCGGGGAACGGCACCAGGGGATCCCGGGCAACAACTTCTCCTCGTACCTCCGGGACTACGACTTCGCGGTCCTGCTGCCGTCCCTGGACAAGAGCGTCGGCATCCCCGACGACTTCGGCCAGCTCCACGGGGCGCTGTTCCAGCGGTTCCTGGAGTCGGACGCGTACCGCGACCACTTCGCCGCCGAGCCCGTCGTCTGCATCAGCGTCTCCACGAGCCAGACGTACCGGCAGACGGGGTACGTCCACCCCGTGCTCGGCGCCGAGTACGAGCACGAGCACTCCTCGCTCACGGACGACTACTTCGGCCGGATGGGCATGCAGGTCCGCTACTTCATGCCGCCGGGTGCGAAGGCGCCGCTCGCGTTCTACACGCGCGGTGACCTCACCGGCGACTACTCGGACCTCCAGCTCATCGGCACGATCAGCACCATGGAGACGTTCCAGAAGATCTACCGACCGGAGATCTACAACGCGAACACGGTCGCCCCGAGCACGTACCGCCCGACCCTCGAACACACGGACTTCTCGACGCCTCCCGTCACGTACGACCGGGAGGAGCGCAGCCGCCTCGGAGTCACACAGGGGCGGTACACGGAGGAGCACCTCGTCCAGCCGCACCGAGCACTCCTCGAGCGCTGGGCCTCCAGTCACACCGCTCTGACGCACTGACCTTCTGGCCCGCTGGACCCCTGCCCCGCCGCCCGCCTGCCCCACCGACCGACAGGAACCACCCGCGCATGACCACCCTCCTGCCCACCGCGATCGTCGGCAGCCTGCCGAAGCCGTCCTGGCTCGCCGAGCCCGAGCGGCTCTGGTCCCCCTGGCTCCTGCAGGGCGACGCACTGACCGAGGGCAAGCAGGACGCGCTCCGGTCCGCCGTCCACGAGCAGGAGCACCGCGGCATCGACATCGTCAGCGACGGTGAGCAGACCCGGCAGCACTTCGTGACGACGTTCATCGAGCACCTCGACGGCATCGACCAGGAGCGCAAGGAGACCGTCCGCATCCGCGACCGGTACGACGCCGCCGTGCCGACCGTCATCGGTGCTGTGAGCCGTCCCTCCCCGGTGTTCGTCGACGACGCGAAGTTCCTCCGGGCCCAGACCGACCGCCCGATCAAGTGGGCGCTCCCCGGCCCGATGACCATGATCGACACCCTCTCCGACCAGCACTACAAGAGCCGCGAGAAGCTGGCGTGGGAGTTCGCCACGATCCTCAACCAGGAGGCTCGGGAGCTGCAGGACGCCGGCGTCGATGTCATCCAGTTCGACGAGCCCGCCTTCACCGTCTTCCACGACGAGGTGCAGGACTGGGGCGTCGCCGCACTCGAGCGCGCTGCCGAGGGCCTGCACGCCGAGACCGCCGTGCACATCTGTTACGGCTACGGCATCGAGGCGAACAACCGGTGGAAGGAGACGCTCGGCGCCGAGTGGCGCCAGTACGAGCAGTCCTTCCCGCTCCTGCAGCAGTCGTCGATCGACATCGTCTCGCTGGAGTGCATCCACTCGCACGTGCCGCTCGAACTCGTCGAGCTCATCCGCGGGAAGAAGGTCATGCTCGGAGCGATCGACGTCGCGACCGAGACCGTCGAGACGCCGGACGAAGTCGCCGCGGTCCTGCGTCGGGCGCTCGAGTTCGTCGACGCTGACAAGCTCATCCCGAGCACCAACTGCGGGATGGCCCCGCTGGCACGCGGCGCAGCGCTGGACAAGCTCGGCGCGTTGACAGCGGGAGCGGACATCGTCCGAGCCGAGCTCGCCAACGTCGCCGTGCCGGCAGCGCGCTAGTTGTACCCGGCCGCACACACCTTGTCCGCCGTAGAAGCGAACGCCGTCCGGAAGCACTACGGACTGTCCCCCACCGGCAGCGCGACCGGCGACGTGGGCGACCCGCACGAGAACCTCAACCAGGCCGGTACCGGTCCTGCGGGCGCAGACGACACCGAGGGCGCGGGCACGACGCCGCCGGCGTGAGCGGATCTGGAGCGACGACGTTCGCGTCCCGTCCCTTCGGAGACCACGCTGAAACATTGCCGTTCCCCTCCTGGAACACTACCGTCGTCGGTATGGACGGAGCGATGGTGTTCTCGATGGCACTCGAGGTCGGCGCAGCCGCCCTCGTCACCTGGTTGACCTGGAGGGCCGCCAGCGGATCGCTGCCACGGAACAGCCTCGCCGGCGTCAGGACGTCTGTCACCCTGTCAAGCGACGCGGCTTGGCGGATCGGCCATCGCGCGGCGCTGCGTCCGACGATCATCTCCGGGATCGCCACGGTGTCGTGGTGCACCGTCAGCATCGGTGTCGCGCCACTCCGCACTCCGATCGCCGTGCTCGTGGCCGCGGGCCTCCTCGTCGGCGGTGCGCTCCTGTCCATCCCGGCCGCCCACCGCGCCGTACGTCGATCGTTGCATGAGTCATGATCCGACCGACTCGCAAGAGCGGATCCCGTCGACAGCCTGATGTCCGTGACACCGCGGCCGCGTGCCCTCGTCACGCTCGGAGGCGTCGCGGCCACGGCGGGCGCGATCGCATTGTTCGGTGTCGTGCCAGCAGGCATGCTGACACTCGCCACCCTCTAGTTCGCAGCCTCCGGCCCTGGCGTCATCGGCATGCCCCTCCCCGCGTCGGGTATCACCGACGTCGACCCGAAGGCAGTCCGCCGACACCGAGAGGACACCCGGAAACCACCATCAGCGAGGCCGTGGCAGCTGTCCTCCGCCGGTGAGTGTGGTCCCGTCAACGCTCATCCAGTTGGGCATGAGGAACGCCCCGCCGGCCGAAGCCAGCGGGGCGCCCCCACGAGTCAGACCAGGATCAGAAGTCCCAGTCCTCGTCCTCCGTGTTCACGGCCTTGCCGATGACGTACGACGACCCCGACCCCGAGAAGAAGTCGTGGTTCTCGTCCGCGTTCGGCGACAGGGCGGACAGGATCGCCGGGTTCACGTCGGTGATGTTCTTCGGGAACATCGCCTCGTAGCCCAGGTTCATCAGCGCCTTGTTGGCGTTGTAGTGCAGGAACTTCTTGACGTCCTCGGTCAGCCCGACCTCGTCGTAGAGGTCCTGCGTGTACTGCGCCTCGTTGTCGTAGAGCTCGTAGAGCAGCGAGAACGTGTAGTCCTTGAGCTCGTCGCGCTCCTGCTGCGTGACGCGCTCCAGGCCCTTCTGGAACTTGTAGCCGATGTAGTACCCGTGCACGGCTTCGTCGCGGATGATGAGTCGGATCAGGTCGGCGGTGTTCGTGAGCTTCGCGCGGCTGGACCAGTGCATCGGCAGGTAGAAGCCGGAGTAGAACAGGAACGACTCGAGCAGCGTCGACGCGATCTTGCGCTTCAGCGGGTTGTCGCCCTGGTAGTAGTCCATCACGATGGACGCCTTCTTCTGCAGGTTCGGGTTCTCCTCGGACCAGCGGAAGGCCTCGTCGATCTCCGGCGTCGATGCGAGGGTCGAGAAGATCGACGAGTACGACTTCGCGTGCACCGACTCCATGAACGCGATGTTCGTGTAGACGGCTTCCTCGTGCGGGGTGATCGCGTCCGGGATGAGCGAGACGGCGCCGACGGTGCCCTGGATGGTGTCCAGGAGCGTCAGGCCGGTGAACACGCGCATGGTCAGCTTCTGCTCGGCCGGCGTGAGCGTGTTCCACGACTGCACGTCGTTCGACAGCGGCACCTTCTCGGGCAGCCAGAAGTTGTTGACGAGACGGTTCCAGACCTCGACGTCCTTGTCGTCCTGGATTCGGTTCCAGTTGATTGCCTGGACCCGATCGATGAGCTTGAGCTTCTCGACCAACGTGTGTTCCTCGTTCAGCAGTAGATGGTGACCAGTGATGCGGACTGGAGGCGCGGTGCGGGATGGCACCGCGCCTCCAGTCCGGTGGGCAGTCGCGTCAGCGACCGGCCGCTACAGCATGCAGCTGACGCAGCCCTCGACCTCGGTGCCCTCGAGCGCGAGCTGGCGGAGACGGATGTAGTAGATCGTCTTGATGCCCTTGCGCCATGCGTAGATCTGCGCCTTGTTGATGTCGCGCGTGGTTGCGGTGTCCTTGAAGAACAGCGTCAGCGACAGGCCCTGGTCGACGTGCTGGGTGGCAGCGGCGTAGGTGTCGATGATCTTCTCGGGGCCGATCTCGTACGCGTCCTGGTAGTAGTCCAGGTTGTCGTTCGTCATGAACGGCGCCGGGTAGTAGACGCGGCCGAGCTTGCCTTCCTTGCGGATCTCGATCTTCGACGCGATCGGGTGGATCGACGACGTCGAGTGGTTGATGTACGAGATCGAACCGGTCGGCGGGACGGCCTGCAGGTTCTGGTTGTAGATGCCGTGCTGCTGGATGGACGCCTTCAGCGCCTTCCAGTCGTCCTGCGTCGGGATGGTGATGTTCGCGTTGTCGAACAGCGACGCGACGCGGGGGGTGGCCGGCGTCCAGACCTGGTCGGTGTACTTGTCGAAGAACTCACCCGACGCGTACTTCGAGTCGCGGAAGCCGTCGAAGGTCTCCCCGGTCTCGATCGCGATGTTGTTCGAGGCGCGCAGGGCGTGGAACAGCACCGTGTAGAAGTAGATGTTCGTGAAGTCGATGCCCTCTTCGGAGCCGTAGTACACGCGCTCACGAGCGAGGTAGCCGTGCAGGTTCATCTGGCCGAGGCCGATGGCGTGCGACTTGTCGTTGCCGTCCTCGACCGAGCGGACCGACGAGATGTGCGACATCTGCGAGACCGAGGTCAGGCCGCGGATGGCGGTCTCGATGGTCTTGCCGAAGTCCGGCGAGTCCATCGTCAGCGCGATGTTCAGCGAGCCGAGGTTGCAGGAGATGTCCTTGCCGATCTCCTTGTAGGACAGGTCCTCGTTGAAGGTGGTCGGGGTGTTGACCTGCAGGATCTCCGAGCACAGGTTGGACATGTTGATCCGACCCTTGATCGGGTTCGCCTTGTTCACCGTGTCCTCGAACACGATGTACGGGTAGCCCGACTCGAACTGGATCTCGGCGATGGTCGTGAAGAAGTCACGCGCCTTGATCTTCGTCTTCTTGATACGCGAGTCGTCGACCATCGCGCGGTAGTTCTCGGAGATCGGGACGTCACCGAACGGAACGCCGTAGACCTTCTCGACGTCGTACGGCGAGAACAGGTACATGTCCTCGTTGTTCTTCGCGAGCTCGAACGTGATGTCCGGCACGACGACACCGAGCGACAGCGTCTTGATGCGGATCTTCTCGTCCGCGTTCTCGCGCTTGGTGTCGAGGAACTTCATGATGTCGGGGTGGTGGGCCGACAGGTAGACGGCACCGGCACCCTGACGCGCACCGAGCTGGTTCGCGTAGGAGAACGAGTCTTCCAGCAGCTTCATCACGGGGATGATGCCCGAGGACTGGTTCTCGATCTGCTTGATCGGGGCGCCGGCCTCGCGGATGTTCGACAGGAGCAGGGCCACGCCGCCGCCGCGCTTCGAGAGCTGCAGCGAGGAGTTGATGCCGCGCGAGATCGACTCCATGTTGTCCTCGATGCGGAGGAGGAAGCAGGAGACGAGCTCGCCGCGCTGGGCCTTCGCGGTGTTGAGGAACGTCGGGGTGGCGGGCTGGAAGCGGCCGGCGATGATCTCCTCGACGAGGTCGATCGCGAGCTGCTCGTTGCCCTGCGCCAGGCCGAGCGCGGTCATCACGACACGGTCCTCGAAGCGCTCGAGGTAGCGCTTGCCGTCGAACGTCTTGAGCGTGTAGCTCGTGTAGTACTTGAACGCGCCGAGGAACGTCTGGAACCGGAACTTCTTCGAGTACGCCAGGTCGTTGAGCTTCTGGATGAACTCGAGCGAGTACTGGTCGATCGTCGCCTGCTCGTAGTACTCGTTCTCGACCAGGTAGTCCAGCCGCTCCTTCAGGTTGTGGAAGAAGACGGTGTTCTGGTTGACGTGCTGCAGGAAGAACTGCTTGGCCGCCTCACGATCCTTGTCGAACTGGATGTTCCCGTCCGCGTCGTAGAGGTTGAGCATCGCGTTGAGGGAGTGGTAGTCCATCCCCGTCTGCGGCGACGTCAGATCGACGTCTGCAACTGCTGCGTCCAAAATGCTTCCAATCCTGAGTTGACCGCCGACACGTCGTCAGGGGTCCCGAAGAGTTCGAATCTGTAGAGAACGGGCACGTGGCACTTCTGTGCGATCACGTCGCCCGCGAGACCGTAGGCCTCGCCGAAGTTCGTGTTGCCGGCGGCGATCACGCCCCGGATCAGTGCCCGGTTGTGTTCGTCGTTGAGGAACTTGATGACCTGCTTGGGGACCGCTCCGTGGCCGTTGCCGCCGCCGTAGGTGGGCAGGACGAGCACGTACGGGCCGTCCGCGTGGAGGAACGGCTCGCTCGGGAGGAGCGGGATCCGGTCGGCGTCCTGGCCGAGCTTCTCCACGAACCGGGCGGTGTTGCCCGAGACACTCGAGAAGTAGACGAGGCGGCTCATGGTGCGCTCCCTGGCGAGGTGCGGACTGCGGACCGGAGGGGTGTGGCGGGGGCGGGACGAGCCTCCAGGCTGTCTGCCCGCCACCGGGCGACGCGGGCCGGACGGCCCGCGCGGCGTCAGGCCAGTTCGGCGCTGAGGGTGGCGATCTTGTCGGGGCGGAAGCCCGACCAGTGGTCGTCGTCGGTCACGACGACGGGGGCCTGCATGTAGCCGAGGCTCTTGACGTGCTCGAGTGCGGCTTCGTCCGTGGAGACGTCGTGCACCTCGTACTGGATGCCCTTGTTGTCGAGGGCGCGGTACGTCGCAGTGCACTGGACGCAGGACGGCTTGGTGTACACGGTGACGGCCATGATCTCCCCTGGTTCTGGGCCCGGTGGGGGCCCGACGTTCTGGTGCTGTGTTGTGGACGACGCTACTACATGTAGTGCCCGATGGCCGGTTGGACCACTAGAGGAAGTGTTACACCCCTGTAGTTCTCCACAACGCCCTCCACAGACTGTGGATTCCCGCGAGGCCCGGTTTTCCGCCACTCTCGCACCCACCACCGACACTTCCCACACCCCGTTGAGGGGCCCTCTCCACGGGTGTGGAAACCGTCGGACGCACCTGCCACTCGGCGTGTCTGAGAACGCTGCGCGGACAGCCACCGATCGTCCTTCCCCCGGACAGGGGACACGGTCCTCCACAGCCCCTGCGGGGCGGTCCGTCCGGTCCGTACACTCGTCACGTGAGCGCGTACGGGTCCCTGTTGAAGACGCCCGGTGTCGGCCGGGTCATCGCCGCGCAGCTGACCGCTCGCTTCCCGTTCGGCATGCTGTCGCTGGCCTACCTGCTGCACGTCGAGCACATCTTCCACTCCTACGGCGCCGCCGGACTCGTGCTCGCGACCACCAGCGTCGGACAGGCCCTCGCCGGGCCGCTGACGAGCCGGTGGATGGGCAGCTGGGGCATGCGCCCCGTCCTGGTCCTCACGAGCATCGTGGCGTTCGTCACCATGGGCGTCATCGCCTTCTTCGTGATGCCGCTCTGGGCGTACGTGGTCATCGGGTTCGTCGGCGGCCTGGCCGTCCCGCCCGTGCAGCCCGCGGTGCGCACCATCTACCCGAAGATGGTGACGTCGAAGCAGCTCACCCCGCTCTTCTCCCTCGACGCCAGTGCGCAGGAGCTCATCTGGGTCGCCGGCCCGGTCATCACGACGTTCGTCGCGACGCAGATCGGCACGGTCGAGGCGATCGTCGTCGCGATGGCGTTCCTGCTCGTCGGCGGCGCGTGGTTCATCGCCTCCCCCGAGCTCGGCCGCGTCCGGATCCCCCGCTCGAAGCGCGCCTTCGGTGTCGTCATGAAGCGTCCGTCGGTCGTCGTGGCGACCCTGACCGGTCTGCTCCTGATCGGGGCGTGCGCCGCGGTCGAGGCCAGCGTCACGAGCGTCTTCGGCGAGGGCAGCCCGAACGCCGGCATCGTCCTCGCGGTCTTCGCCATCGGGTCGCTCATCGGCGGCCTCGCGCTCGGCCACCGCCCGATCTCGAAGAACACGCTCTGGTTGCGGATGACGATCGTCTTCGTCGGCCTGGTCCTCGCCGTGGGCAACCCGACGTTCTGGTGGCTCTGCATCGCCCTCGTCATCGCCGGCGCCGGCATCGCGCCTGCCCTCGCGGTCATGTTCGGGTCGGTGTCGGCGACGGTCAAGTTCTCCGACACCGCCGAGGCGTACGGCTGGATGGGCACCGGTCAGCTCATCGGTGCCGCTGGTGGGTCCGCGGTCGCGGGCTTCCTCATCGACAGCAACGGCCCGAGCGGCGGGCTCATGGTCGGTGCGGTGATGGCCGCGGCCGGCGTCGTGCTGCCGCTGGCGATGCGGAGCTGGCTGCCCGACCTCCGCGGTCGCGACGTCAGCCCCATCCCGGACACCGAGCCGGTCAGGATCCCCAGCTGACCTCGGTGGCGGCGCCTCTGCACAGCGCCGCTCGAGATGCCGGTCCGGGAGGCCCGGGGCGGCAGGATGGGGGCATGGTCACCACGATCCCCCTCCGCGACGGCCGGAGCATCCCCGCCGTCGGCTTCGGCGTCTACAAGGTCGACGACGCGGAGGCCGAGACGGCCGTCGGCCTGGCGCTCGACGCCGGGTACCGCCACGTCGACACCGCCGAGATGTACGGGAACGAGCGCGGCGTCGGGAAGGCGATCCGGGCCTCCCGGCTCGACCGCGACGAGGTGTTCGTGACCACCAAGGTGTGGAACGACCACCAGGGGCGTGACGCGACCCTGCGCGCCTTCGACGCCAGCCTCGACCGACTGGGACTCGACGCCGTCGACCTGTACCTCATCCACTGGCCCGCCGCGGCGAACGACCGCTACGTCGAGACGTGGCGCACGCTCGTCGAGCTGCGCGAGTCCGGCCGCGCGCGGAGCGTGGGGGTGTCGAACTTCCAGGTCCCCCACCTCGAGCGGATCATCGCCGAGACCGGCGAGGTGCCGGCACTCAACCAGGTCGAGCGGCACCCGTGGTTGCCACAGCGCGAGCTCATCGCCTTCCACGCGCAGCACGACATCGTCACCGGGGCGTGGTCGCCTCTCGGCCGTGGACGCCTCGTCGAGGACCCGGTCCTCACCGGCATCGCCGCCGCGTACGGGGTGAGCGTCGCCCAGGTGCTCGTGCGGTGGAACGTGCAGCAGGGCATCGTCGTCCTGCCGAAGTCGGTCACGCCGGCGCGCATCCGGTCGAACCTCGACGTCGACGGGTTCGTGCTGGGCGACGAGGAACTCGCCGCCATCGCCGGCCTCGAGTCCGGGCAGCGGACGGGCTCCCACCCGGACTCGGTGTCCTGAGGGACGGACCCGGGTCCTGACGGGCCGGCTCACATCCTGAGGGACCGGCCGATGGTCAGCCCTGGCGGTCCTCCTCGGACTGCCACGGCAGGTTGAGGTCGCCCGGCTCCGGCTCGACGTCACCGGCGTCGTCGGCGCCACCGGTCCCCGGAGCAGCGACGACCCGCGACGGGTCGATGCCGTCCTCGCGCAGGTCGTCGTCGTCACGCTGCTCGGTCTGGGACGCGTCCATCTCCCGCTCACTCGAGGGGCTGTACGAGGTGTCGGCGGCCCGCTGTTCGCTGCCGCTGACACCGTCGACGTCGCCGCTGTGCGCGGCCGAGGTCAGGGCGTCCGAGCGGTCCCGGTCGTCGGAGTGCTCGGGGCCTGCGATGTCGTTGCTCATGGTGGTTCCTCCCGTTTCCCCGAACGGTAGGCGGCGGAGGGTGGCCGGCTCCCAGGGCGTCGGCCCGATCGGGGCACAACGGCGCCGTGCCCGCGTCGGTACCGTCGAAGGGTGATCGGTCCTCGTGCCCTGGCTTCCGACGAGCTCCGCCCCGGCGAGCACCTGCTGTGGGTGGGGCAGAGCGAGCCGGGCCGCCTGTTCGGCGGGCGTGACGCCTTCCTCGTGCCGTTCAGCCTCCTGTGGGGCGGCTTCGCGATCTCCTGGGAGGTCGGCGTCCTCACCAGCGGAGCGCCGTGGTTCTTCGCCCTGTTCGGCAGCGTCTTCGCCCTCATCGGGCTGCATCTGATCGTGGGCCGGTTCTTCGTGAAGCGCCACCGGAAGCGCACGGAGGCCTTCGCCGTGACAGACAAGCGGGCCTTCATCACGAACGGCCGCAGCAGCCGCGAGACCGATGTCCGACGGATGGACCGGAGCATCACCTGGACGCGCGGTCGTACCCACTGCTCGGTCGAATGGGGCGGATCGGGCGGCGGCCTGTTCTCCGGTGGCGGCGTGCAGCACGTGTACGCGAACACCGGGATGGACGGCTTGTTCGGCCCCCGTCAAATGGCGTTCTTCGACGTCGCCGACGGCACGGCCATGGTCCAGGCGCTCGATGACGCAGCAGGACGCTGAGGGCGGGAGCGACGCCCTCGTCGCCGCACTCCGCCAGGTGAGCGGCCGCTGACCCGCGATCCGGTCGCGCCCCGCGGCGGACGACGCGCCCCGTCGCGACAGGGTGCGATGAGCGCAGCTGGGCGCGACCCCGGCGCCGTCCCCCGCCGACGGCCGGGAGGCACACCCCGCCCGACAGGTCCGTTACGCTCGTCGGGCACTCGCCACCACCAGGAGGTCCCACCGTGACGATCGTCGCCGCCGCAGACGGCTCAGCCCTCGGCAACCCCGGCCCGGCCGGCTGGGCCTGGTACGTGGACGACGACCGGTGGGCAGCCGGCGGATGGCCCCGCGGAACGAACAACCAGGGCGAACTGACCGCGGTCCTGCAGCTGCTCCGTGCGACCAAGGACACCGGCGAACCCCTGCACATCCTCTGCGACAGCCAGTACGCCATCAAGGCCTGCACCGAGTGGCTCGCCGGGTGGAAGCGGAAGGGCTGGCGGAAGGCCGACGGCAAGCCCGTGCTGAACGTCGAGATCATCAAGGAGCTCGACGCCGAGCTGCAGGGCCGCAAGGTCACCTTCGAGTGGGTCCGGGGACACATGGGCCACGAGATGAACGAGGCCGCCGACGTCCGGGCCCGGGGCGCCGCGACCGCGTACCAGAACCGCACCGAGGTGCCGACGGGGCCGGGCTGGCCGGGCGTCGACGTCCCGGAGCCGGAAGCGCTGCCCGAGGCCGTCCCGCCCGCGACGCTCTTCTGAGCCGAGCACGCAGCCGCACACACCACCCGGGCACACGACGAGGGCGGGACCGACCGGTCCCGCCCTCGTCGTTCGCGCTTGCGGTGTCAGTAGGTGCCGTCGCGGCGGTCCTGCCGCGTGATCTGCTCACCGGAGGTCGGGTCGACCCCGGAACGGGTCGTGGTGGTGGTCCGACGCCCGCCGAAGCCGACCGCCAGGCTGATGATGAGCAGGATGACCCCCGCTGCGATGAGGATGTAGCCGATGAGCTTCAGGTCGATGCCCGCGACCTGGAAGTCGACCGCGAACGCGACGATTGCGCCGATCACGATCAGGGCGATGCTGGAGCCGATACGCATGGGCGTTCCTTCCGTGGGAACCCCGACCGTACCGGACGGTGCCCGCTCGTGTTCCGCCCTCGGTCGATCCGCCCTCGGTCGATCCACCCTCAGTCGACGTCGACCTCGGCCCACCCGTCGAACCGGCCGATCTCGGTGACCCGGACGACGGCCTCCCCCGCCTCGTCGGACGCGTCGAGGTCGATCGTGGCGGAGAAGCCGAAGTCCTTGTCGCCCTCCGGGTCGGCGAAGATCTGCCGTGCGCGCCAGGTCCGGCCTTCCTCGGTGAGGACGAGGTACTGCATGGACCGGGCCTCGGCGTCGATGCCGACGGTGTCGTGCTCGTCGTAGTACTCCTCGAGCACGGTGTCCCACGCGGACCGGTCGAACCCCTGCTGCGCGTCGAGTTCACCGAGCCCGTCGATGTCGTCGCGAGCGGCGAGCAGCACGCGCTGGAACAGGGCGTTCCGCACGAGCACCCGGAAGGCCCGCACGTTGCCGGTGAGGCGGGCGGGCTGCGGCGGGGCGATCTCCTCGTGTTCGGCCTCGGCGAGCGCGATGTCCCCGTTCAGCAGGGCCTCCCACTCGTCGACGAGCGAGGAGTCGACCTGGCGCACGAGTTCGCCGAGCCACTCGATGACGTCGTCGAGCTCCTGCGTCCGGTGCTCGTCGGCGATGGTCTGCCGCATGGTCCGGTACGCGTCCGACAGGTACCGGAGGACGAGCCCTTCGGACCGGGTGAGCTGGTAGTACCGCACGTAGTCACCGAAGGTCATCGCCCGCTCGTACATGTCGCGGACCACGGACTTCGGCGAGAGGGTGAAGTCGAGCACCCAGGGCTGCTCGTCCGCGTAGCTCTCGTACGCGGCGGTCAGGAGCTCGTCGAGCGGCTTCGGCCAGGTCACTTCTTCGAGCAGCTCCATGCGCTCCTCGTACTCGATGCCCTCCTGCTTCATCCGGGCGACCGCTTCCCCACGCTCCTTGAACTGCTGCTGCGACAGGATCGCGCGCGGGTCGTCGAGGGTCGCCTCGACGATGGAGACCATGTCGAGCGCGAAGGTCGGGGAGTCGGGGTCGAGCAGCTCGAAGGCGGCGAGTGCGAAGGGTGACAGCGGCTGGTTCAGCGCGAAGTTCGCCTGCAGGTCGACGGTGAGGCGGTAGCGCCCGTCGACCTTCTCGATCACCCGCGCGTTGATCAGGGTCCGGGCGATGGTGAGCGCCCGCCTGGCCATCGCGAGCTGACGCGCTCGGGGTTCGTGGTTGTCGAACACCAGAGAGCGGACGTCCTGGAACGCGTCTCCCCCGCGCGCGACGACGGAGAGCACCATCGCGTGCGTGATGCGCATGCGCGACACCATCGGCTCGGGCTCGGCGGCGATCAGGCGCTCGAAGGACGCCTGGCCCCAGGACACGAAGCCCTCGGGCGCCTTCTTCCGCTTGATCTTGTTCTTCTTCTTCGGGTCGTCCCCGGCCTTGGCGACGGCCCGCGCGTTCTCGATGTCGTGCTCGGGGGCCTCCGCCACGACGTCGCCCTCGGTGTCGTAGCCGGCGCGACCGGCACGGCCGGCGATCTGGTGGAACTCGCGCGCGGAGAGCTGCCGCATCTTCGTGCCGTCGAACTTCGTCAGCCCGGTGAAGAGCACCGCTCGGATGGGGACGTTGATGCCGACGCCCAGGGTGTCGGTCCCGCAGATCACGGGCAGGAGCCCGCGTTGCGCGAGCTGTTCGACGAGCCGCCGGTACTTCGGCAGCATGCCAGCGTGGTGCACCCCGATGCCGGCACGGATGAGCCGGGACAGCGTCTGCCCGAACCCGGCGCTGAAGCGGAAGCCGGCGATGGCCTCCGCGATCTCGTCGCGGCGCTCCCGGCTGGCGACCTTGGCGGACATGAGCGACTGCGCCCGTTCGAGCGCCGCTGCCTGGGCGAAGTGGACGATGTAGACCGGCGCCTTGCGCTCTTCGAGCAGGCGCTCCACCGTCTCCTGCACGGGCGTCATGACGTACTCGTACGCGAGCGGGACGGGCCGCGAGACGCCGGTCACCCGTGCGGTGGCGCGGCCGGTCCGTCGGGAGAGGTCGTCCGCGATCGTGGTGACGTCGCCGAGGGTCGCCGACATGAGCAGGAACTGCGCCCGCTCGAGCACGAGCAGCGGCACCTGCCACGCCCACCCGCGGTCGGCGTCGCCGTAGAAGTGGAACTCGTCCATCACGACGACGTCCACGTCGGCGTCGGGGCCCTGGCGGAGCGCGAGGTTCGCGAGGATCTCTGCGGTGCAGCAGACGATCGGGGCATCCGCGTTGACGGCCGAGTCGCCCGTGACCATGCCGACGTTCTGCGCGCCGAACAGGTCGACGAGCTGGAAGAACTTCTCCGAGACGAGCGCCTTGATCGGTGCCGTGTAGTAGCTCCGCTTGCCCTCGGCGAGCGCGGCGAAGTGCGCGCCGGCCGCGACGAGCGACTTGCCGGTGCCGGTCGGGGTGCTCAGGACGACGTTGGCGCCGGAGACGAGTTCGATGAGCGCTTCGTCCTGCGCCGGGTAGAGCGGGCGACCGCCGGAAGCGGCCCACTCCGCGAAGGCGAGGTAGACGGCGTCGGGATCGACGACAACGCCCTCTGCCGCCGGCAGTGCGGCGACGAGCGGAGGGACGGTGGTGACATCGGTCATGTCCCCATCCTCCCAGCACCACGCGTCACCGGTCCCGGGAGGCCCGGATCCGTGGACAGGTCCCGCACCTTCCACAGATCCATACGCCCGCATAGACTGCCTCCGTGCGCGAACTCGGCTTCCTCTCCTTCGTCCCGAACCACGGTGGCACCCCCGGCGCCGCGAGCGCGCTCGAGGACGGCCTCCGGCTGTTCGAGGCCGCCGAGGCGCTCGGCTACGGCACCGGATGGGTGCGCGGCCGCCACTTCGAGCCCTTCCTGACGAGCCCGATGACCTTCTTCGCCGCCGCCGCCCAGCGGACGAGCACGATCGGCTTCGGCACCGCCGTCCTCGGGATGCGGTACGAGGACCCGGTCCGGCTCGCCGAGGACGCCAGCACGGTCGACCTGCTCAGCGGCGGTCGGGTGCAACTCGGCATCAGCACCGGGATCGCCGGCTACGGCCCGATCCTCGACCCCGTGTTCGGCACCTCCGAGCGCTCGTTCCGCGACGAGGCCGAGGCCCGTGCCGCCCGCCTGCTCGAGGTCCTGCGCGGCGACGCCCTCGGTTCCGCCGGAACGGGCTACGAGTCCATCCCCGCCGGCGCCGAACTCACCCTGCAGCCGCAGAGCCCCGACCTGCTCGACCGGGTCTGGTGGGGCGGCGGCAGCATGGGCACCGCGGTGAAGACGGCCGAGAAGGGCCTGCTGCTGCACTGCTCGACGCTGAACACCGAGGACACCGGCGCCCCGTTCGCCGAGGCCCAGGCCGACCAGATCGCCGCGTACCGCTCCCGGTTCGCCGAACTGCACCCCGAGCGCACGCCGAAGGTCGCCGTCGGGCGGATCATCGTCCCGCTCCTCGACGACTCCGACCGCGCCGTGCACGAGGAGTTCCTCACCGGGTACGCGTCCGGCATGGACGACGAGGGCCGGCCGCTCTCCGGCCCGCCGTTCCGCTTCAGCCGCGTGCTCTCCGGCGAACCGGCCGCCATCGTCGACGCGCTGCTCGCGGACCCGGCGGTGGCGGTGACCGACGAACTCGTCGTGACCCTCCCGGCCAACGGGGACCGCGCCTCCCACGAGCGGATCCTGCGGACCGTCGCCGAGGAGATCGCACCGGCGGTGCGCACGGTCTGAACCGGCGGAGCGGACAGACGTCCGGCGGGGCCCACGGTGTGGTGAGTACCGAGGGCCCTCCCGCCGGACGACCATCCCGTCCCTGATCCACACGGGATGGTGTACCCATCGTTCCACCACCTGGGTGGTTTGTCACACCGGTCACGGACACGAGGATGCGCCCCCGCACGGAGTGCGGGGGCGCATCGGGACGCATCCGGCCCGGCGGGGCGCCGACGACCGGATCAGGAGGCCGCGGCGCACGCTCGACGGACCGTCGGTGATGCGCGCGTCGCCGGTAACCAGCCGGCTGACGCATCACCGATCGTACTTGCCCGCCGTTGCCCGGTGCGGAAACCGGACGGGTCGAGCGGGCAACGGGTTCACGCCAGTTCGACCGACACCCGTCCGGCCTCGTCGACCACGGACGCGCCGACGTGCAGGGTGAACCGCCCGTGCTCGTACGCCCAGTTCCCGTCGCGCCCGCCGTCCCAGTGCGCGAACGCGCGGGCCGGGACCTCGATCGCGACCTCGGTCGACGCACCCGCGTCGAGCCGCACCGGGGCGAAGCCGACGAGCCAGCGCACCGGCCGGTCCACCGAGGACCTCGCACGGGACGCGTAGACCTGCACGACGTGCTTGCCCGCGCGGTCCCCGGTGTTCGCGACGGTCGCGGTCACGATGACGGCGTCGCCCTCGGTGACCGTCGGGGTCGCCGCGACGCCGTCGATCGACCACGTGGTGTAGCCGAGCCCGTGCCCGAACGGGTAGGCCGGCTCGGTGCCGGCGCGGAGCCATGCACGGTACCCGATGTGCACGCCCTCGTCGTAGGTGACCGCGCCGTCGACCGGGGTGACGTCGAGCACCGGGACGTCGGACATCACGGCCGGCCAGGTGGTCGGGAGCCGGCCGCCCGGCTCCCGCGCACCGGTGAGCACGTCGGCGAGTGCGTTCCCGTACTCCTGGCCGCCGAACCAGGTGAGCAGGACCGCGGCGACCTCGTCCCGCCAGGGCATCTCGATGGGCGAGCCGGCGTTCACGACGACGACCGTGGCCGGGTTGGCCGCGGCGACCGCACGGACCAGGTCGTCCTGGTGCCCGGGCAGTGCGAGGGACCTCCGGTCGTGGCCCTCCGACTCGACCCGGCTGTTCGTCCCGACGACCACGACGGCGACGTCGGCCCGCGACGCGGCGGACACGGCCGCGGCGACCAGGTCGGCCGGGTCGTCGTCCGAGGGCTCGGTGCCGAACTGGTAGGCGAGGACCCCGCCGAGCGTCTCGTCCTGCACGACGTCGTGTTCGATGCGGATCGCGAGCCGCTGCCCGGCCGTCACCGGGACGGGGACCGAGCGCGCCGGCGGGTCGAGGAATGCGGCGCCGAGCTGGTCGCCCGCGAACGGCACGTCCTCGTCGAGCAGGAGGGCGCCGTCGACCCACATCCGGGAGCGTCCCGCGGCACCGATCCCGATCCGCACGGTGCCGTCCTGCTGCGCCGTGTAGGTGGTCGTGATGTCCAGCCGGTCGGCCTCGCGGGTGGGAGCGTCCCCGCCGAACCAGAACAGCGCGGTGGCGCGACGGTCCTCCGTGTACAGCTCCGCCCCGTCACGCACGAAGGCGACCCGCGCACCGGGCTCCCCGGTGACCGGGTTCGTGATGGTGTCGAGGGGGAACTCGGCGATGCCCTCCTGGACGACGGCACCGATCGCGTACTCGACCGACGCGGCCGGGAACGCGGCACGGATGCCGTCGAGCGGGGAGACGACCGACTCGGGCACGACGGTGGCGGAACCGCCGCCCTGCGTCCGGGCCTGGTCGGCGTTGTGCCCGATGACCGCGATGCGGGACACCGCGGCGGGGTCCAGGGGCAGGACCCCGGTGTTGCGGGCGAGGACCGTGCCCTCCGCCTCGGCCTCGCGCACGAAGGCGACGCCGTCCTCGACCGAGGGAATCCGTGCCGGCGCGGCGCCAGCGGCAGCAGCACCGGCCGGCCCCGCGGCGTCCACCCCGGACAGCGCCCCCACCCGGGCGGCGAGCAGCAGGATCCGACGCACCTTCCGGTCGATGGCCGCCATCGGCACAGCCCCGGACTCGACCGCGGCCAGCAGCGGCCCCTCGCTCCACCACGGGTTCGGCCCGGGCATCGCGAGGTCCTGCGACGCCGTCGCCGCCTCGACGGAGCGGACCCCGGTCCAGTCGGACACGACGACGCCGTCGAAGCCCCACTCGGCGTTGAGCGGCGTCTCGAGCAGGTCGTTCTCCGACGCGGTCACGCCGTTGACGGCGTTGTAGGACGACATCACGGCCCACGCGTGCGCCTCGGTCACGGCCTTCTCGAACGCCAGCAGGTACAGCTCGCGCAGGGCACGCTCGGACACCTCGGTGGACGCGGTGAAGCGGTCGGTCTCGTAGTCGTTCGCGATGTAGTGCTTCGGGGTCGCCGCGACGCCGTGCTCCTGCACGCCGGCGACGTAGGAGGCCGCCAGGTCGCCGGTGAGCACCGGGTCCTCGCTGAACGCCTCGAAGTGGCGACCGCCGAGCGGTGAGCGGTGCAGGTTGATCGTCGGACCGAGGACGACGTCGACGCCCTTGCGACGGGCCTCCACGGCGGCCACCCCGCCGTAGCGCTTCGCGATCGCGCGGTCCCACGACGCGCTCAGCGCGGTCGCGGACGGCAGGTTGAGCGACGGCTCGCGCTCGTCCCAGACCTCGCCGCGCACGCCGGACGGCCCGTCGGACATGAGCACGCGACGGAGCCCGATCTCCTCGATCGGCCAGGTGGTCCAGAAGTCCCGGCCGGTGAGCAGTTGCACCTTCTGCTCGGTGGAGAGCCGGTCGAGGAGCGCGTCGATGCGCTCGCCGAGCCGATCGGTGTCTGCGGGGGTCGCGGTCACGGGGGTCGTTCCTTCCGTCGGAGACGTACCGCCGAGCGCCGTCGTCGGCAGTGCCCTCACGCTAGCACCAATCCCTACCGCTACTTGGTTTCTGCCCGGGCCAGCGAGCGGTACTCTCTCGCCATGGCACGACGGGGTTCGTACGCGAAGGGCATCGCCAAGCGCGAGGAGATCCTGTCCGTCGCGCTCGAGCTCGTCGCCACGCAGGGGTTCCGACGCACGAGCATCAAGGACATCGCCGACGCCGTGGGCCTCACGCAGGCCGGGCTCCTGCACTACTTCGACTCGAAGGACGAGCTCTGGGTCGCGATCCTCCGCCGCCGTGACGACCTGGACAACGCCGCACAGTGGGACGCCCCGGACTTCGCCGCACTCCTCGCCGCGGTCGTCCGGCACAACGCCGAGGTCCCGGGCCTCGTGCAGATGTTCGTCAACCTGTCGGCAGCGGCGGCGACCGACCCGGACCACCCCGCGCACGCCTACTTCCGCGAGCGCTACGAGACCACGCGCGCCCGCATGACGGACGACTTCCGCCGGATGCAGCAGGACGGCCGGCTCCGCACCGACCTCGACCCGGAGGAACTGGCCAGCGTCCTGCTCGCCACCTCGGACGGCATGCAGATCCAGTGGTTGTACGACCCGACCCGGGACATGGCCGAGCACGTCGAGCTCGTCACTCGCCTCGCGATGGCGCAGGTCACGACCGGCTCCTGACGTCCGGCCAGGAGGCCCGCCCCGCGCCCCGGCACAGGCACCGCCCGTCCCTGGTCGCGTCCACCACCCGCGGTGCAGGATGGACGCGACCCGACCCGGGGTCTCGACGACGAGGTGGAGTGACGCGATGACGCGTGTAGTGGTGACCGGTGGCAGCGGCAAGCTCGGACGGGCGGTCGTCCGCGACCTCGACGAACACGGCTACGACGTCGTGCTGATCGACCGGGTGCCCTCGCCGGACAAGCCCGAGCGCGTGCAGTTCGTCCGCACCGACCTGACCGACTACGGCCAGGTCCTCAACACCCTGATCGGCGTCGACGACCGCTACGACTCGGTCGACGCCGTCGTGCACCTCGGTGCGGTGCCGGCGCCGGGCCAGGTGCCGGACGTCGCACTCATCACGAACAACGTGACCGCGTCCATCAACGTGTTCCACGCTGCCCGCGCAGCCCGCATCCGCAACGTCGTGTGGGCCTCCAGTGAGACGCTCCTGGGGATCCCGATGGGCGAGCACCACCCGCCCTACCTGCCGGTCGACGAGGAGTTCGCGGTGCGGCCGCAGTCCTCGTACTCGCTCGGCAAGGCCGTCGAGGAGGAAATGGCGCGTCACTTCACCCGCTGGGACCCGCAGCTGAAGATGATCGGGCTGCGCTTCTCGAACGTGATGGACGAGACGGACTACCCGGCGTTCCCGTGGGACGCGACCCCGGAGGCGAAGACCTTCAACCTGTGGTCGTACATCGACTCCCGTGACGGCGCCCAGGCGGTGCGCAAGGCCGTCGAGAGTGAGCTGACCGGCTTCGAGGCGTTCATCATCGCCAGCCCGGACACGGTCATGGACACCCCGACGCTCGAGCTCGTCGAGCAGTACCTGCCGGACATCGAGCGCCGGGCGGACATCGACGGCGTCAGCTCACTGTTGTCCTCCGACAAGGCCCGCGAGCTCCTCGGCTACGCCCCGGAGCACACCTGGCGCCGCTGACCGCCGGGGTCAGGCGGGGAGCAGCAGGCCGTCGAGCACCAGGTCCCGGAGGCGCGGCACGAGGTCGGCGCTGAGCGCCGCCTCGTCCACGCCGGTGAGCTGGGCGATCGCCCCGACGATCTGGCCGACGGCCAGCTCCCCGTCGGCCGCACCGACGAACGCGGCCAGGGCGGTGTCGGCGTCGACCCGGCGGCCGAACCCGCCGCCCTGCACGAGCGCCATCACCGTGGGGTCGTCGTTGCCCGGCCAGTAGTGGCGCTCCTCGGTGACGTCCCCGGCGACACGGAGGTGTGCGTCCGCGAAGGCCCGGTCGTCGTGGGCGGCGAGCCAGCTGACGGCGTCGAGGGCCCGTGCCACGGTCGCGCCGAGGCCCGCCGGGTTCGAGCCGAGCACCTGCGGGAGTCGTTCGAAGCGCCGGAGCGGTGCCGGGCTGCTCCCCCGGGGACCGGACGGCGAGCGGACCACGACGTAGCCGAAGCCGACCCCGGTGACGTGCCGGTCGCGGAAGTCGTCGAGCCAGGCGTCCACCAGGTCGTCGAACTCCGGCGAGCCGGGCTTCGTGCCGCCGTCGCGGATCCAGGTCTCGGCGTAGGCGGGCGGGTCCTCGCGCTCGCGTTCGACCACCCACACGTCCAGGTCGGTGTCCGCGAACCAGGACGCGACGCGGTCGAGGCCGTCCGTGCCCCAGCGGTGCTCCCAGTTGCCGAGCAACTGCGCCGTCCCGCCGGGCTCGAGGTGGTCTGCGAGACCCCGGAGCACGGTCTCGACCAGGGCGTCACCGACCATCCCGCCGTCGCGGTACTCGTAGGCGGGGACGCCCTCGCGGCGGGGCGTGATGACGAACGGCGGGTTCGAGACGATCCGGTCGAACCGCTCCCCCGCGACCGGCTCGAACAGGGAGCCGAGGCGGAAGTCGATGCCGTCGACGCCGTTGAGGAGGGCGTTGAACCGGGCGATGGCGAGCGCCCGTGACGAGATGTCGGTGGCGACGACCTCGTCCGCGAAGCGGCGGGCGTGCATGGCCTGGACGCCGCACCCGGTGCCGAGGTCGAGCACGCGGCGGACGGGCACGGGCAGCTGCAGGCCGCTCAGCGTCGTGGTGGCCCCGCCGATGCCGAGGACGTGCTCCTCGCTGATCGCGTGCCCGAGAGCGAGTTCGCCGAGGTCGGACGCGATCCACCAGCTGCCGGCGCCGAGGTCGTCCACGAAGGCGTACGGCCGGAGGTCCAGGGCGGGCGCGACACGGTCCGCGTCGGTCCGGAGCACCCCGGCGCTCACGAGCGCGTCGACGCCGGTGGTCGGGAACCCGCGGTCGGCGTCGGCGCGCGACACCGGCAGTCCGAGCACGAACAGCGTCGCGACGGTCGACAGCGGCGTGGTCGGACGCGCCGCGAGTGCGCGGAGGGCCGCGACCCGGGTGCCGCGGTGCAGCGCTGCCGCGGCTTCGGTCCCCCAGAGCGCGTCGACGCCCTCCACCGTGTAGCCGGCCGCGGCCAGGTCCGCGGCGAGCGCCGACGTCACGCGGGGGTCGGCGACGACGGCGGGCAGCCGGTGCTGCGCGGTCCCCTCGCTCACGCGGCGGCCTCGGCGCGCACGAGCCCGGCCGGGACCTGCCAGTCGAGCACGAGGTCGAGCAGGCCGGGGAAGCGCTGCTGGACGTCTTCGGTACGGACGCGGCTGACGCGGGTCAGGCCCTCGAGGTGCTGCTCGAGGAGCCCGGCTTCGCGGAGGACCCGGAAGTGGTGCGTGAGGGTGGACTTCGGGCGGTCGATGCCGACCCATCCGCAGGAGCGCTCCCCGCCGGCCGCGTCGACGAGGTACCGGTGCAGGATCGACAGCCGGATCGGGTCGGACAGGGCGTCCATCACCACGGGCAGGTCCATCTCGGCCGGCGACGGCTGGGGCAGCCGTTCGGGGGCATCGTCGCGCTCGGGCATGGACGGGACGCTACCACCGTTCCCCTCCCTGTACGACTTGCGTCGTACAGCCACGATGCGGTACCAATGCGGTACCACCCGGTACGACTCCGTCCGTACTGGTCCATCACGACGGGAGGGACACCATGCAGTCCACACGCTCGGTCGCCGGGTTCTGGATCATCGCCGCCATGCTGCTCGTGGCGTTGGCGTCGTCGGCGGTCCCCTCCCCGATCTACCCCGTCTACGCGGCCGAGTGGCACCTGACGCCGCTCATGCTCACCGCCGTGTTCGCCGTCTACGTCGCCGGGCTGCTGGTGAGCCTGCTCGTCGCCGGCCGGCTGTCCGACCACGTCGGCCGGAAGCCCGTGCTCGTCGCCGGCGGGATCGGCCTCACCGTCTCGCTCGGGCTCTTCGTGGTCGCCGACGGCTTCGGTGCCCTCGTCCTCGACCGCGTCGTGCAGGGCGTGTCCGTCGGCCTGCTCATCGGTGCCCTCGGTGCCGCGCTCATCGACAACTCCCTCGAGCGGCACCCCGCCCTCGCCGGTGTGCTGAACGGGGCCGTCCCGCCGATCGCGCTCGCTACCGGCGCACTGTCGAGCGGCGCCCTGGTCGAGTGGGGTCCGGCACCCGAGCAGTTCGTCTACCTGCTCTTCGGCGCGCTCCTCGTGCTCATGCTCGTCGCGCTGGCCGTCGTGCCCGAGCGGGTCACCCGCCGGCCGGGAGCCCTGCGGTCCCTCCGCCCGACGATCGCCGTACCGCGGTCCTCGCGCCGACTGTTCCGGGGCGTCGCCGGTTCGCTCATCGCGAGCTGGGCCCTGGGCGGGCTCTTCCTGTCCCTCGTCCCCTCGGCGCTCGGCGCGGTCTTCGGCATCGACAACCACTTCGCCGCCGGAGCCCTCATCGCCGTCGTCACCGGGGTCGGCGCGGCCACCGGCATCGCCACGCAGCGGCTCGACGCCCGCGTCGGCGTGCTCATCGGTCTCGTCGCGCTCGTCCTCGGACCCGTCGTCACGATCGGGTTCGTGTTCGCCCAGTCCCTGCCGGGCCTCGTCGTCGGCAGCGCGATCGCCGGCGTCGGCTTCGGAGCCGGCTTCCAGGCGCCGCTGCGGATGCTGCTCGCGACCGCCGCGCCGACCCACCGTGCGGGACTGCTCTCCACCATCTACGTCGTCAGCTACCTGGCGTTCGGCGTGCCCGCCGTCATCGGTGGGCTGCTCGAGCCGACGGTCGGCCTCGTGCCGGTGCTCGCCGGCTACGGCGCGTTCATCGTCGTCGCAGCGGGCATCGCCCTCGTGCTGCAGCTCACGTCGAAGGACACCGTCGCGGTCGAGGAGTCGGCCGCCGAGGCCGTCGAGCGGACGGCGACGGGCACGGTCCGCACGGTCTGACGCGGGCGGCGCGTCGCGACGGGCTCGCTAGAGACCGGGTCGCGCGGTCCGACCGCGGGGGCGCGGGACGCCGACGTTCCGGTGCGCCTCGGCGTGGGCCGCGTCGACGTCCGCCTTGCCCTTGTCCGCCGCGTCCCGCATCCGCTTCGACGGGGCGTGGTGCTTCGCCCAGTCCCAGAACCGGTGCAGCTTCGCCCGCAGCCAGGTGATGATCCGGTGGAAGAAGTGGAACTCGCTCGCCAGGACCGTCAGGCCGATGAAGACGACCAGCCACCCGGGACCGGGCAACGGCACCAGGGCGAGCCCGACCACGACGATGAGCCCGCCGACGATCCCGACCAGGACCTTGTAGAAGAGGTGCACGTGCGGCCGGGCGTGGATCCAGGTCCGCAGGTCTCGGAACCACTGGAAGCGCTGACGACCGCCGTCGGCCTGCTCGGTACGGCCGGACGCAGCGCGGTCCGCGTCGGGTCCGCCCACGTCGGGGCCGGCACTCCGGGGAGGCTCAGTCGGGTCGCCGTGCATGTCCGCACGCTAGGGCGCGCGGCTGGGAAACCGCGGCGCATCGGGTCCGCACCAGGTGGGTGTCGGGAGCCGACGCGGCGGACGTCGTCCGGGCCTCCAGGCCGGCCGGGAGGCCCGTCACGCGTGCGCGACGCAGGTCGCCGCCCACGGGACCGCGGCCAGGCGAGCCTCCGGGATGGGCTCCCCGCCGACCGCGCAGCGCCCGTACGTCCCCGCGTCGAGACGGCCGAGGGCCGCGTCGACCTGCTCGATGCGGCGTCGGGCGTCGTCACGCACCGCGCCGAGGGACCCGCGCTCCCAGGCCAGGGTCGCCCCCTCCGGGTCGTGCTCGTCGTCGGTGTTCGCGCCGTCCCGGGCGTCGCTGACGTCCCGCATGCTGCGTTCGACGTCGGCGAGGAGCTTCGTCGCCCGGACGCGTTCCCCGTCCAGGGCAGCGCGCGGGTCGAGGTCCATGGGGACGACCGTAGTCCGGCGGAATGGGCCGCCGCACGGATGCGTTCGCATGGGCATGACGAAGATCGGGTTCCTGTCCTTCGGGCACTGGCGCGACGTCCCCGGGTCGAAGGTCCGCAGTGGCCGTGAGGCCCTCGTGCAGGCGATCGACCTCGCCGTGGCCGCCGAGGAGGCCGGCGTCGACGGCGCGTACTTCCGCGTGCACCACTTCGCACCGCAGCAGGCCGCACCATTCCCGCTGCTCTCCGCGATCGCCGCCAGGACCAGCCGGATCGAGATCGGCACCGGCGTGATCGACATGCGCTACGAGAACCCGCTGTACATGGCGGAGGAGGCCGCGGCGACGGACCTCATCTCCGGCGGCCGACTCCAGCTCGGCGTGAGCCGGGGGTCACCCGAGACCGCACTCGCCGGCTACCGCTCGTTCGGCTACGTGCCCGAGTCGGGCGACGAGAACGGCGCCGACCTGGCCCGCGACCACACCGCGGTTTTCCGGCGTGCGATCGCCGGCGAGCCGATGGCGAACGCGAACCCGCAGATGACCGGCTCCGTCGGGTCCCTCGCGGTCACGCCGCAGTCCGACACCCTGTCCGAGCGCATCTGGTGGGGTGCCGGCACCCGGGCCACAGCCGAGTGGACCGCCGAGCAGGGCATGAACCTCATGTCCTCGACCCTGCTCACCGAGGACACCGGCGTGCCGTTCGACGAACTGCAGGCGGAGCAGATCGAGCGCTTCCGGTCGACCTGGGCCGACATGCGCGCTGGAGCTGAGGCGGCGCGCCAGCGACGCGCGACGCCAGCGCCGACGGAGCCTGCGGAGTCGGGCCTCTGGGAGCGCTCACCCCGCGTCAGCGTCAGCCGGAGCATCATCCCGATCATCGACGACGAGTCGCGCCACTACTTCGGGGTCCGCGCGCAGGTCGAGGGGCAGGACCAGGTCGGTCACCTCGACGGGGGCCTCGCCCGGTTCGGCCGCTCGTACATCGGCGAGCCGGAACAACTCGTCGCGGAGCTCGCGGCGGACCGTGCCGTCCGCGAGGCCGACACCGTGCTCGTCACCGTCCCGAACCAACTCGGGGTGGACTTCAACGCGCGGTTGCTCGCCGCCGTGAAGGACGTCTTCACCGAGGTCGACGCGGCGCCGGCAGCGGTCTGACGGGGCGGTCCCCCCTTCTGCCGACACCCGGTCTGGGGCTGCGGTGCGGGATCGTGGCGGGTAGCGTCGAATCGCACTGATGACACCCCACAGACCCCAGGAGTTCCCGTGACGCTGCCGGCCGCCGGCTGGTTCCCGGACCCGCGCGACACCGCTCGACTGCGGTGGTGGGACGGTCACGCCTGGGGCGAGACCACCCGGGTGCTGCCCCGCGTCGTCCCGGAGCCGGCGCTGCAGGCGCTCGCGGTGTCGAGCGGTCCGGCGTTCTCGGTCGATGCCTCGGGTCGCCCGGCCGACGTGCAGTCCTGGGCCTACGGCAGCACCGAGCGGCGGTTCTGCGTCTTCGCGGTCCTCGCCGTGCTGTCCGCCGTCGTGTCCCTCGTGCTGAACCCGTGGGGCGTGTGCAGCCTCCTCGCCGTGGTGACCGGCGTCGTCGCACTCGTGCGCCCCGGCGCGACCGGAGCATGGCGGGTCGTCGGGCAGAGCGTCGGTACCTCGGCGCTCGTGCTCGCCGTCGCGACGGGCGTCGTCGCGCTGAACACCCACCTGCACCTGTTCTGACGCCACCGCCGCGCCGCCTCGACGATCAGTCGTCAGACGGACGACGACGGTGCTGCTTCGTCACGGACCGCTGCTGCTTGGTCGCGAGACGCCGGCGCTGGGAGCCGCGCGTCGGCCGGGTCGCCCGCCGCGGTGGGCCGGGCGGGGCGAGTGCCTCCCGCAGGAGCTCGCGGAGTGCGTCGAGGGCGGCCTCGCGGTTGCGCAGCTGGGACCGTCGCTCGGACACCGTCACGGTGATCGTGCCCGCGACCGTCCGCCGGCCGAGCCGCTCGAGGACGCGTGTCCGCTGCTCCTCGGTGAGCGCCGCCGACGCCACGACGTCCCAGGTGAGCTGGACGCGGCTGTCGGAGGTGTTCACGTGCTGGCCCCCGGGGCCGGACGACCGCGAGAACCGCCAGCGCAGTTCGGCCTCGGGGACGGTGAGCCCCGGCCCCACCTCGAGGTCCATGCGCCAAGGGTTGCACGATCTCCGCGCGGCCGGCTCGCTCCCGCTACCGCCGCGCCCGCGGGTGCGCCGTCTGGTAGACGTCCCGCAGCATGTCGGCCGTCACGAGCGTGTAGATCTGCGTCGTCGCGACGCTCGCGTGCCCGAGGAGCTCCTGCACGACACGGACGTCCGCCCCGCCCTCGAGCAGGTGCGTCGCGAAGGAGTGCCGGAAGGTGTGCGGGGAGACGTGGTCGGCGAGCCCGGCACGTTCGGCCGCGGCCTGGATGACGAGCCAGGCGCTCTGCCGGGACAGCCGGGCGCCGCGTGCCCCGAGGAACAGCGCCGGGGTGCCGCTCCCGCGAGCGGCGAACACCGGCCGCGCCCGCACCAGGTAGGCGTCGACCGCCGCGCGTGCATAGCTGCCGAGCGGCACGATCCGCTGCTTGTTCCCCTTGCCGGTGACCCGCACGACCGAGACATCGGTGTCCTCGTCCGGGACCCCGTCGACACCGGCGAGCGTCGTCACGTCGTCGACGGAGAGCCCGACCGCCTCGGAGACGCGCGCGCCGGTCGCGTACAGCAGTTCCAGGAGGGCTCGGTCGCGGAGCTGTGCCGGTTCGTCGCCGACCACCGCGCCGAGCAACCGCTCCATGTCGTGCACGGAGATCGCCTTCGGGAGCCGCATGGGCGCCTTCGGCGGACGCACGGAGGCGCCGGGGTCGAGCGGCAGCCAGCCCTCCGCCGCCGCGAACGCACTGAACGACCGCACCGAGCTGAGCATCCGGGCGACCGACCGCG
Organism: Curtobacterium sp. MCPF17_046; assembly: GCF_003224295.1. Lineage (NCBI taxonomy): Bacteria > Bacillati > Actinomycetota > Actinomycetes > Micrococcales > Microbacteriaceae > Curtobacterium > Curtobacterium sp. MCPF17_046. Next base: position 11,081 of record NZ_QKLB01000015.1, on the reverse strand, counting down.
GTGCGAGCGGCCCGTCCGGCCTCGTGGCGAGGTGCTGCACGAACCCGGCGAGGTCCGCGCGCGCGAGCCGCCCGACGTCGTCGAGGACCGCCGCACCACCGGCCCGGTCGGCACCGGCGGAATCGACGACCGGCTGCGTGCCGACCCAGTCACCGAAGGTCGAGAGGTCGCGCCGGTAGGCGGACAGGGTGTGCTGCGACAGGCCTCGCTCGATCGCGATGTGCCGCAGGTAGTCCTGCACGGCACGCTCGAACGGCATCACCCGACGAGGCTACCGGGACGCGGGCTCCGGCCCGGAGGAGCTACTCCGCCGAGGACGCACCGTCGCCGGACGCCGCCGGGGCCGGCGCCTCCGTCGGGGCCGGCGCGTCCGCCGCGTCCGCGGCGTCCGCCGCGAGGGCCTTCCGACGCTGCACGACCTGCACCGCGATCGCGACCGGCACCGCGGCCAGGGCGACGGCGCGGAGCCACGGCCGGTCGAGGGCGTGCCGGGTCGCGTGGTCGAGCGACACGGGGCCTGGGCCGCCGAGGGCGAACATCGCCGCCGAGAAGCCGAGGAACGCCGGCAGTTCCAGGCCGCCGTCCGCGTTGAAGAAGCCGTTCGGCGTGTGCACGCTGGAGGCCACCCCCATGGTCGTGGCGGCACCGGCGCCGGCGATCGGGGTGGCGAGGCCGAGCGCGAGGGCGGCACCGGACCCGGCCTCGCCGATGCCGGCCAGGACGGCGTTGCGGCGGCCGGGCCGGAAGCCCATCGCGTGCATGCCCTGCGCGGTGCCGTCGATGCCACCGCCACCGAACGCGCCGAAGAGCTTCTGGGCGCCGTGCGAGACGAGCACCGCTCCGAGTGCGATGCGGAGCAGGGTCGTCGCGGTGACGGCTGCGGTGGTGGTGCGCGAGCTCATGGGGGTCCTCCCGGTCGTCGGTGTCCGGCCACCCGTCGACGCGGGTGAGCACGGTGCCGCCGACAGTACGCCGTGTCAGCCCTGCGAGCGGCGCTCGATGGCGTCGACCGCGAGCGTCGCGACGATGAGCGCCGAGTTGTGCAGCCGACCCGCGAGGATCCCCTCCAGCAGTTCGGCGCGCGGCACCCAGCGGATGACGATGTCGGCTTCCTCGGCCTCGCGCTCGAAGGCGGACTCGGTCGCACGCACGCCGGTCGCGCGGTACACCTCGATGAACTCGTTGCTGCCACCCGACGAGGTGTTGTAGCGCACGAGGTGCTGCCACTCGTCGGCCTCGACGTCGGCCTCCTCCGCGAGCTCGCGCTTCGCGGCGGTGAGGTGGTCCTCGCCCTCCTGGTCGAGCAGCCCGGCGGGCAGCTCCCAGTCGCGCAGCTGGACCGGGTGCCGGTACTGCTGGATGACGAGGACGCGGCCTTCGTCGTCCTCCGCGTACACGGCGACGGCGCCGGTGTGGTCCACGTACTCACGGACCATGTCGGAGCCGTTGTAGTCGATGTGGTCACGGGTGATGTCCCACACCGCGCCCTCGAACACCCGCTCGGAGGCGGTGACGTGGTGGGAGGCGGTCTCGTCGGCGATCGGTGCGTCAGTCACCTCGCCATCCTGCCCCACCCGGCCCGGGCGGGCCCACGGGCTGTGGACAGACGGACGGGAGGCTCCCCACCAGCTGGTGGTGGGCCCACGCCGGCCGGTTCCGGACCGACGCGCCAGCGGCGGTCCGGCCGTGCCCGGTGGGGAGCCTCCCGTTCGTCGTCCGGTCGCGACCGCGACCCGACCCACTAGGCGACCGCTTCGGTCTCCGGGTCGAAGAGCCGCGTCGACTCGTTGCGCTCGATCGCCGCACCGACGAGGCCCGCGAAGAGCGGGTGCGCGCGGTTCGGACGCGACCGGAGCTCCGGGTGCGCCTGGGTGCCGATGTAGAACGGGTGCTCCGCACGGTCCAACTCGACGTACTCGACGAGCGTGCCGTCCGGCGAGGTACCCGAGAAGCGCAGGCCGGCGTCCGCGATCTGCTCGCGGTAGTGGTTGTTCACCTCGTAGCGGTGACGGTGACGCTCCGACGCCTCGGTCGCGCCGTACAGCTCAGCCGCCAGGCTGCCGTCGGTGAAGTGCGCCGGGTACATGCCGAGCCGCATCGTGCCGCCCAGGTCACCGCCCGCGATGATGTCGACCTGCTCCGCCATGGTCGCGATGACCGGCGTCGAGGTCTCGGGGTCGAACTCGGTGCTCGACGCGTCGAGCAGACCGGCCTCGTGGCGGGCGTACTCGATGACCATGCACTGCAGGCCGAGGCACAGCCCGAGCGTGGGGATGTTCTGCTCACGCGCGAACTTCAGCGCGCCGAGCTTGCCCTCGATGCCGCGGATGCCGAACCCACCGGGGATGCAGATGCCGTCGACGTCGCCGAGGTTCTTCGCGGCGCCCTCGGGGGTGATGCACTCGTCGGACGCGACCCACTTCAGCGTGACCTTGGCGGTGTGGGCGAAGCCGCCCGCGCGCAGGGCCTCGGTGACGGACAGGTACGCGTCCGGCAGGTCGATGTACTTGCCGACCAGGGCGATCGTGACGGCCTTCTTGGGCTCGTGCACCGCGGTCAGCACGCCGTTCCAACGCGACCAGTCGACGTCGTGCGCCTCGAGGCGGAGGGCGTCGATGATGACCTGGTCGAGGCCCTGGTCGTGCAGCATCGTCGGGATGTCGTAGATCGAGGGGACGTCCACGGCGTTCACCACGGCGTCCTCGTCGACGTCGCACATCAGGGCGATCTTGCGCTTGTTCGCGTCCGAGACGGGGCGGTCCGAGCGGAGCACGAGGGCGTCGGGCTGGATGCCGATCGAGCGGAGCTGCGCGACCGAGTGCTGCGTCGGCTTCGTCTTCTGCTCGCCGGAGGCGTTCATGAACGGCACGAGCGAGACGTGCACGAAGAAGACGTTGTTCCGGCCGAGCTCGTGGCGCACCTGGCGGGCCGCCTCGATGAACGGCTGCGACTCGATGTCACCGACCGTGCCGCCGACCTCGGTGATGATGACATCGGGCTGCGGGTCGTTCTCCGCCTGCTCACGCATCCGCCGCTTGATCTCGTCGGTGATGTGCGGGATGACCTGCACGGTGTCACCGAGGTACTCGCCGCGACGCTCCTTGGCGATGACCGTCGAGTAGACCTGGCCGGTCGTGACGTTCGCCGACTGGGCGAGGTCGATGTCGAGGAAGCGCTCGTAGTGGCCGATGTCCAGGTCGGTCTCGGCGCCGTCGTCGGTCACGAAGACCTCGCCGTGCTGGAACGGGTTCATCGTGCCCGGGTCCACGTTGAGGTACGGGTCGAGCTTCTGCATGACGACCTTGAGGCCGCGTGCCGTGAGGAGGTTGCCGAGGCTGGCCGCCGTCAGGCCCTTGCCGAGAGACGAGACGACCCCGCCGGTCACGAAGATCTGCTTCGTCACCTTCGGGGTCTTGCTGTCGATGCGCGCTGTGCTTGCCTGGGTACCGCTGCTGAGAGTGTCCGCCACGGGATTCCATCGTACGTCAGAAGTGCCGGGAGGCGCGACCCGCGTTCGCCGGGCGCGTTGCGTCCGGAGCGTGGTCGCCGACGCGGGGCGGGCCTCCCGGCCGTCAGGCGGACCGACCGGCGACCTCGAGGAGTTCGCGCGCGTGCTCCATGCCGCTGGCGCTGTCGCCGAGACCGGAGAGCAGCCGTGCCATCTCCTGCAGGCGGTCGTCGCCCTCGAGGCGCCGCACGCTCGACGAGGTGACCGCGCCGCTGGCGTCCTTGACGACGTTGAGGTGGTTGTTCGCGAACGCGGCGACCTGTGCGAGGTGCGTGACCACGATGACCTGCGTTCGCTCGGCGAGCGCCGCCAGGCGTCGGCCGATCTCGATCGCAGCAGCGCCGCCGACGCCCGCGTCGACCTCGTCGAACACGAACGTCGGGACCGTGGTGCTCCCGGCCATGACGACCTCGATCGCGAGCATCACGCGGGAGAGCTCACCGCCGGAGGCACCCTTGCCGATCGGTCGGGGGTAGGTGCCCGAGTGCGGCTGCAGGAGGATCGCCACCTGGTCCCGCCCGTGGCGACGGAACTCGCCCGCGTCGGTGACCTCGACCACGAGGGTCGCGCCGGCCATCGCGAGGCTCTTCAATTCGGCCGTGACCCGCTTGGCGAGGTCCGTCGCCGCCTTGCTCCGCACCTTGGTGAGGGTGGCGGCGGCGGCCTCGAGGGCGACCAGGTCCGCCTCGACGGCCTGCTGGAGTCCGACGATCCGGTCGTCGTCGCCGTCGAGTTCGAGCAGCCGGTCGGAGGCACGCTGGCCGTAGGCGATGACGTCCTCGACGGTGTCCCCGTACTTCCGGGTCAGTCCGGCGAGCAGGGCGCGGCGCTCGTTGACGAGTTCGAGGTCGTGGCCCGCTTCCGGCTCGAGCGAGCCGATGTAGCTCGACAGCGACGCCGAGGACTCACTCGCCTGGATCCCGAGCTCGGTGAGCTGTTCCAGCACCGGCTGCAGGGCCTGGTCGACGTTCGCCACCCGTTCGATCGCACGCCGTGCGGACTCGACGAGGCCGATGACGTCGGGCCCGTCGAGCGACTCGCTCGAGACGGCCTCGTGCGCGAGCCCTGCAGACAGTCGGAGCTCCTCGAGGTTCCCCAGCCGCTCGGCGCGTTCGGCGAGCTCGGTGTCCTCGCCCGGCTGCGGGTCGGCTGCCTCGATCTCCTCGGACGCCTCGCGGAGCCGCGCGGCCTCGGCGAGCCGTTCGTCCCGGTCCCGCGTGAGCGTCTCGAGGTCCCCGGCGTGCTGCTGCCAGGCGTCGTACACGGCGACGTACTTCGCGAGGGCCTTCTCGATCGCGCCGGCGCCGAACCCGTCGAGCGCGGCCCGCTGCGCCGACGCCGAGGTCAGCCGGATCTGGTCGGACTGGCCGTGCACGGTGACGAGCTGGTCGGCCAGTTCGCCGAGCACGGCGACGGGCGCGCTGCGGCCCCCGACCGTGGCGCGGCTGCGACCCTCGGCGGAGACCGTCCTGGTGAGGATGAGCTCGCCGTCCTCCACCGTCCCGCCGGCGTCCTCGACCCGCTCGGCCACGGCCGCGTGGTCCGGCAGGTCCCAGCGTCCCTCGACGACCGCGCTGGACGCCCCGCGACGGACGGAGCCGGCGTCCGCCCGGGCGCCGAGGAGCAGGCCGAGTGCGGTGACGATCATCGTCTTGCCGGCTCCGGTCTCACCGGTCACGACGGTGAAGCCCGGGCCGAGCTCGAGCGTGGCGTCGCCGATCACGCCGAGGTCGGAGATGCGGATTTCCTCGATCACTGGATGTGCTCCTGCTGCTGGTTCACGTCGTGGTGCCGGTGGTCGTGCTCGTGTTCGTCGTCCGGGCGGCCGGCTGGGTCGCTGACAGGTCAGGCCGGACCGGCGCGGTGGTCGCACGAGGGCGTCACTGGACGTCCTCGTCGTCGCGCTGCGGGCCGCGCCAGCCCGCGACCGGCAGGCGGAACTTCGCCACCAGCCGGTCGGCGAACGGAGCGTCCTTGAGCCGCGCCACCCGCACCGGATCCGGCGACCGGCGCACCTCGACCCGCGCTCCGGGAGGCAGGTCGTGCGTCCGGCGTCCGTCACACCACAGCACGCCCACGCCGCTCGTGCGCCGCAGGACCTCGACCGCGAGGACACGGTCCGGACCGACCACGATCGGCCGGGAGAACAGGGCGTGCGCGCTCAGCGGGACCATGAGGATGGCGTCGACGTCGGGCCACACGACGGGGCCGCCCCCGGAGAAGGAGTAGGCGGTGGACCCGGTCGGCGTGGAGAACACCACGCCGTCGCACCCGAAGGAGGACAGCGGTCGGCCGTCGACCTCGGTCACGACCTCGAGCATGCGCTCCCGCGAGGCCTTCTCGACCGTCGCCTCGTTGAGCGCCCAGCTGGAGTAGACGATCTCGTTGCCGACCACCACGTCGACCTGCAGGGCGACGCGCTCCTCGACCTTGTACTCGCCGGTCAGCGCGCGTTCGACCGTCTCGGCGAGTCCGTCACGCTCGCTCTCGGCGAGGAAGCCCACGTGGCCGAGGTTGACCCCGACGATCGGTGCGGAGGTGCCCCGGGCCAGTTCGGCAGCGCGGAGGATCGTGCCGTCCCCGCCGAGGACGATCACGATCTCGATCTCGTCCGGGCGCACGTCGACGCCGAGGATGTCGACCTGTCCGACCGACGCTTCCGCTCGGCGGACGTCGGCGTACTCGTCGAAGGGCATCACCGGGGTGAGGCCGGCGGCGTGGAGGATGTCACAGACCTCGACGGCGGCGTCGATCGAGTCGCGCCGCCCGGTGTGCGAGACGAGCAGGATGTGTCGTTCGTCGCTCATGGAGCTCCCTCCGCCAGTTCCGTCGCCCGGACGATCCATTCTGTCGGGTTCTCCCCGCGACCCCGCTGGAGACGCGCGAGGTACTCCTGGTTGCCGTGCGTGCCGACGATCGGCGACGGCGCCAACCCGGCCGTCCCGAAGCCCAGGTCCCACGCTGCCCAGAGGACGTTCATGAGGGCGTCCTGCCGCAGCGACGCGTCGCGGACGATGCCCTCGCGGATCCCGGTGCGGCCCACCTCGAACTGCGGCTTCACGAGGAGGACGAAGTCGTCGGCGGGCACGGCCTCGACCAGTGCCGGCAGGACCATGCGGAGGCTGATGAACGACAGGTCACCGACCACCAGGCTGGTGTCCGCCGCGGCCGGGTCGAGGGCGAGGTAGTCGCTGCTCGTGAGGTTCCGGGCGTTCACCCCCTCCACCACCGCCACACGGTCGTCGAGGGCGATCTCGGGGGCGAGCTGGCCGTGTCCGACGTCGAGGGCGACCACACGGGCAGCGCCTCGCGACAGCAACACCTGGGTGAACCCGCCCGTGGAGGCGCCGACGTCGAGCACGGTCCGCCCGCTCGGGTCGACGTCGAACGCGTCGAGTGCGGCGACGAGCTTGAGCGCAGCGCGGGAGACCCATTCGTCCTCGGCGTCCACCGTGACGTCGGACGCAGCGGTCACCGGCGCCGACGCCTTCACCACCGGCACACCGTCGACCGTGACACGTCCGGCCTGGATCAGGGCAGCGGCGGCCGTGCGGGAGCGAGCGAGGCCCCTGGCAGCGACGGCCGCGTCGAGGCGTTGCGTGGAGGCGCGGTCGCCCGTCGCTGGCCTGTCACCGGTCGCTGCTGTGTTGCCGGTCTGTGCTGCGTTGCCGGTCTGTGCTGCGTCGCCGGTCTGTGCTGCGTCGCCGGTCTGTGCTGCGTTGCCGGTCTGTGCTGCGTCGCTGGTCTGTGCCGCGTCGCTGGTCACTGCCGTGGCATGCTCTCCGGGGCGGGGCGTCGACGACGTGAGCGGCGCCCCCTGGTCACGGGCTGTGCCGCGGTCAGGCACGTGCGGCCCCGCCCTGCTCGAGCCGGGTCCGGAGGTCGTCGTGCAGGGCTGTGAAGGCGTCCGCACGCTCCGCGAGTGGCATGGCCTCCACGGCCTCGGCACGCCGTCGGAGGTCGCCGCCGAGGTCGCCAGATCCGCCAGCTGCACGCACGGCACCGTCCGCTGCAGGATCGTCGTCGCCGGTCGGCGTGCTGCTCGCCGCGCCGTTCTGCGATCCCATCCCCAGCGGCTCGTTGAGCGCCTCCGCGCCCAGCGCGTCCGTGTCCAGCGCCTCCGTGTCCAGCGCCTCCGTGTCGTTCGTCGGAGCGACAGGTCGCGGCGGACCGGGCACTGCACGCGGAGCTACCGGAACGGCCCGCGGGGGTCCTGGGACGGCCCGTGCAGTCGGGAGGACCGGCTCGGCAACGTCGTCGGTCCGGGCCTGTTCCACGCCCGTCACGCTACTCGCCGCCGTACAGCTTCGGGTCCACGTCCAGCCCGTAGATCGCCAGTCCGGAGTCCCAGATCGCTGTCGCGCCGGCACGCAACAGGTCCATGTCGTCCGGTCCGACTCGTTCGGCGCGGACGACGTGACCTCGCATGCTCACCGTCGACTCGCCGACCGTGACCCGGCGCGTGCCGTCCCGGTCCTCGTGCCGGATGGTCACCGGGTACGGCTCGTGCAGACCCCGGAGGTCTCGGAGCACGTACGTCGGTCGCGACCGCTGGTCCGCTGCGAGCACCTGCTTGGGCTGATCGATGCCGGTGAGCACGAGCACGCTCGGGATGCCGGCGTCGTTCGCGCCCTTGATGTCGGTGTCCAGTCGGTCACCGATGAAGAGCGGGCTCGCACCACCGAACCGAGCGAGGGCGGCGTCGAAGATCGGCCGCTCGGGCTTGCCCGCGACCACCGGCATCCTGCCGACGGCCTGGTGCACGGCCGCCACGAGCGTGCCGTTACCGGGCGCGATGCCGCGCTCGACGGGGATCGACCAGTCCATGTTGGTGGCCACCCACGGTACGGAGGCGTCCGCCAGCGCGAAGGACGCCTCGGCGAGCTGCTTCCAGCCGAGCTCCGGGGCGAAGCCCTGGATGACGGCAGCCGGGTGGTCCTCCGCGCTGTCGGTGACGACGAAGCCGGCCTGTTCGACGATCGTCGTCAGGCCGAGCCCACCGATCACGAGCACGGTGGAACCCGCCGGAACCAGCGTCGCGAGGAGCCGCGCACCGGCCTGGGAGGACGTCACCACGTCGTCGGCGGTGACCTGCAGACCGTACTGCTCGAGGTGTTCCGCGACGTCCACCGGGCGCCGCGACGCGTTGTTCGTGATGTAGCCGACACGCGCCGTCGAGGCGGCCCGGGTCAGGGCCTCCACGGCGTGCGGAACAGCGTTCCGTCCACGGTAGACGACGCCGTCGAGGTCGGTGAGGACCACGTCGACGCCGTCCACCGGCGGCCGAGGGGTCTCAGCCTGCTGCGGAGCCGTCGATGTCCCGCGGGTTGTCCTCGTCGCGCTCTCCGAGGTCGTCCCCGGCGACGCCGTCGGATTCGTCGTTCCCGAGGGTGCTGACGTACCCGTTGCCGGGCTCGGCGTCCCCGAGCTCTGCGTCGTCGAGCTCGCCGTCCTCGAGTCCGGAGTCGTCGGACTCGTCGCGTCCGGGCTCGCTGTCGAACCCGTCGTCTTCGAGCGCTTCCTCGACCACATCCACTGTCTCCCAAGCATCGTCTTCAGCGGCCTCGGCGAGAGCCTCGGCCGCACGGTCGACACGGGCCCACCATTCGTCGGCCTCGTCCTGGCGGCCGAGCTCCTCGAGCGTGGCCGCGTAAGCACTGTAGAGCGCCGGTGACCAGCTGTAGGCCGTAGACGGGTCGAGCTGTGGAATCTCGAGTTCGCCCAGCGCGGCTGTGGGGTTCCCGAGGTCGAGCCGGGCTCCGGACATCGCGATCGCGAGTTCCACCTGCACCGGCGTCTCCAGGGCGGCGCGGTCGACCGAGCGACCCAGCTCGAGCGCACGCTCGGGTCGGCCGAGGCCGCGCTCACAGTCGACCATCATCGGCAACTGGTCGTTCCGGCCGGAGATGCGTCGGTACGTCCGGAGTTCCCGGAGCGCCGTCGCGAAGTCACCGAGCCGGTACGCCGTGATCGCAGCCGTCTCGCGGACGACGGCGACGCGGCCGGCACGACGAGCCGCGCTGAGGGCGTGCTGGTTCGCCAGCTCCGGGTCGGTGTCCACGAGCATCGCGGCGGTGACGAGGTGCCGGGCAACCCAGTCGGCGTTGTCCTTGCTCAGCGTCTTCAGCTCGGCACGCGCGGCGGGGTGCAGGTCACGCGCCTGGATCTCCTCGGGGATCTCCGGGTCGTCGTGTCGCGGCCGGATCGACCGGGTGCCGTACGGGTCGCGGTCTTCCCAGTCGTCGCGGGCCGCCTCGCCGAACCGTGCGCCGGCCGAGCGCGTGCCGTCTCCGAACCGCTTCCGGTCGGCGCCGTCGCGGCCCGGACGGTCGTCGTCACGGCGCGGACGCCCTCCGTCGCGGAACGGACGATCGCTGTCACGCCGGGGCCGGTCGTCGTCACGGCGCGGACGCCCTCCGTCGCGGAACGGACGATCGCTGTCACGCCGGGGCCGGTCGTCACCGCCGCGGAAGGGACGGTCCGGACCACCGGAACGAACCGGCCGGTCTCCGTCACGGCGCGGACGGTCATCGCCGCCACGGAAGGGGCGGTCACCGTCACGACGCGGGCGGTCATCGCCACCACGGAAGGGGCGGTCAGACCCGCCGGAGCGGTAGGGGCGGTCACCATCGCGACGCGGCCGGTCATCGCCACCACGGAACGGGCGGTCAGACCCACTGGAGCGGTAGGGGCGGTCACCGTCACGACGCGGCCGGTCGTCGCCACTCCGGAACGGGCGGTCACCGTCACGACGCGGCCGGTCATCGCCACTCCGGAACGGGCGGTCACCGTCACGACGGGGACGGTCATCGCCACCACGGAACGGACGGTCCCCGTCACGGCGGGGGCGATCGTCACCACCGCGGAACGGACGGTCTCCGTCTCGACGCGGCCGGTCGTCGCCACCGCGGAACGGACGATCCGAGCCCCCGGAGCGAACCGGGCGGTCACCGTCACGACGGGGTCGGTCGTCGCGACCACGGAAGGGACGGTCACCATCACGACGCGGACGGTCGGACGAAGCGCGGTCCGATCGCCACGAGGGGCGGTCCGAGCGCGCTCCACCCTCACGGAAGTCACGACCAGCCGGCCGCCGATCCGTCGACTCGTCGGAGGGACGACCGGCGCCGCGACGGTCGTCGCCACGCTGCCCCTCGCGGCGTTCGAAGTCGCGAGGTCCGGACGACCACCCACCGCGGTCACCGCTCCGCTGCGGACCGCCGTCGCGTCGAGGCCGGTCCTGACGGTCGCCGTCGCGCCCGTCTCGTCGCTGTTCGTCGTCGTTCGCCACCGTAGCTCCTCGTTGCGTGCCGAGATCAGATGTCCCGACGGTCGTCCGCTGTGTCGTTGTGTGTGGGCTGTGCAGCTCGCCCTGCGTCAAGTCCATCACGAACCCAGCGCAGAGTCGACCTGTGGAGCACCCTGAGAAAGAGAAATGGCCACCGACCCTCCCGAGAGCTCTCGCTCTCGATGGAGGGCCGATGGCCACATCTGTGAAAAGAAGTCCGGCGGCGTCCTACTCTCCCACAAGGTCCCCCTTGCAGTACCATCGGCGCTGAGAGGCTTAGCTTCC